>NZ_NKHR01000109.1:0-702 GCF_014467285.1 Xenorhabdus sp. PB62.4 | reverse complement strand
GGAAGCAGCGGTGCCGGCGGGGGTAAATGGGCAATGGGCCGCGGCGGCCACGGTGTCCCCAATCACTGTGTGCCGGCTGCCCAAAGCCCATTTAACATAATGCAGGGAGATTATGCGAAATTCGCCGTGCCGCCACCGTGTTCCGCCCAGCCCCGAAGAGCGGCTCACATCGCCTAATCTGCATTATGTCTGGCGCCCCCGCTGTCAGCATCGCGGGGTGCACCGCACAAGGCTGGCGCCTTCTGCTGTCAGCACCGGAGCCTATGCCTGCCCAAAACCGCGCCGAACCGGAACACCGTGCCACATCCGGCATCTCACCTGCGCCTTCATTAGCTGCCTGACCTGGCCCAGGCTAACAACGCTGTAGGCAGGTCGGCCTGCGGCCTCCGCTTTTACCTCCCCCGCCCCAACTGTTATGGTCAACAAAAATTGGTCACTGGCTTAGCGTTTTTCCAAAATAATTGTTCTGACTCATTGGGCGTTAACCCATTGTTATACCAGTGAGGACGAAGCTGGCTGTAATAACCTGTTATGTATTGGATAATAGAATGGTAAGCTTCTCTAAAATTTGCATATCCCGCCAAAGGAACCCATTCGCTTTTTAAGCTCCGGAAAAAACGTTCCATCGGGCTGTTATCCCAGCAATTTCCACGCCGGCTCAGGCTTTGTTTAATACCATAACACTGCAATAATCGTCTGAAC
>NZ_NKHR01000108.1:0-708 GCF_014467285.1 Xenorhabdus sp. PB62.4 | reverse complement strand
TGCATCTCAGGGGATTTTGAATAGCCGAGTGTTTTACGATTCAATCGTTTAATTCTGTTGCGAAGTGTAAGATTTTCACGCTCGATACGTTGCGTGAAACTTTTCCCGACGAGGTGTGTATTTTCAGGCAACATATTGTAAGCTTTAAACTTATCGGTACACCAAAAAGCAACATTGAATCGCGATAATTTTTTCAGAAGCTTTTTAAGCGTTTTCTTGCTCCGCCTTCCAAGCGTGTGAGCGATGATACGCTTTAGTCGAGGTTCCCAAGCATACCATAGCCAGCGTTGGTATTTTTTATTCCCGACAAATGACCATATTTCATCAACTTCACAGATGAGCTGAACGTTGACATTCTCCAGTGGAAGTGTTGTTACACATCGCGGTTTGAGTTTTTTAAAACACGTATTACAGCATTGATACTGATATGTAATGCACGGGCAGTATCACGAATACCTGAGTTGTTCATAGCAAGATCAACGACTTGTTCTTTAATTCCTGCCTGGCATGCGCGATAGGCGTACTCAAGTTGAAAGGTTCGTTTGCAGGATAAACAACGATAGCGTTGATGTCCCGCATCGCCTTTACCGTGCTTTTTGACGAATTCTGTTCGTTGGCAAAATCGACATTTTACTTCAATCATCGCCATTTAATTTCTCCGAAAAAAGGGGAATTATATACCACCATCAACGGATTGAATACGTGACC
>NZ_NKHR01000107.1:0-709 GCF_014467285.1 Xenorhabdus sp. PB62.4 | reverse complement strand
CAGATACTCAATAATATCCGCTTCTCGGTCACAGACAGAGATAACTTTCCGCATGTCAGCACCGAGGCGGGTTTCCATTGCGCGTGAAGCCCGTTCCCATTTATAGCTTTCTTTGTCTTTGTAAGCTCTGCTCGCATGATGTTGATTTTGCCCGTAAGCTTGAAGGTCTCTCGTCCAACGAGCTTGTTCAATGAGCCCAATAACCTGCTGCTTATCAGGCGCAAAGAGCAAAACGGAATGCGCATGCATACCTCTGGAACGTTTATTGGATGTGGTGTGCCCCATCTCATCTCGAACCGTAGGGTGGGTAAATTCCAGCGAGGTCGTATCTTCAAGAGCGAGGAGGCAATCATAGTGCTTAACCTGCTCAGCAGTGGCGACAAAGCCAGCTTCTGCGATAGCGTGAGGATTAATAGCTTGATTACGAGTGAAACGATAAGCGGCTTCGATATCAGCAGGTGATTTTAAAGACTGCACGAGAGACTGTCCTAAATGATTTGCAAGAGAAGAAGCAAGCTTGACCAGTCGCTTAGTGCGGCGACTATCCCCTAAATCGGCATATTGAAAAGTTTCTTTTGCCCATTGCTCAGTGTTTGTAGAAAACATCATACGTTACCTCAACGTGGTATTTCTTGTTGAGATCAGCCAGGCAGAAAAAGGTTCAAAAATATCCCTCGATTCAATCGAGGGATTTGTGTAGAAGAGACAG
>NZ_NKHR01000106.1:0-712 GCF_014467285.1 Xenorhabdus sp. PB62.4 | reverse complement strand
TGTGACGGTATCCCCATTATCTCCTTTATTGCCAAATCCACCTGCCAACCCATAGGGGTCGATCCAATTAGAGGGGTTATGCACATAGCCATAAGGATTAAGGCCGCCTTTCAGCCCGATGGGGTCTGGCGTCAGATACTGCCCGGTCTCCGGCGAATAATACCGGAACCGATTATAGTAAAGCCCTGACTCTTCATCCTCAAATTGCCCGGCAAACCGCAGGTTACAGTTTACATGATAATCCGGGTTATTGGAGGCGATGACCTGAAAACGTTCCGCTTTACCCCAGGTCGTCAGCCGCTGCGCCCAGACCAGTACTCCCTCCTCGGACAACATTTCGCGCGGCGTACCCTGATGGTCACTCACGATATAGTGCAGCTTGCCTTTCTCAAAACGGGCTGATGGCGTTAATGATCCGGGTTCATATAACCAGCGGATACGCTGATCTTCTGCCAATGTACCATCGGCATAAACCGGCGTTTCCTCAATAAGCTGGTCGCCGCTCCACAGGTAATCCTGCCCCATGATGGCATCCGCTCTCGGCGCTAAATCCGGTTTGCCTGCCAGCCACAACTGTAAATTAGCCTTTGCCAGTTTACCATCGTGCACTTTCAGTTTACGAATTCGCCGCCCAAACGCATCGTAGCGATAATGCCAGCGCGAGCCATCCGGGGTTTCGCAGTGGGTGAGCTGGTTTTGGGTGTCCCAGCGG
>NZ_NKHR01000105.1:0-717 GCF_014467285.1 Xenorhabdus sp. PB62.4 | reverse complement strand
TATACGCACTTAACTTGAAGATGCAGGTCTTAGAATCTGAAAGTTATCAGTCAGTCGGGTAGTCAACTCTTTCGCTTTTTCTGGCAAGGTAATATGAAAAAAGCGGCGAAGTGCTTCACGGAACGTTTTTGCATCCGGGAAATAAACATTGTTTCGTACCTGCTCATTCGCGTACTTCCATAATCGTTCTATGGGATTGAGATTCGGACTGTAGGGCGGTAAGTAATGTAATTCCATGTTGAAAACTTCAGCGATATCTTTCACCAAATTTGTCCGGTGATAACCTGCCCCATCCAGAATAATGTGGAGTTTTTGCGAAAGAGGATAGGTCTCCCTGATTGCACCAAAAAAATAAGCCACACTTCTCTCATTAATACTCGGATATTCACGAATAAGGGTCTCTTCAATTCGCTGTAAATTGAGTGCGCCCATAATATTAAGGCGGGTGCGGCTGCCTGTGGTGGCGACCACTTTGACATGCTTCTTTCCTGCTTTCATCCAGCCATAACTTAATTTTGTGGACTGTGTGGGATGCACCGCATCAATAAACAGAATGGGTTCATTCTGACCGGGGCCCTCTTTCAGCGCGTTGTAGGCCTCAATAAATTGTTGCTGTTTATCCGCATCAAATTTATGAGGGACGCCCATCGGTTTCTTATAGCTGAACCCCTGACGGTGAAGCCATTTCGTCATTCCGGCCACAGTGAAAGCAATTTG
>NZ_NKHR01000104.1:0-741 GCF_014467285.1 Xenorhabdus sp. PB62.4 | reverse complement strand
CCAGGGGGTAAAAAACTGGTTAAGTGCTTTATCACCCAAATTAAGCTGCATAAACACACTGCCCAGAAAATCACCGGGTTCCTGCGCCAGCCCCAGCACGGTATAGGAAAAGAGTTCTACAATTCGGTCAACATCCTCCCGTTCGTACTTGTTGATAGTTTTCAGGTAATACTGCTCCAGCTCCTCGCTGTAACAGTACCTATTATGTATTGCTGCCATCACGCAATTACAAAAATCCTGAAAAACCTGATAACGACGGTGGTAACGCGCCGTCTGGTTAAACAGAGAAATAAACTCTTTTTGGTGATCCGGCTGTGATGCCATAACGTGTTTTCCTTGCGTAACAATAAAAAGGAGAACACGTTCCGAAAAGGGAAAATGTTTTCCCTTTCGGTTGAAGTGAAGATAAAAAATAAATTGATGATGCGTTAAACGAAGGGCTATTGCCCAACCGCGATGGCCGGCACGGGCAGGTTCACATCCCGCTTGTCATCGTTGACCAGATAAAGCGCAGGTCGGTTCTCCCGTCCTGACGGCCCGTGACCACTGTCCACATGCTCGCCCTGGTCATAGCAATCGTAACCTTTGAGCTGGCCTGACAATCCGCTGTACCAGTGGCGGATTTCACAGTCAAAGACCGATGACAGCTCCCCCATCAGCTCGGCCGAAGGCGGTGCCCACGGGGAGTCAAAGCGCACGGTTAAGCTGCTGACATGCCGGCGCTCCCAGCGGACATGGTGA
>NZ_NKHR01000103.1:0-772 GCF_014467285.1 Xenorhabdus sp. PB62.4 | reverse complement strand
TTTAATCGAATTGCATTAAATGTGATTAAACAAAATACCAGTATAAAGGACAGTCAGGCCGCTAAACGCCGAAGAGCAATGTGGTCAGCGGAATTCCGTAGTCAGCTTATATTTGATTAAACTTAATACAAAGTGGAATCCCGCCCTGATAATTCCCCCGATTTTTAGCGCGTTATATAAATAATAACTAATAGCTCTAAAATTGCAGCTTAAAAATGAAAATACAAATAAACGATAAATTATTTATCTCGTGCATCCTCATCTTCATCATCATCAATATGCCAATTGTGCAGTATTCGATGGACAAAAGGCGTCACTACCATCCCAACAGCGATGAAAAAGATAGCCTGAAGGAATAGTCCATAAATGGCTGCAAAATATTTTCCCAGCATACTGACTGGCTCAATGTGCAAATTTTGAGTTCCAATCATTGAAACAGAATTCAATATTGCATCAGGTATGGCATGGCTTTCAATCAAGAAAAATCCCAATACGCCTGGAATAATGCCGATCAAAAAGATAATAAATGCGTGCAAAAGGAAACGCACTATCCGTAAAAGAAATCTATCGAGGCTAATTAATTTATCAGTAAACTTTTCCATACCAATCCTCCACTAATAAATTAGCTACCATGGTGATTGTATGTTAAGTGCTCAAGAAAAATTAATTGCAAATTGATCACCATAACCTTCCAATAACGTATTTAGCTCATACTCCATGGTATCTTGAGTCCAGGTGATAAAACGTCGCCAGTGATATTTGGCTTGTTTCC
>NZ_NKHR01000102.1:0-787 GCF_014467285.1 Xenorhabdus sp. PB62.4 | reverse complement strand
CCTACAAGGTCTCAAATCATCAGCGTTTTGTCGTCCGCTCTATGCAAAGCCGCTGCATAGAAGAAAGTGCCGAAAAGCTTTATCAATACAGTGGCGCTTTGGCGTATGCGGATACGAGAACGGTTCAGGTTAGGCAAAAAGGGGGACGAAAAGCGCGTGATGCACACTGCGAAGTTCGTTATGCGGCTGTGACCGTAAAAATCCCTGCAAATAAAATCGGTGACGCTGTCCCGCTGTACTATGTCGGTTGTCAAGAAACGGGAAATCATGACGGCTTGAGCTGGCACATTCTGACCTCAGAGCCAGTGAAAACAAAAGAAGATGCCAAGTGTATTCTCGATTACTACGAAAAACGTTGGCTGATTGAAGAATTTCACAAAGCGTGGAAAAGCGGCGGAACCCAAGTTGAAGACTTACGCATGCAGAGCAAAGAGAACTTAGAACGCATGGTGGTGATACTCGCGTTCATTGCAGTCCGTCTTCATCAATTGCGTTACCTGGGGCTCAATAAAGAGGAAGCAGAAAAGCAGAGCTGTGAAATGATCCTGAGTCCGCTAGCGTGGAACTTACTGTGGTCAAAGCAAAATAAATCGAAGCCACCGAAGAAAGCCCCAAGCCTCTACTGGGCCTATATTAACCTCGGAAAGCTTGCGGGTTGGTACGATTCAAAACGTAATGGTCGAGTAGGATGGGAAAGACTATGGGAAGGATGGTTCATATTACAAACCATCCTTGAGGGTTACTTGCTTGCACAGTCTCTTGAGCTATAGATGTGATCAAGAGACAG
>NZ_NKHR01000101.1:0-787 GCF_014467285.1 Xenorhabdus sp. PB62.4 | reverse complement strand
ACGATTCAAAACGTAATGGTCGAGTAGGATGGGAAAGACTATGGGAAGGATGGTTCATATTACAAACCATCCTTGAGGGTTACTTGCTTGCACAGTCTCTTGAGCTATAGATGTGATCAAGAGACAGGGCTATGCCGGGGGATACTTATTTAGTCCGGTAGGAATAGCCATCACTGTATTCTGCCGCAGTTGAAAAAGCCTTGGATAAAATTGATTTAAACCAGCCTACTAATGTCATAACAAAACAAGTTTCTGACATACAAAATAAAGCGAAAAAAGCAATGATGAATGGTATGTCGATTAGATCGAAAGATATTGCTATGAATCCTGAGATAGGAAAACAAAGAGCTTTTTAATTGTGGGATAAAATTTTCAATAAATAAAGGTGATATATGACTGATATAAAAAAAGAATTTATCATTGAGCTAATGGATTTTCTTTTATCCGAAAAATTATTTTCAGGAATTCTTAATAATCAACCTGGTCATTATTTAGAAATTTATGATCCTGAATTAGCACTAGCTTTATCTTTTGATCAGTTATTGCCCGATGGGTATTTAGTTTGGTCAGATCTCATTGAAAACTCTATAAGTAAATTTAAGTTAAGAAGTGAATTTCATGAAGCCGAAGAATACTTAAATGATGTAAGTAAAGAGTTTTGGTCACGTATTCAATCCGTTGATGGTGGTATATAATTCCCCTTTTTTCGGAGAAATTAAATGGCGATGATTGAAGTAAAATGTCGATTTTGCCAACGAACAGAATTCGTCAAAAAGCACGGTAAAGG
>NZ_NKHR01000100.1:0-808 GCF_014467285.1 Xenorhabdus sp. PB62.4 | reverse complement strand
GACGCAACAGGCGATGAGAGCACTGCATCGTGTCAGAGAATCACTCATCAAAGATAAGGTAAAGACCACTAACCAAATGCACGCCTTTTTGCTGGAGTTTGGTATCAGTCTGCCAAAAGGCGAGGCGGTCATTAAACGGTTATCTCTGGTTCTGGCAGAATACGACGTGCCCGATTATCTGAGCCGTTTGCTGATGAAATTACATGCCCACTACCTTTATCTTGTCGAGCAAATAACCACGTTGGAATTAGAATTAAAACAGTCCATCAAAGCGGACGATGCGACTCAACGCATGATGACAATA
Organism: Xenorhabdus sp. PB62.4; assembly: GCF_014467285.1. Classification (NCBI taxonomy): domain Bacteria; kingdom Pseudomonadati; phylum Pseudomonadota; class Gammaproteobacteria; order Enterobacterales; family Morganellaceae; genus Xenorhabdus; species Xenorhabdus sp. PB62.4. Next base: position 504 of record NZ_NKHR01000100.1, on the reverse strand, counting down.
CCGGGGGTAGGACCCATTACCGCCAGCCTACTTTCATCCCAGCTTGGTGACGGAAAACAATTTTCATGCAGCCGGGATTTTGCTGCTTCGATGGGGCTTGTTCCCCGACAATACAGTACAGGGGGAAAACCGACTCTGCTGGGTATCAGCAAACGCGGCAACAAAAATTTGCGCCGATTGCTGGTTCAATGCGCCCGGGTGTTTATGATGCGGCTTGAGCATCAGCATGGGAGACTTGCCGAGTGGGTTCAGGCACAACTGAGCAAGAAACATTCGAATGTGGTTGCCTGTGCATTGGCTAATAAGCTGGCAAGAATAGCCTGGGCAATCACTACTCGGCAAAATGAGTATCAGGCCTAATAGAGGCTGGCTGATTCAATAACTTGATGATTAAACAGTGAAATACACGTTACCTATCTGGTTTTGCGAAGACTGATTATTGATGACATGAACGGCCAATCGGCCTGATGAATAACCTAAGAAACAAAATGGCTCATTGAAGCC
>NZ_NKHR01000010.1:0-131694 GCF_014467285.1 Xenorhabdus sp. PB62.4 | reverse complement strand
TTTTGGCGAGGTCAATGCCAACGACTTTGATCGTATTCATGATAGGTTCTCTCCCGAAAAATTCAGTGCATCGGAAAGAAAGATGGCACTATTTGCCGCTGAAAAAGGGGCCGTCCATCACATCACTACATATGTGGAGGATAAAGTCTTGCCGGACGGGGCTATCGACATCAAAGTGACCCACCGACAAAATACCCATATGCCCGCGAGACTACAGAATCGGCGCCTCAAGTCTGTGGATGAGCAAACGTATTACACCGATGATGAGCCGTGTGACTTACCTGCGGGCATTCGCTTAGATGTCCGCGTCCAGATGCCGGAAGATTCGGTGTGGAATGTGAGGCAGGGGGAGGTCGAAGAGTAAAATTAACCCGCAGAAAATTGCGGGTTAAATGGTTACTCGGAATTAAGCAGCTCTGACTATGTAATTGAATGCTATGTTACGTGGACGAGTTTCTGTTGCTGTACGCACCGCACGGGATGCATCAAATGTCCAATTTACTGCGCCATAACCTGTATTTTCATTAGGGGATGGCCCAAGCCCTATTGAAAGTATCTGATCTGTTCCTTTGAATGGACCAGAGTCTACTGCATCCCGAAACAGTTGTGTTCTTCCAAATTTTCCTACAATATTCTGAATAGCATCAGTCTGGGACGATAATAATGTACGCTCAGGATCAATTGTACCTTCCGTATCTAAGCCACGAATAAATTCACCACGTAAATCAGGTAGCACACCAGAAGGATAAGCAAGAGCGAGTTGTGGATACCTTGCTTTATCAAATGCTTCACCGTTGCATATCACCCAGCCTTCTGGTGGTGTTTCCGTAGGCCAAGGTACAGGAACGCCAACAGGTAAAATTGAATCTCGTATAACATTAAGAGCATCAATGAGTTGTTGTGTTGATACTAATACTGCATCATTTAATTCTGATACATCAGGCTTTTTATCTTGCATAATTTATTCCCTCATTTCATCAACAATACAATTGCTAAATAACATGAAGGCGGTAAGAGACTTCTCCGCCTGTGAACTTCAATAAAATGGGTTCATCAATACTGGAGAGTATGGCTTGATTACTATTTGATAGGTTGCATGTTTTGTTGGCAGGATGACATAAAATGACAGGTGGGGAATTAATAGAATTTATCAGATGCCTGATAAGACTTAGTATGCTAAATGCGTGATTCACCGTCTTTGTAACCCTTGACTTCCCTAATCTCTGTCTTTGTGACAGAAATAAGAAAAATCAGCAAGTTACAATAAATATTTTATAACCCATTGATTTAATTGAATTCCTGCTCCATGCGGGAAATGAGTAAAATCAACAAGTTAGCTAAAGGTGGGATTTCCCACCTTTTGGAATCCTTCCGTTTCAAACGGAGGCAGTGAATTAACTCTAGGGATCCCTTGAGCTTAAGGAGTCACCAGTTTCGGAGGCTCCTCTTCTTTATTGAACATAATGACTACGAGACTTATTTGGAAAATTCCAAAAAAAAAAGTCGTCTGCGAGCCGAGAACCCTAATTAATGTTGTTAAATGGGATTTGAAAGCCCTTTTATGTTAAAGGGCAGATTGCTGCCCTATAGTGATAGTGGTTCCTTTTTATCCTTACCCGTGATCCTAAACTTTACCTATTTAACGAGCATAAAATCCATTTCTATGTACTACATTGTGTACGTTTTCTGTTTGTACATGAGCGTGTACATTCGTATATTTTATAGGGTATTTATTTGTAATAATTATTTGTTTTTAATTGATAATTTAATATGTAAACGTATTTGCTGTCGGATATGCTGGAATGGGTTCCCCAGTTGGTGGCACTACTGAATGCGGGTTATAATACAGTAGAGCAACGCAATGTTGTGTTAAGCTATATTTTACTGAATGGACATACGCTGGATCTCTCACAATTTGTCCGTCAACTGATTGAACAATCTCCGGAGCATGAAACGATGTTGATGACTATTGCAGAAGAGCTTGAACAAAAAGGACGCGAGCAGGGTATCAAGCAAGGTATCGAACAAGGTATTGAACAAGGTATTGAACAAGGCCGAGAGGAAGGTAAGTTGGAAACAGCTCGTGCATTATTACGACATGGTGTCAGTCTGGACATTATTGTCACCAGTACCGGATTGAGCCGGGATAAAATTGAAGCGTTAAAGCATTAAACTAATCTTCTCTTTCACATCAAAATGCCGATCTTTGATATCGGCATTTTTTACTGAATGGACATACACTGGATCTCTCACAATTTGCCCATCAACTGATATAACCCGGTGCTCATTCAAGAATGTGAGCTGAAGTTGCATCGCAGATACATATGAGCGGCTCATCTTTATCGCATTTTTATCGCATTCTTTCTGCAAGCAACACACCTGTTATTGGTTCCCCCTTCCTGAACCAGTCCGGCAGAGGACAAACATCGTCGTCGCCACAAGGGATTTTTCACGCGCTAAACGTGATGACTCATATTGCGCCCGTAGTCCCGTAGTTTTGATAAGAAGCCATTTGCTGCATCAACGTAACCAAAAACCAATTTGCACCCGCAAAACCTGATTACGCGGTAAGCTGCGGGTGCGAAGATTACGAGTTAACGGGAAGCGTTAACCATCAGCCAGGTTTTGTAACCCCCGGTCAAATTACGGGCCTGAAAACCAAGATGAGTCAGTATTCGCCAGGCAACATGTCCACGCAATCCTGACTGACAGGCGATCAGAATTTCTTTGTTTTTTGGCAACTCATTGATGCGCTGGCGCAATTCATCAAGCGGGATGTGCAGTCCTAGCCCAAATTCCCCCAAGTTTTTGAGTTCTTCTAGCGTTCTGACATCCACCAGAATCTGCCGTTCAGGATCCAGCCGCTGGATATCATCTACGTGACAGATACGGGTACCACCATGTAGAACGTTGCTAGCCACCATCCCAATTTGGTTGACAACGCTGCGGGCACTGTTGAAAGGGGGTGCGTAGGCGAATTCCAGGTTTTCCAGATCGTCAACGTTTAACCCTGCACGCTGTGCGACGGCCAGAACATCGATAGCTTTATCAATACCGCGTTTTCCTACCGCCTGCGCGCCCAGAATAGTGCCAGAAACAGGTTCGAATAATAACTTGAGCGATATAGTTTGGCTACCAGGATAGTAGCTCGCGTGGTCGGCAGCATGGACAAAGACTTTTTCATAACAAAGGTTATCGCGCCGCAGGGTTTTCTCGTTCAACCCTACGCTGGCGATTGCGTAGTCAAATACCTTGCAGATTGCTGTTCCCTGACTATGTGGATAGCGGCGTTTTCCGCCTAACATATTTTCAGCAGCGATACGTCCCTGACGGTTGGCCGGCCCAGCGAGTGGTATGAGCGTTGACTTGCTGGTGACCCACTCGGTGGTTTCCACCACATCACCCACGGCATAAATACCCGGCACGGAGGTTTCCATATACTCGTCGACCTGAATACCACCGCTCTGGCCAATGGCTAATCCGGTGTTTTTGGCCAGGGTTAGCTCTGGTTTTACGCCAATCGCCAGTACAATCATGTCTGTGCTCAGTGTCTCGCCGTTGTTCAGAGTGATATGAAGTTTGTCTTCCCCATTTATTTGTGCAATCTCCGTGAGTCCCGTCCGTAAACGAAGATCAACATCATGCTGGCGGATTTCCTGATGTAATACTTCAGCCATCTCTGCATCAACCGGTGTCATCACCTGTGTACCCTGTTCCAACAGCGTCACGGCAATACCACGATGCGAAAGCGCTTCCATCACTTCAAGCCCAATAAATCCGCCGCCAACCACCGTTGCGTGTTGTGGGTGGCGGTGTTCAATATGAGCGAGGATGTTGTCCATATCCGATAATGATCGCAACGTAAATACACCTGGCCGATGCAGCCCAGGTATCGGTGGTACTACAGGCGACGCGCCTGTGCTGAGTAACAGACGATCCCAGGATTCAGTGTAGATGTTGCCCGTTAGTGCATTTTTTATCTGAAGAGTTTTGGCGTTAGTATTTATGTTCAACACTTCATGCTGGAGGCGAACGTCAATCTTAAAGCGCTGCTGAAAATCTTCCGGTGTTTTCAGTACTAAGGACTCTCTTTTAGGAATGTCACCACCGATGTGATAGGGCAATCCACAATTGGCAAATGAGACATAGCTACCCTTTTCGAGCATGATAATCTCTGCAGTTTCTGACAGACGACGTGCCCTGACCGCTGAAGAGGCACCACCTGCAACGCCACCGACAATCACGATTTTCATTTTTTTCATAGCCTTACCACCTGTTCTGATTACTCCAGAGAGAAACGTTTAATGACGAAACAGCGATGGCTACCTGATCACACACGGTACTCATCTTGCACTACAATATACATTATTATATTATATAAAAAACTTAATGAAACTACTTTATCGTATGAGCCGCAATGAACAATATCAATCAACAGCAAATGCGTGCCGCCGCAGCCAGAACGGCAGGCATTCTCAAATCACTGGCAAATGAAGATCGACTGCTGCTCTTGTGCCATCTCAGTCAGGGAGAAGCTTCGGTCGGAGAAATGGAGACGGCATTGGCCATTACGCAACCCACCCTGTCACAACAACTTGGGGTATTACGTCGACAAAATTTGGTTGAAACCCGTCGTGAGGGGAAACATATTTTCTATCGTATTGCCACTCAAGATGTACTGATATTGTTGACCACTTTGTATGAACTCTATTGTCCTAACACTGATGAGGATGTCTGCAATGATGATTGATATGGCCCAGTTTACCCCTCTGCAAAGCTTTGTTGGGGGGCTCCTTATAGGGGCAGCCGCATGGGTGCTGATCCTGTTCTGCGGCAGGATAGCGGGTGTCAGCGGGATACTCGGCGGCATATTGTCACGATCTACGTTAGATAAAGGTTGGCGGCTGGCATTTTTGCTTGGAGTAGTGGCATCGCCCTCGCTTTATCGTCTTGTCACGCCATTGCCTTCCGTCGATTTGTCTGGATCGTGGTCGATACTGATCGTCGCGGGGATATTGGTCGGTCTTGGCACACAGTATGGTTCCGGCTGTACCAGCGGACATGGCGTGTGTGGACTGTCGAGGTTGTCGGGACGTTCACTGGCGGCCACGGCGACCTTTATGATTGTAGCGTTTATCACTGCCTGGGTTATAGGGTTTTGGCGTTAATGTCACCAACAGGAGCAAGCAATGAACAGCGTTTTCTCGTTACTGGCAGGGTTACTGTTTGGCATTGGATTGATTGTCAGCGGTATGGCAGATCCGGGTAAGGTCATCGGCTTTCTGGATATTACCCGCGTTTGGGATCCCTCACTCGCGTTTGTTATGGGCGGTGCCATTAGCGTGGGTTTCTTTGCCTTCCGGATGGCGAAAAAAAGAAACCGCCCGGTGTATGCGGAAAAAATGCACTTACCTACCGCGACGCAAATTGATAAGCGCCTTATTGGAGGGGGTATATTGTTTGGTATCGGTTGGGGGCTGGCTGGCATCTGTCCCGGTCCCGGGTTGGTATTACTGGGGGCTGGCACGTTAAAAGGTCTCGTATTTGTGATCGCAATGGTGACTGGAATGTTGATCTTTCAATGGCTGGAAAAAGTTGGCAACTCGGTCTAACGCGGTTATCAGGCATTTTTACAATCGTCTGGTAGCAACAGGTAAGCCCAAAAAAGTGGCTCTGGTTGCCTGTATGCGTGAGCTTCTGACCATTATTAACGCAATGGTTAGAAATAGCCAAATATGGGATGAGTCTTACCATCAGTTGACTTCTTAAAAAATACGGTTCAAGACAGATACTGTGTTTCCTGTCAAACACAATGTAAGCTTTGATCGAAGCTTTTCTCTGTCTTAAGAACCTTAAACGCAACGTGGATAAGTTTGCGCATCATTGCTCCATTGTTTCGATTATTAACTTTGGCGCCTTTCCGGCGACGGTAAGACGGGAATAAAAATGCTTCCCCCGTTTTGGATAATCGCAGTCGCCCCTTCACACTATTGCCAGATTCATTAATTCGGGGATATTCACGAATGACGGTATTCTCAATAATGGATTAACTCAAGGGATTGTTTTTGGGTTGGTGTCAGATGAATTTTCATGGTTGTCAGCATGATGGGATTTGAATAATAAATCAAGCATCTTCATGACGACAGGTATATGTGCCGAAAAGCACTGTCCGGCAAGATAACTTTCTTAAATACTTACCTGTTTGAATCACGAATCTGGTGTTTTTCTTGCTTTGTTTTTATCTGAATACGGTAAAATGATTCATTATTTTTATATGATGAGCGAAAAGAGGGAATTTCATGGAAAATACCTTCCAAAAAGCGCGCTGGTTACGGGATTTACAACGTTTTTTACCTCTGAAAAGCCAGTTCGTTCTGTCTGGTAACGTCAGGGATCTGCAAGCGTATGAAATCGCACCGGAAATTATCACACCACTGGTATTGAATCAGGCTCTGCAAAATACGTTATTTGATATGGGTTATGTGCATATCATGACGTTTAATCCGCTTTCCGGATTTACCTTAATCAATCATCCGTCTCAGTCAGAAGTACAAGGGCAAGTATTATTACAACGGTTGGGGCTATCAATGAATGTCAATCGTATTCCCGGTGGTATCGATCTGCTAAATACCGTATTGGAAAAATGGGTAGAATACCCGAATGAGCCGATAGCATTATGTGTGGATTTTGCTTCCTGCCTGATCTCCCAGCGTGAAAATCTCTCTGCGATTGAGCACCATCTGTTTACCCACGCCTTAATTCTTTCTCATCAGGCAAAAGCTCGTCCGGCAGGGGGACAACGCCAGCCATTTTTTGGATAGTTGAAAAAGAGACCGATTTACCGGACTGGTTTCTGATTAATAATCCCCGAATCCGCCACATTCCGGTTGCCAAACTTGACGGACAGATGCGCCGGGCACTGGCGCCGACTTTATTGCGTTCGCTACCGGACTTTGAACAGGTGGCAGATGATGAATATACTGCTTTACTGAATGATTTTATTGATGAAACCGAAGGATTGTTACTGCTTGATTTAACCGCTATCGTACAGCTTGCCCGTCTTGAGAACGTTCCGGTCATGCGCATTAGTGATGCGGTCAGGCGGTATAAAGTCGGTATTACAGAAGATCCGTGGCAAAAGATTGATAAGGATAAAATCCGCAATGCCTATAACATCATACAACGGCGTGTAAAAGGGCAATATCACGCTGTCACACATTTGCTGGATATTATTAAACGGGCGGTAACTGGTGTCGGCAGCAATAAAAGTGGGCGTCCTCGTGGTGTATTGTTTCTCGCTGGTCCTACTGGTGTCGGTAAAACGGAGCTGGCAAAAACCGTTACTCAGTTGTTGTTTGGTGATGAAAGTGCTTATATCCGTTTTGATATGTCGGAATTCAGTGTCGAACATGCCGATCAGCGCCTTATCGGTGCGCCTCCCGGCTACGTGGGCTATAACACAGGAGGTGAACTGACTAACGCCATCCGCGAAAAACCGTTCAGTGTTGTGTTGTTTGATGAAATTGAAAAAGCCCATCCGCAACTGATGGATAAGTTTTTGCAGATTATTGATGATGGTGTGTTGACGTCCGGTCGCGGTGATCGTGTCTATTTTTCAGAATCGTTGATTATTTTTACCTCGAACCTCGGCATTTATCGACTGAATAATGAAGGAGAGCGGGTCGCTAACATAACACCGGATGAATCGTTTGAAACCGTACAACAGAATGTGAAACGGGAAATTGAGCACTATTTCAAACTGATATTGAACCGCCCGGAATTATTCAATCGTATCGGCGAAAATATCATTGTATTTGATTTTATCCGGCCGGAAGTGGCAGAGCAGATTTTCAGTCAAATGGTGGATAATATTCTGCGCGGGCTGGAAAAACAGGCAATAACCGTCACGATAGCAGATAAGGCAATGGTAACCTTAAAATCCCGCTGTCTTGCGGACTTATCCAACGGTGGACGAGGTATCCGTAATCAGCTCGAAATTCATCTTATCAACCCGTTATCACGGGCTATCTTTGATCAAAATGCCTTGCCAAACGACGCTTTTTGTATCACCCATATCTCATACGGTGAAACAGGCGAAATGACAGCGGTGCAACTGACGCGGATCATGGAGTCAATCTGATGGAGATCAGTCTGTCGCGTCTGCATTTTCCCGTAACCTCTCTGGGGCCGGGAAAACGTATCGGGATTTGGACACAAGGATGCAGTATTCGTTGTAAGGGATGTATGTCTCCTGACACATGGCGACCGACACAACAACGCATTGCCGTCAGTACCCTGATAACACAGCTTACACCTTGGCTGGCAGAGGCAGAAGGTATCACCATTTCCGGTGGTGAGCCTTTTGACCAGCCGGACGCACTTTATACCTTGTTAAAAATGTTACGTGATCATTTTTCCGGCGATATTCTAGTTTTCAGTGGGTACGAATACAGCGCGTTAAAAATAAGGTTACAGGCAATGGAAAGTTTGATTGATGCGTTGGTATCCGGTCCGTATCAGCAAGAAGCGACACAGAATTTACGTTTGCGTGGCAGCGACAATCAGGAACTTCATCTTTTGACTCCGTTGGGCAGGCAGCGTTATCACACTTATCATCTGCCGTTGAACGAAACGGATAAGGTTCTGGATCTCGCTTTGGATGCACAGGGCAGGGTGTTTATTGCCGGTATTCCGGGAAAGGGCGATATGGAGCGGTTCAGAGATCTGCTTATGCAAGGGGATCATCAGGTAACACAGATTAAAAAATAGAATAATAACAGGTACGTAATGGTTATGATGCGTTTTTGCCCCCATTGTCAGACAGAGCGGCCACTGACCGAAATTTTCTGTGAAGGTCATATCAGCACACAGCCGTGCGGATGGGATTTATCTGCTGAACCTCTCCATGAATCAGGCTGGCGTCCGCAATTGCCGGACAGTACACCAACGACAGGATCCGCCGATGCAGTACTGCAGGAACATACTTATGTTTGTGTGAACGGTCACCCGATGGAAGACGGTGATCTGATTTGTCTGCAATGTGGTGAGGATATCGCCGGATTTTCTGCGGAAAACCCAGTTGATCAGGACATAACATTTTCATCAGAAGAACCAGCACCGATAGAATCGACATTTATCGGACACTGGCTGCTGGGTGAACGGATCAATAGCAGTGATAGTCCGCGTGAGCGTTACAATGTGACTCATCGGGAAACGGATCGGCAAGGAATTTTAACGCTTTATCAGTTGGGTGAAGAATCCGATCCGTCGGTCTATGATGTGCTTCGGCTTTTGCTGAAAAGTCACGTACCGGAGTTGCTGGACATTGGTCGTCAACATGGCCGGCCGTGGCATGTGACAGAACTTATTCCCGGAGGTTCATTAGAGGTATTTATTTCCCAAGGCGACTATTGGCAACCGGAAGAAATTCCACAGCTTATCCGGGAAATGGGGCAGGCATTGGCCGCCTTTGCAGAGCATGGTTTACGCCACCGCGATCTGAGACCTTCTCATATTATGATCCGTCAGCGCTCGCCACTGGATATGGTGATCATTGAGTTTGGTTCTGCCTGTCTGTCGGAATTCGACCTTGATATCGTCTCACCGCTGGATATCAGCCGCTACAGCGCACCGGAAACCTTAGCTGGAGGCGTGTCCGCCGCTTCTGACTGGTGGAGTCTGGGCATTATTCTGCTGGAACAGCTCACCCAGGGGCGCTGTTTTGAGCAGGTTCACAGCAATGCGTTTTTGATTCAGGTGATGGCTCACGGTGTCACCATTCCGGATGATTTGGATGAAAATATCCGCATCCTGCTGCGCGGATTATTAACCCGCGACCGCACACAGCGTTGGCAGTGGCCGGAGGTATCAGCATGGCTGGACGGACGTGCAATAGCTGCGCCGGTTGAGGAAAATCAGCCGCAGCCACGGCATGAGCGACAGATTACTCTTGCCGGGCAGACATATAGCCAATCAACACAATTCGCTCTGAAAGCCGCAGAAGCAGCTCAATGGGATGACGCTTTGTCCTTATTATTGCGTGGAGAGCTTTTCTCATGGCTTGCCGGAATGAGCCACTATGAATCAATCCACCCGCAATTGCGTCTTTTTACCGATATGCCGGAGATTGATGACAATCTGCGCCTGATGCTGACCTTAAAGGTGTTGAACCCGGATATGCCGTTTATTTATCGCGGTGAGATCATCACACCTTCCTGGTTATTAGAACATACGGATATCAGTTACAGTTTGATTAATGATCCGCTGGCACAACTGTTACGGCAAATCGACTCTAAGCACTGGCTGGTGCAACTTTATTATCGTCAGCAGCAGATCCGCAGACGGGCGGAAGCGCTGGAAATCACCCTGAATGAAAATATACTGAGAATTTATCTGCTGATTACCTCTCATAGTCAGTTTATTGCGCGCTGGCAGGCGCATCATCAGTTGTTTCCTGATACACATCACGATGGCTTACGGACACTGATTGACAGACAGAATCTACAGGATGAAGACCTTATCTTATTGCTGAGTGCCGATATCGGACAGTTTATTGCACACCAGACATTACTGGATCGGGCCGTTAATCTGGCGAAACGCTATCGTATCAGCACATTTGAGCGCACGCAGGCAGAAGCGTTATTGCAGTTACCCCGTCTTACACTGTATCAGCAGTTAAGAGAGCGGATCGGTGATTTTTGTCGGTGTGGAATCGCAGATATTGATGAATGGACAGAACAATTTTTACTAACACGGCGTCTGCCGCTTGAACAGGTCATTGTGATGCTGACGATTGCTGCAGAACGATGGGTCGTACCGGAAAAGCAGCGCTATGTTCACCAAGTCATGCAGTTTTTTACCCGGAAAATCACCGCAAATACGCAGCGGGGCTCTTTAGTTCGTATGCGTCTGACCCCATCGGCAGGCCGGGTTGATCTGACTGAACTGAATAGTGTTCGGAAAAGTGCGCAGGATCTATTACAGTATTTAATTAATCGGTCGAAAAATGCTATTGCAATCGATAGCCAGACTTTATTGCAAATGCCCAAAGTCAATGACAGGCTGCGGGTATTACAGGTGAAAACCGAATTATACCAGCGCGATACCGGTATAAATGGAATGTATCTGGGATTTCCGTTCCTGCTCATTCATACCCAGCCTTCACAGATGAAACCTCGTATCGCACCACTGTTTCTCTGGCCGGTTAATCTGGTCATGAATGCCGGATTGCGGGGTGTTGCCCGTTTGCAGTTTGATAGTGAGCGAGGGGCGGTGAGACTCAATCCGGCGTTGGCCAGCCTGAATGGTATTCCGCCAGTAAAAGAGTGGCAGGCAATTTTGGAACAACTTCTCGGGCATGCCGGACTGACGGTTGATGGTGTGATGGAGAAGCTCTCTGCCATCATGCCAGTGACAGTCAGTCATTTATCTACATTACCTTCAGATCCAGAAATCGGAGAAAACAGTGCATCGTTGTGTTGCTCAGCCGTACTTTTTCACACTTCATTTATCGGACAGGCTATCGGCGAAGATCTGCAACAAATTGCCGGTTTGCCGATTGAAAATACCGCACTGGAAAAAGCATTAGGGCTAGCAGGGCACGAAACGTCAGAACCTCGTCCGTTGAAAGCAGAAGAACGTTATTTTGTCAGTGCGACGGATCCTTCTCAGGAAACAGTCGTGGCGGCGGCACGGCAAAACCGGGGATTGTTAATTGAAGGACCGCCGGGAACCGGCAAAAGCCAGACTATTGTTAATCTGATTGCGGATACTATCGGACAACAGAAAACAGCACTGGTGATTTGCCAGAAACCAGCGGCACTGGAAGTGGTGTATAAGCGCCTGATAGCTTGTGGCCTGATGAATCGTATTGTGCTTGTACATCAGGCGCAGAAAGGGCGTGATATTATTCAGTCGGTACGCTCACAGATTGATGATCTGTTTATTCACGAGAAAACGGGTGATCAGACGACAAACTGGGTAAGTAAGCGCTGTATTGCTGCTCAATGTATGGACAAATATGAAACGCAGTTGGATAACTATTACAACGGATTATATCAGTATCATGAAACGGCAGGGCTCTCTTATCGTCAACTAATGTCCTCCCTGATTGCACTGCGTGATAAGGCAGAAGTCGGGCTCGATTTACCACAATTACAGTCGTTGTTCTGTTCACTGGACACGGCTGAAACAGTCAGAATCATTGATGATATCGTGCAAGTCGCCCCTCTATGGCTGGCTGCCGATTATGAGGATAGTCCGCTCTCACAATTGCGCTCTTTCTCTGCGGCTGACGACAGCTGTCAGCAGTTTAACAAAGATTTTGCCGGATTTATGCAGGCTGAGACAGCACGGGAACAAACCCTGACGCTTCCTTATACACAAATCACCATTGAAACACTGACTCACCATCAGGCTGCTTTGGCAACCTGCAAAACGGTATTTGCTTTATTATCTTCGTTGACATGGCAGCAATTTGCCCGTTGGTTGCCATTGTTCTGCAATGAAAAAGGGCAACAACCGCGTGGTCAGCAGGTTATCAGCCAACTGGAAGCGTTGACTATGCAATTACAGCAGGTAGATACCTCGCTGTGTGATCCGCGCTTATTTCATCTTCTGGCAGATTGTGAAAATCCGGAATTGGCACAACTGTCACAGGCATTAAAAGAGAAACAACGTACGTCGTTCTGGTTTTATCTGAATCCGTTTTATTATGCCCGTCAACGCAAACTTAACGCGTTTACTACCGCTCATGGCATCAGCAATAATCCGGCACAGTACACCGCATTTTCTCATTCAATCAGTACTGAACAGACTGTACGCCTTATCCGTACTGAACTGAATCAGTTACATCAACAACTTGAATTAGATACACTTTCTGACTCTGATATTTTTTTATTATTTCAGGCGTTGGAAAATACAACAGACCACCTTCGTCGGATTGCCGATCTGGCACAGCTTGTGGTTGATTATCCTCAGCCGGCTCATTTATTCAGTGCCATACGTGACCATCAGCAGGCTGGTTTTTCACAGCAACGGCTTGAAATTGAGGCCGCGATAACACGGGCTCAGGCACAAGACAATAGCTGTAACGCTCTCAGTATGTTGACTCCGTATCTGACCACTCAGACACAACAACGTTTTGCCGGAGCGATTAAACGTCAGGCGTCTCTTAATCGTGATCTGACAGTAATAAAGGCAGCATTACCAACATTAAAACCTTATCTCCAGTTTAGTGCACTTTCCGTCGATTTCGGTGAGACTCATCGGGAGATTTTGGCATTATTGCGCCCTTATGCCGACGAGTTTTTTCGGTTAAACGATACTGCATTACGTCAACTCATTGAGAAGACACTGAAACATTATTATTACCTGGCTTTGAAAGCGTTGTTTGAGAGTCGGGATCCTGCGTTAACCACTAAGCAGGACACACTGGATTACAATATTCAACAACTGGAAAGCACACTGGCAGATTTACAGACACTGAACCGTGAAGCATTCAAGAAGGGGGTAGAATACCGCCAAATCAGCCCACAGAGGGTGTGGGAAGAGATTACCCGTTTAACAGGGAAACGAGCCAGAAGGTTACGGGAATTTATCGAAGAGGGGGAATCATTCGGTTTGATGCGTCTGCGTCCGGTATGGCTGATGACACCGGATGTTGCCAGTCAGGTTTTACCACTCAAACCCGGTTTTTTTGATACAGTCATTTATGATGAAGCTTCTCAGATGCCGGTCGAGTATGCTTTACCGACGCTATATCGCGGTAAGCAAATGATTGTCAGCGGTGATGAGAAGCAGATGCCGCCTTCCAGTTTCTTTGCCGGTTCGGTCAACAATGAGGATGACGACGAAGAAAATGACTCACCGGAACGGCAACAGGAAGAATGGCAAAATGAGTGGGATTATCGCCAAATCGGTGAGTGTCCTGACTTGCTGCATCTGGCACGGACAGTATTACCGGTTTATACGCTCGATATTCACTATCGTTCTGCTTACCGTGATTTGATTAATTTTTCAAACCATGCGTTTTACGAAAAACGCCTGAATATCCCAGCACAGCACTCAGAAAAAGTGCTCAATAAGATAAAACCGCTGTCACTGGAGATGATCAACGGAACGTACAGCAATCAGACTAACCCCGACGAAGCGGAAGCCATTGTGACACGTCTGGCTGAAATATGGCAGGCTCCGTTTGAAAACCGTCCGTCTGTCGGTATTGTCACCTTTAACCAGAAACAAGCACAGTTAATCCACCACTTCCTGATCGAGCGTACTGAAACAGATACGGATTTTTGTCAGGCTTATATGCAGGAAATACATCGGCGGGAACAGGGTGAGGATATGTCGTTGTTTGTGAAAAACGTTGAGAACGTACAGGGTGATGAACGGGATGTGATTTTATTTTCCACAACGTTCGGACGTAACAAGCAAGGTACTTTTCGGCGTAATTTTGGTGTGTTAGGACAGACAGGCGGAGAGCGCAGGCTCAATGTGGCAATTACTCGTGCTAGAAAACAGGTGGTTATCTTTTCATCCATGCCGTTGGATGAAATATCTGACTTGCTTGCAACTTATCGCAAACCTGAAATTCCCCGTGATTTCTTACAAGGGTATCTGATGCTTGCCCGTAACCTGGCTATCGGACAAAGCGAACATAATCAGGCATTACTCAATAAAATGTGCCGTACAGATACCGGCTTGAGTGATAACAACCAAACTAATGATGGTTTTGTGCAATCCGTGGTGAAATTCGTGCAACAACAAGGATGGCAGATAGCTAAAGTGCAGCAGGCCGGGATTTTCTATTTTGATTGCATTATTGAAGATAAACTCAGTGGTCAATATATCATCGGGTTGGAATGCGATATGCCGTACCATCCGTTACTACAACAGGCAAGAGCGCGGGAAATATGGCGGGCATCCGTGTTAAAGCACGTGGTTCCGGTCCGTTACCGGATTTCTGTCGTGGAATGGTTTCATCAGCCGGACATCGCGCAGCAGAAACTGATTGTAGCGATTACACAGGCCTTCTCAACGCATAATCTATAAGGTACATAGGTATTGTTATGAGTTCATCCCTACACACGATCAAAATCAGAAAACAATATTTTATTGCATGTCGACGTGCACATGCCAGATTAAAGCAATTTTATCAACGCTGGCAGCATATTAGTCAGAAGCTTTCCGATGTAGATGAAACACGGAATCAATTGTTCTCACAGCAGCTTCAGGCATTAAATATTCGTATGGAGCAGGGAGCCATTTCTATGTCACCGAATGAAATGGATACCTTGCAACGCCATATTGAGAAATTTACGCAGGATATTCAGAATGAGATACCACTACTTCAGGCGGAATTGCTGGAAGAACAAGCCGAAGAAGCACGAAAACGCCATCATCGCAGCAAAAATTTGACACTCTTAGCCGGGCTTCTTAAAGATAAGCTGACGACTAATCATCCGTTGAATACCGCATCAGTTCAGTCATTACAGAATGACACTGATCCACAAAGTGCTTTACTTTATCGAGCGTTAGAACTGGCTGCCAAAGAGCAATCGGGTCTGACAGAAGATCAATCGGCATTATTATCCTCACTGCTGACTGAACAAGGTGCAGATCTACAGCGTGACTGGCAGGCACCAATGACACCACTTCCGAAAATAGTCGTTCAGTTCGGTCAGATAGAAGCCATGATAATCAAACTGGGCATTCTTGATAATCAACTGGATCTCATGCCATATCAGGCGCAGTATCAAACCATTTTATCACTGAAAGATGAAGTACAAAGACAATTAAGAGCAGATTCACTGATTTTTGAGCTGGCTGCGCAGATTCGTCAGGAACATCATCTACAGGATCGTCGTACCCAGCTGGCTGTGGCAATCGCTGAGTTGGAAAGTCTGGACGATGAAGAATCAATAACCATTGCTCGTGAAGCTGATAGTGTGGCACAGCAAGGTTCGCTTTCGGAGATAACAGCCCGTCTGGTACTTGTTAACGACGCGATTATCCGGATAGAACGACGTATTATCGCAGCTGAACGCCGCAATGTTGTGCTGGAAGGATTGCGTGAGTTAGGTTATCAGGTGAATGAAAATACGGTTAATGCGTGGTTGGTCGACGGACAGGTGGTTATTTCTCATCCGTCAACGCCGGATTATGGCTTAGAGCTTGGGGCTGGTGGCGAAGAAAGTGCCCGTTTTCAGGCCAGAACCGTAGCATTTTCAGAAGAAAGAGATACCACCCGTGATAGAGATATTGATGCTATTTGGTGTCATCAACACCATCAATTACAGGAAAATCTGGCGAAATCCGGTGCAGAACTGACGATTGATAGGGCATTGCCCCCCGGCAGTGGCAAGGTGAAAGTCAGGGAACGGGTTGACACTATCCGGCCGCAACGTGTGGTAAGCCGCAATAAGACGCAGATGCGTAAGGGATAATACCTTTGCATCGGTTAAAACTGCGGCCTGTATGGCTGGAAGGCGAGCAGCCGCCCAATCGGCGGTAATATCCTTAGAAAACAAACTCCAGTTTTACTGGCTTTTTTAGAACAAAAAGTGTACTTCATGAAATAAAATTCAGTCCATAATACTTAATTCGTTAATTTATAGGTAAAAAATTTATGAAGCAGTACGAATTTCAACATAGTTAAAGACAACTAACAACATTCCATCACCTAGAGAAAGAACAGTGATAGACGAGAAGCCAAAGAATAATTTTATAATCAAAAATATAAATGAAGTTGAATTGGATAATTTTGAACGTTCTCCATTTTACGCATCTCGTGGAGCCTCTCTGACCGATGGCACTCCGGCTTGCAAGCTTGGTGCTTCTGTTGACTGCGTCCCTCCCGGAAAACGCGCAGTACCGTATCATTTCCATCATTCACAGGAAGAGATGTTCATTATTATGAATGGATCTGGAACACTCCGTATCGCTGATAACATAATCCCTATCAAAGAGGGTGATGTTATCTGCATTCCTCCGGGAGATAAATATCCACACCAAATTATCAATACGTCTGATGAAATGCTACGTTATATTTCTATAAGTACAATGGAAGGTCCTGAAATATGTGAATATCCTGATTCAAATAAATATTTAGCCAAATCGACGATAAATGGAGTTAACAAATTCAGAGCCATAAATTTTCGGAACGAGGACGTTGATTATTGGGAAAACGAGCCATAAAAAGGTTGAGGAATCCCCAGAAAAAATATAAAGGTTAAAGGTTGTTTTCTCAACGAGTATTACTGACAAAACAACCTCATAAGCCAAGCTGCATAGCAAACAGCTGCGTCAACAAAGGAGTAATTTTCCCGGCAGTACGTACTAACTCCCCATGCGGTATTCAATGGTCATGTGGTCAATGAATATACACCAGAAACCGGGGAAGATAATGGAATAACATCTGCATAGGGAATAAAGAACAGACAGGATTTAATTCATCAGTTATTGGGGCTCATTATGGACGGACATTTTGCTGGTTATTACGAGGTGAGAAATGATGTTATTTTCGCCCAAACTGTGGAAAAGAAATAAACCCAGCAATATTATCAAGCTGGGCTTATTTAATATCCTTTTCATCTTTCAAATTGCTGTCTTGTTAATTACAACTTGAAATCTATTGAGGATACAAACAATCAGTTATTGAGCTTATTTCAATTCCAATTCGTTCATAGCAGCGATGCTGAAACCACCGTCAACGTGCAGAATTTCACCTGTCACACCACCAGCCAGATCAGAACACAGGAATGCAGCAGCGTTACCAACATCTTCTGTAGTTACAGTACGGCGAATCGGTGTAACTGCTTCACAATGAGCCAGCATTTTACGGAAATCCTTAATACCGGAAGCTGCCAGTGTACGAATTGGGCCAGCAGAGATGCCGTTAACACGAATGCCTTCAACACCCATTGCATTTGCCATATAACGTACGTTGGCTTCCAGGGAGGCTTTCGCCAGACCCATTACGTTATAGTTAGGAATTGCACGTTCTGCACCCAGATAGCTCAAGGTAAGCAGGGCTGAGTTAGGATTCAGCATTTCACGGCATGCTTTCGCTATTGCAACGAAGCTGTATGCACTGATGTCATGTGCAATTTTGAAGCCTTCACGGCTGACGGCATTAACATAATCGCCATCAAGCTGGTCAGCCGGAGCATAACCGATAGAGTGAACGAATCCGTCGAATTTAGGCCATACTTTGCCTAATTCGGCAAACAATGTATCGATACTTTCGTCTTCAGCCACGTCACACGGCAGAACGATATTAGAATTCAGTGATGCAGCGAATTCTTCGACACGAGGTTTCAACTTGTCATTTTGGTAGGTAAAAGCCAGCTCTGCACCTTGTTCGTGCATTGCCTTAGCAATCCCATAAGCGATAGACAGTTTGCTGGCGACGCCAGTAATGAGAATGCGCTTGCCGGTCATGAAACCCATAGCAGTATCCTTATTGTTCTTTGTGATCAAAATAGTTCTTTGTGATCAAACACTAATAGTCATGAGTAACAAAATGATATACCCAACATGACCATAGTGTTTATTGTTAATAAACGGGGACAATTCTATCACGCCGGAGAAAAATGTGGTGAGTTTCCCACGCTGTTCCGATCAGTGAATAAAATGCACCCAATGAAAATATTAGGTGAGATCCTGACGCCATGCTTCAGCAGACAAGGCTTCACCAAAATGGCTGGCTATCAATTTGCGTGTAATATCATGCAGTGGAGAAGCCAGTACCTCCGCTGTATTGCCACGCTCTACAACTTCGCCTTGGTGCATTACCAGTACTTGATCACTGATATGTTTCATCATACCGAGATGTTGAGTGACATAGATATAAGAAATACCGTGTTTCTCTTGTAATTCCAGCATCAGGTTAATGATTTGAGAGCGCATCGACATATCAAGAGAAGCTAATGCTTCGTCTGCGACAATAATTTGTGGCTGCAATATCAAAGCCCGGGCCAGAGCTACACGCTGTTTCTGCCCTGATGCCAGCATATGTGGATAATAATTGGCGTGGTCTGGTAATAAACCCACTTGGCGCAATGTCTGATTGATCCGTTTCTCCCGTTCGGAAGGGGATAACTCAGTATTCAGGATTAATGGCATATCCAAAATCTGGCCGATGCGCTGGCGGGGATTCAATGAAGTGCTGGGATCCTGAAAAATCATGCGGATGCGCTGGCTACGGTAACTGTAATCACCATAAGCCAGCTTATGGTTGTTAATCAGAATTTCACCCGAAGTCGGTTCAATAACCCCTGATAACATCCTCGCCAAAGTAGATTTGCCAGAGCCATTTGCACCAATAATGGCCAGTGTTTTTTTAGATTGCAAAGTAAAGCTCACGGGTTTTACCGCGTCAAGATGATGACGGCGAAATAGCCCGGTGCGATAACGGAATGTTTTAGTCAGGTTTTTGACTTCCAATAATGTGTCAACCACTTACGATTCTTCCATATTCAAAGGGAAATGGCAGGCGAATGCGTGATTCTTAATCACCCGTAACCGAGGGGTCGCTATACAGGTTTTCTGTGCATAGGGGCAACGTGGCCCCAAACGGCATCCTATCGGCAGATGCTCCAGTGACGGGATAGCTCCGGGTAATGTATTCAACCGGCTCTTATGCGGCAGTGGGCTGCCAAAATCAGGAATTGAACGGATCAGCGCTTGTGTATAGGGATGATAAGGTCTTATCAGCAACTCATCCGGCGTAGCACTTTCTACTGTTTGACCGCAATAAAGTACATTGATGCGTTTCACCAGTTTGCTCATCATTTGCAGATCATGGCTGATCAACAGAATTGTCATGTTGTTATTCTGATTTAAGCTCGACAGCAAACGGAATATCTGAGCCTGTGTGGTTGGTTCCATTGCATTGGTTGGCTCATCTGCAATCAGCAAGCGTGGTTGATTGGCAAGAGCAATGGCAATCATCACTTTTTGGCATTCACCTTCCGTTAATTCATAAGGATAACTGTGCATGATGTCATAGTGGTCTTTGATACCAACACGATGCAGCAGTTCAATTGCACGGCGTTTTCTCCAATTAAATCTCTGCCACCAACGGCCTTTAAACGTCCATCCGGGAATAGCTTGAATAAGCTGCTTACCCACATTTTCTGATGGATCGAGACAGGATTGCGGTTCTTGAAAAATCATTGAGATATTGTGACCAATCACTTTACGGCGTTGCCGTGGTGTCAGGCGCAATAAGTCAATATCATTGAAACGAAAACGATCAGCGGTGACTTTAAGATTATCTTTTGTGACGCCACATATCGCTTTGGCAATCAAACTCTTCCCTGATCCTGATTCGCCCGCCAAACCGAGAATTTCACCTTCTGTCAGTGAAATACTCATGCGGTCAACCGCTTTGACGGGACCTTCTGCTGTCATAAACTCAATGGTGAGGTTTCGAATATCAAGCAATGGCATTATTCGACTCCTGCGTTAATGGCGCGGTGGAGTCCGTCACCCAGTAGGTTAACGAATAGAACGCTGAGCATAATTGCGCCTCCCGGCAACATCACAGTCCATGGCGCAGCATAGATCAATTCCAATGAATCTCCCAGCATCGCACCCCATTCAGGTGATGGCAGCCGTGCTCCAAGATCGAGGAAGCCCAAGGCTGCAATATCAAGGATGGCGATGGAAAGTGTGCGCGTTAGCTCAGTGACGATTACCGCAGTGATATTGGGAAAAACGGCATAGCGTAGAATATGGTAATTTGATGCGCCATCCAAACGTGCTGCGATAATATATTCCTTATCCAATTCGTCATGTACAGCCGTATAAATAGTGCGCACTATTCTTGGCAGTAATGCCAGCCAGACAGCTATCATGGCATGATGCAGACTGGCTCCAACGAAAGCAACGACAATAATCGCCAGCAATAAAGAAGGAATAGAGAGTAAGGTATCAAGGATATGGTTCAGGACCGCAGACTTAAACCCATGGGTCATCCCTGCGAGGCTGCCGATGATTAGTCCCACAATGGCTGCTGCCGCGGTTACAACCAGTGCAGATCCGAATGTGGAAGATGTACCAATCAGCAGGCGGCTGAAAATATCACGACCAAGATCATCGGTTCCGAGAAAAAAGGCGACATTACCGTGATGCGACCATGAAGGTGGCATCAGTTGATCCAGAAATTGCTGATCAAGCCGATAGGGGGCGAGATGGTTTCCCAACAAACTCAATGCAATTAAAACCAGTACCCCATAGAAACCCGTCATCGCTAATATGTCAGCATAGAAAAACCGCCCAATAACTTTCAACGGCGACGGCATTTTCTTTTCTTGGTAAAAATTATCTAAGGGCATACCATTCCTTATTCTTCAGAGGATTAGCCACCGCTCCGATGATATCAGTCAACACATTAACTGAAATAACTAACGTGCCTATCACCATAACTCCTGCTGAAATGACTGAATAATCCTGTTGGCGAATAGCACTGATAAGCCAGCGTCCTAAACCAGGCCAGTTAAATACCTGTTCTGTCACCATCGCTAATGTGAGCATGGTTGAAAATTGCAATCCCAGTTTGGGAATAATAGGCGGTAAAGCGTTATGCAGCAGGTGACGGCGAATAATTGTCAACCGTGATAAGCCACGCGTTGCTGCTGATTTAATATAGTTTGCGGTTGATATTTCCTCAGTGCTATTACGCATCAAACGAATGACTTCCGTTGTGGGAGCAACAGCCAGCGTGATGACAGGCAGAATCATGTGCAGAATAACACTCATGATCATCTCATTACGATGTGGTGATTCCGACAACCAGGCATCAATCAATGCAGAACCAGTCACGGGCTCCATCCGATAGAGCAAATCAAATCGCCCTGAAACGGGCAGCCACCCTAAGTAAAGTGAAAAGAGCAGCGTCAGCAAAAGCGCTAACCAGAAAACCGGGATGGAAAAACCACAGAGAGCAAATGTGCTGATAATGACATCGACTTTTTTATTGCGCCAGACACCGGCGATAATCCCCAGAGGGATACCGACTAACAGAGCCATGGAAAAAGCAAGAATACAAAGTTCCATTGTTGCGGGGAGAACATCATACAATTGTTCAATAATTCGTTCCCCGTTAATGCTGGAAATACCAAAATTCCATTGGAGCAATCCACTGAAATAGTGAATGAAAGCATCTGTCAGTGATGCACCGCTCAAAGGGCCGTGCGGTGTGAAATACATCAGGCTGAAACTGATTAATGAAAGAAAAAACAACGTCACAACCAGAAGCAGCAAACGACGTAAGATATAAATAATCATTTGCTTTCCTCTTTATTTTCATCAGTCGTGGTGATTATTTGTTCTCGGTATACACTGCCAAAGGGGCTATTGCCAAACGGGCTTAGCACCAAGCCTTTGATGTTATAACGAAATATTTGCAGACGCATCGCATAAGCCAGTGGCAGTACAGGTAATTGCTGTGCCAGAATTTCTTGTGCAACTTGATAATTTTTGATGCGTGAAGCAAGTTGTTGATTTAATAAAGCCTGATGAAGTGCATTATCGAAATCAGCATTACACCAACGGCTTAGGTTAGTTTGGGAGGCGATAGCCGCACAACTCAGTAAAGGACGGAAAAAACTATCGGGATCGTTGCTATCCGTAGACCATCCAGCCAATGTCATATCATGGGTTTTGTCCATCAGTTGATTTTCTTGGTAACGGCCTTCGACAGGGCGGATGGACATTTTAATCCCGACTTGGGCCAAATCTGCCTGAATAAGTTCCGCCATTTTCAGAGGGCTTGGATTATAGGCTTGTGACGCAGTTGGCACCCATAATGTTAACTTCAATCCATGTAATCCCAATTCATCTAACATCTTGCGGGATTTTTCAGGATCATATTCGGTAACTTCGGCACGATTATCATACGCCCAAGATGCACGTGGTAAGATCGACGCCGCTGTTTCAGCAGTACCGTAATAGATAGATTTCATCAGGCGTTGGTTATTGATGGCATAAGCAATCGCCTGGCGAACCTCCAATTTATCCAACGGTGGGTTGCTGGTATTAAATGCAAGATAGGCGATGTTCATGCCTGAACGTAATGTCTGGCGCAAGTTTGGATCATCATGCAAAATATTCCACTGGTTGGCATCGGGATAGGCCAGTACATCGCATTCACCCGTGAGCAGTTTTGATATTCTGCCTGTACCACCGGCTCCGGTATCTATAACAACCTGTTCCATGCGTGGCTTACCTCTCCAATATTTATCATGACGAACAAGGCGGATAAATTGTTCCATCTGATAATCCTCCAGCATGAATGGCCCCGTTCCTACAGGTTTCCAGTCAATCTCTCTCTGCTGATTTATTTGCTGCAATTTTTGAGCATATTCCTGAGACAGGATAGGAGCATAGTATGTTGCCAGATGCCAAATGAAAGAAGCATCAGGTGCTTTAAGGCGAAATTCAACGGTATATTTATCGATTTTTCGAATATCCTGTACTGAATCACCAAATTGCAGGCTGTCAAAATAGGGATAGTGACCACCATTAACATTATGATAATAATGTGTTTCATCGAAGACGCGGCGGAAGCTGAACACCACATCATCAGCATTCATCGTGCGAGTTGGTGTAAACCAATCCGTTGTTTGGAAAGCAACATTATGGCGCAGGTGAAAGCGATAAGTTGCACCATTGTCTCTCACTTCCCAGTCGGAAGCCAGCTCAGGAATTAAACGATAGGTAAGGGGATCAACGCCCAGCAGGCGATTGTAGATTTGTGCTGCAAGCGTATCCACAGTCAAGCCGCTGATGCTCAACTGTGGATTAAATGTATTCAGGTTGCCATTAACACAATAGATAAAACCATTCTGTCTTAATTTGCTTGAAATGTAAGACAAATTTTCTGGGGTGTTGCTGGGCGTGGAGTTAGGGAATGATTTAATCGATGTTGGAATAGGGCCCGAAATCGATTCTGGAATGGTTTGCACCGGTGTAGTTTGCACAGGTGTAGTTTGTATAGGTGTAGTTTGCACAGGTATAGTTTTCATGGATTCTGGAATAGCGTTCTCGGCTGCAAGGGCAGGGGCAGCAAGCAATAATATAATCCAGTAAATCAAATAGCGCATATAAAACGTCATTCATAGAAAAGAGTTCGGCCATTGTAACTTAATTAACGCTTTTTGCTCAAAAACAACGATCAGATCACGTCAATGAGAAAAGTTCTCAATAAAGTGCTTTACAAATAGAATTGAGACGTATTATCATTCGTATCGTGCTTTCGGGAAAACATCTTTGCAATACGCAGGATGTAATCTTCAGGAACAGCACGACATTGCTCACATTGCTTCCAGTATTTTATTAGCCGGCTCGGGTGCCGGCTATTTTTTTATCTTATTATTCATCGTCAGATTACCACTATGGTTTACCAGAATGTTTACCAAGATCTGAAATCGATTGGCTACCTTATTCCCACTGATTTTCATTTATTCACTGGTATGAATATCAATATCGTGTTTTTTGATTAATCCACGTAGCTGGTGATAAGTCAGGTTGAGCTTATCAGCCGCTTTTTTCTGATTGAATTGACTTTTTACCAATGCCTGTATGATCAAAATCCTTTCACTATCATTTTGCCATTGCCTTAAATCAAGGGGTAATTGGGGAAGGGTGTAATCGGTCGGCTGACTATCAATAGATCGCGAATTAACAGGTTGTTCAACAAGCCCTTGTGATGATGAAAATGGATTGATAATGATAGTGTTTAATTCATTCTGATTATCGCCGTGTCGATAAATGGAGCGTTCTATGACGTTCTTTAATTCTCGGACATTGCCGGGCCAATGATAAGAAAGTAGCTGCTGTTTGGCTTTGTCAGTAAATCCGGGGAAAAAGGTCAGCTTTAATTCGCGACACATCTGAATCGCAAAATTCTGTGCCAGTAACATAATATCCTGTTGTCGTTGACGTAGTGGCGGAATTTGAACCACATCGAATGCAAGCCTGTCAAGTAAATCAGCCCTGAACTTCCCGCAGGCAGCCATAGCAGGCAAATCTTCATTGGTTGCACAGATCAGACGTACATCGACTTGTAAGGACTTATTGCCACCTACGCGTTCCAAATGACCATATTCAATGACGCGCAGCAATTTTTCCTGTACCTGCATCGGGGCGGTAGCCAGTTCGTCAAGAAACAACGTTCCACCATCTGCCCGTTCAAAGCGCCCCTGATGTTTTGCATGAGCGCCTGTGAATGCGCCGGCTTCATGACCGAAGAGCTCAGAATCAAGCAAGTTTTCATTGAGCGCAGCACAGTTCAAAGAAATGAAGGGGCCTTGCCAACGCGGAGAAAGATAATGCAAACGACGGGCGATTAACTCCTTACCTGTTCCCCGTTCGCCGAGAACCAAAACAGGCTTATTCAACTTTGCCAGTGCAGAGACTTGTTCCAAAATTTCAATAAAACAGTTTGCTTCACCTAATAGGTTATCAATAAACTGGGACATGGTATTTTTCGCCACTAATTAGTCAATTTAACCACATTAAATTATGGCAATAAAAAGTCAAAGGAAAATTATTTTATTTATTTCAATAAGATAATAAAGATATAAAAGTTGGCATGTATCTTGTATTTATATTTAAGTCATTTGTATTTAAGTGATTTGTATTCAAGTAATTAAATAAATGCCTTACCGTGTATCTTATTACCCGCTTTAACAGTACACAGGCATAACATACATTCTAATGAAAGAGGTTTATGACTATGGGTATTTTTTCTCGCTTTGCTGATATCGTTAATGCCAACATTTCTTCTCTGCTGGATAAAGCGGAAGATCCACAAAAAATGATCCGCTTGATGATTCAGGAAATGGAAGACACGCTGGTTGAAATTCGTTCAACCTCAGCGCGTACACTGGCAGAGAAAAAACAACTTTTGCGCCGTATTAGCAATGGCGAAAGCCAAATTGAGGGTTGGCAGGAAAAAGCTGAACTGGCGCTGAGTAAAGGTAAAGAAGATCTGGCTCGTGCGGCGTTGATTGAAAAACAGAAAGTTAACAGTCTGGTTGAAGTATTAACAAACGAACTGTCGATTTTGGATGAAACGCTTGAACGCATTAAGGGTGAAGTGACGGAGCTGGAAAATAAATTGACAGAAGCGCGTGCAAGACAACAATCATTAACTTTGCGTCATCAGGCTGCGGCATCTTCCCGTGAAGTACGTCGTCAGCTAGATAGTGGTAAAATAGACGAGGCAATGGCGCGATTCGAGCAGTTTGAGCGCCGGATAGATCACATGGAAGCCGAAGCGGAATCCGTTGGGTTGGGTAAACAAAAATCACTCGAACAGCAATTTGCAGAATTGAAAGCGGATGATGAAATCAGTGCGCAACTTGCGGCCCTGAAGGCTAAAATGAATCTCAAAGATCCACAATGATGACATATGTCATGCACAACTTATGTTATGCACAACTAAGGAAAGATAATGGGCTATATATTTCTGGGGATCCCACTGATCATCTTCGTGCTTTTTGTTTTACCCATTTGGTTGTGGCTGCATTATAGCAACCAGAATCGAGGTCAGTTAGGGAGCAACGAAGTTCAGCGTTTAGAGCAATTGACAGAGAACGCTCGGCGTATGCAGGAACGGATCAAAACGCTGGAAGATATCCTTGATGCTGAGCATCCAAACTGGAGACAGTCATAATGTCGAATACATACCGCCGGAAACTCTATCGCTTGCCAGATCAGGGGATGGTAAAAGGGGTTTGTGCCGGGCTGGCAGATTATTTTAACGTGCCTGTTCCGCTTATCCGTACTATCACAGTACTGTCGCTGTTCTTTGGGTTATTTGGCATAACTGTATTGGCTTATATTATCTTAACCTTTGTGATGGATCCCGCGCCTGCGGGATATTTGGCGGAGGAAAAAGATAGGGGGCCATCAGCACAGAAAATGTTGGATGAAGTAGATTACCAACTGAGGGCAAGTGAAGCTCGTTTGCGTCAGATGGAACGTTATATTACTTCAGACACTTACAGTGTACGCAGTCGTTTTCGCCAACTTTAGACCGTGAACAAGGTTAGGCTATAAATTTAGAATACTAAATTTAAATACCCTAAAATTTTATATAGAAAAATAGGGGATCTGGTCAGTAACATCGAAATAATATCAACCTGTTGATAATAAATGTAATTGTGCCGATGTTACAGACCGGATGAAACAGAGTCACGGTATTCCCCATTAGGAGAAACATGAAACGGTTGCAAAATGAACTTTCAGCGCTTGTTAATCGTGGAATGGACCGCCATTTGCGGCTGGCGGTAACAGGACTAAGTCGCAGCGGAAAAACCGCCTTTATTACTTCTTTAGTAAACCAGTTACTGCATGTGCATAGCGGAGCCAGATTGCCGCTATTTTCTGCTGTGCGTGATGGGCGTTTGCTGGGAGTAAAGCGGGTACCACAGCGAGATTTTGGTATTCCCCGTTTTGCTTATGATGAAAATATTGCCGCATTGCAAGATACACCACCGTATTGGCCAATACCAACGCGTGGAGTGAGCGAAATTCGCTTGGCTTTGCGTTATCGCTCTGAAGATTCTCTCTTTCGTTATCTAAAGGAAACCTCCACCCTTTACCTGGAAATTGTTGACTATCCGGGAGAGTGGTTACTCGATTTACCCATGCTGGAACAAAATTATCTGGCGTGGTCACGACATATGAATGGATTGCTCAAAGGGGAAAGAGCGAATTCGGCTAAACCGTGGTTGGAATTATGCAAACAATGTGATCCATTGGCGCCTGCTGATGAAAATTTACTTGCCAGAATCGCTCAGGCTTATACCGATTATCTGCATCAATGCAAACAACAGGGGTTGCATTTTATTCAGCCAGGGCGGTTTATATTACCGGGGGATTTAGCGGGAGCGCCAGCGCTGCAATTTTTCCCATGGCCGGATATCGACAGAATTGGAGAGCCTCAATTAACCAAGGCGGATAAACATACTAACATTGGAATGTTGCGGGAGCGCTTTGCTTATTATTGCGATCATATCGTCAAGGGT
The DNA here is from genome assembly GCF_014467285.1 of Xenorhabdus sp. PB62.4. Lineage (NCBI taxonomy): Bacteria > Pseudomonadati > Pseudomonadota > Gammaproteobacteria > Enterobacterales > Morganellaceae > Xenorhabdus > Xenorhabdus sp. PB62.4. Next base: position 103,651 of record NZ_NKHR01000010.1, on the reverse strand, counting down.
TTCTATAAAGAGCATTTCCTCCGTTTTGATCGGCAAATTGTTCTGGTGGATTGTTTACAGCCTTTGAACAGTGGCCCACAAGCCTTTAACGATATGCGGCTTGCATTGACACAGCTTATGCAGAGTTTCCATTATGGTAAACGAACATTGTTTCGTCGTTTATTTTCCCCTTGTATCGATAAATTGATGTTTGCGGCCAGCAAAGCTGATCATATTACAGCGGATCAACATGCCAACCTTGTTTCTCTTTTACAGCAATTGGTTCAGGAAGCCTGGCAAGACGCGGCGTTTGAAGGGATCAGTATGGATTGTGTGGGGCTTGCATCCGTTCAGGCAACAGAAAGTGGTATTGTCATTCATGATGGTGAAAAAATTCCTGCCATTAAAGGCAACCGCTTGTCAGATGATAAATCAATGACATTCTTTCCGGGAGAAGTGCCACAGCGTTTGCCGAACAGCGATTTTTGGCAAAAACAGGGGTTCAATTTTGAATCATTCAGGCCGAAACAAGCCAATATCGATATGCCGTTACCCCATATTCGCATGGATAGCGCAATGGAATTTTTACTGGGAGATAAATTAACATGACCGAGCCTTTGAAACCGAGAATGGATTTTGACGATCTTGCACCAACATCGTCAGAGCCGTCGCTGAAATCAAAAAAAGAATTCAATGGGCAGGAAAAGGAATTCTATCCGGTTATGCCTGAACTGGACGCAGAGGAACAAGAGGGGGAATTTGAAGGTGCTGTCAATCAGGCATTGAAACCAAAACGGAGTTTGTGGCGAAAAATTTTTTCCGGCGCAATATTGTTGTTAGGTGTCAGTGTGATTGCACAGTTTATTCAGTGGATATATCAATCATGGCAGCAGAATGATTGGATTGCACTGGGTGTTGCAGCAGCGGGTGGGCTGATTATTTTTGCGGGAATCGGCACAGTGATAAGAGAGTGGCGGCGTCTCTATCACTTACGCCAGCGTACTGAAGAGCGAGATACTGCGAAGGTGCTGTTGCAAAGCCATGGTATTGGTAAAGGGCGTCAATTTTGCGAAAAACTGGCAGAGCAAGCTGGAATTGAGCAACAGCACCCGGCATTGCAGCGTTGGCAGGCGGCTGTACATGAGACACACAATGACCGTGAAATAGTCATGTTATACAGCAAATTGGTTCAGCCGGTCTTAGATGTACAAGCGAAGAAAGAGATCAGTCGTTCTGCGGCAGAATCTGCTTTAATGATTGCTGTCAGCCCGTTGGCTATTGTCGATATGGCCTTTATTGCGTGGCGAAATATTCGTTTGATTAATCGCATAGCGGCACTATATGGAATCGAATTAGGTTATTTTAGCCGCATTCGTCTGTTCCGGTTAGTCTTGCTGAATATTGCCTTTGCGGGCGCGTCAGAATTAGTGAGAGAAGTGGGCATGGACTGGTTGTCTCAAGACATTGCCGCCCGTCTTTCAGCGCGTGCTGCTCAGGGAATTGGCGCGGGGCTGCTTACTGCACGTCTGGGTATTAAAGCAATGGAACTGTGCCGTCCTTTGCCGTGGATTGATGGCGACAAGCCGAAACTGGGGGATTTTCGCCACCAATTACTAACCCAGCTTAAAAGCACATTACCGATGACAAAAACCAAAAAGACCGAGAACAATACAGTCACCAAAATACAGTAGCCAAACAGTGGCTACTGTCATTCCAGATTGACAACTTATTTTATCGTAAACTTTTGCTGACAAGGGCTTCATCTATTGCACAGTAACGGGTAACATTTCAGAAGGTTATGCACATCGTGTAAATAAGGTCAAAATAATGCGATTAGAAGTTACTTGTCAGGATCGAATTGGGTTAACTCGTGAGTTACTTGATTTACTGGTTTTAAGAAATATTGACCTGAAAGGAATTGAGATTTCTCCTGCTCGTCGTATTTACCTTAATTTTACTCAGATTGATTTCAACACCTTTCGCTTATTGATGGCGGAAATTCGCCGCATCAGCGGAGTGATTGATGTTCGGACGGTCGCCTTTATGCCGTCAGAAAAAGAGCATAGGGCGATGTGGACATTGTTGGAATCGGTTCCTGAACCTATCTTTTCTATTGATATGAAAGGAAACATCGAGCTGGCTAACCCCGCTTCATTGGTACTATTTGGCCTCGGTAAAGAAAAGATAAGCCAAAAAAACATCAGTCATCTGATTAACAATTACAATTTCCTCCGCTGGCTCGAAAGTGAGCACCACCAACCTCATTCGGCACATTTATCCATCAAAGGGCAGGACTATGAGATGGATATTGTTCCTATGCAGTTAACAGATGAAAATCAGGTCGTCAGGTGTGTAGGCGCTGTAATTATGTTGCGTGCTGAATCACGTCATTCAGAAAAAAATATTGAATCATCGCTTAAACGATTAACGGTGAATGATGATCGTGCTTTCGAGCAAATTATTGCCGTCAGTCCTAAAATGGTTCATGTCGTTGAGCAGGCACGTAAAATGGCAATGCTTGATGCCCCGTTGCTGCTTATTGGAGAAACGGGAACCGGAAAAGATGAATTTGCTAAAGCTTGTCATTTGCGGAGTGCCAGAGGAAAAGAGCCTTTTCTTGGGTTAAATTGTGCTTCCATGCCAGATGATGTTGTCGAAAGTGAGCTGTTTGGTTATGCGGCGGGAGCTTACCCAAATGCGATGGAAGGCAAAAAAGGTTTCTTTGAGCAGGCGAATGGCGGAACGGTTTTGTTGGATGAGATCGGTGAAATGTCGCCACAAATGCAGAATAAATTGCTGCGTTTCTTGAACGATGGCACATTCCGCCGCGTTGGTGAAGATAATGAAGTTAAAGTTAATGTTCGGATTATATGCGCGACTCAGAAGAATTTGGTTGAGTTAGTGCAAAAAGGGATGTTTCGTGAAGATCTCTATTACCGGCTGAATGTGTTAACTATTACATTACCTCCCTTACGGGAGCGTCGGGCGGATATTATGCCGCTGACAGATTACTTTGTTACGCGTTTTGCACAAGAGCAGGGTTTAACCAAGCCTAAGCTTTCTTCTGATTTGGAACCATTTTTGTCTGGTTATCACTGGCCGGGGAACGTCAGACAACTGCGGAATGTTATCTATCATGCGTTGACTCAGCTTGAGACGAATAAACTATGCCCGCAGGATATTCAGTTACCTGAATTAGAATCAGAGATAGCATTTAGTGAAGATGTGCTGGTGGGGTCTTTGGATGAAATCAGCAAGCGTTTCGAACGTTCTGTATTGACGCGCCTTTATCGCCATTATCCCAGTACGCGTAAATTGGCAAAACGGCTTGGTGTTTCTCATACTGCAATAGCGAATAAACTACGTGAATATGGATTGAGTGGAAAGAAGCATACCTCTGAACATGAAGATGAATAATTATTGATTTTAAATACTCCGCCAAAGATTATCTCTGGCGGAGGCGTTTTTATTTTTTATTAACGTGAATATCGTTTTTGCACTTTGATACCTATATTTAGTTTCCCGTAATGGATTTGATAAAAAATCATGATGATGATTAACACTCAACGATCTTTTTCTATATATCATGGCCAGACTCCCTTAAATTACACAATAATTATTTATATCTGCATATTGTCATCTTGAAATCCACAGGGAATAGATTGTCAGTACTCTGATAGCGTACCAAAATCAGATAATGTCAAGGGCAAGGAGGGTTCTACAGCAGATGATTTTATCAACGTTGTTAATTCTGACGTGGTCATTGGTCGTTCAGAAGGTTGAATGGCTAAAGCGCGATCGATAGCATGTAGAAATGAGAGTGAATAACCAGCAAGTTTCCGTTCGGCCAGAGGTTGATAATTATCTTCAAGATTACGCACGATACTGACTGGCGGGGGAGTTCCTGTAATTAAAGTATGAAGTGCTGCCCCTATCGCATAGATATCTGTCCAGGGGCCTAGCTGTCCTTCTTCATTGGCGGTGTATTGTTCGATAGGCGTAAAACCTGATCTTATGGTAACTTCAAGTTCATCAGACAGTCGTTCGTTCAGTTTTCTGGTTGAGCCTAAATCGAGTAGTACCGGTGCTCCATTTTCTTGAATCAAGATATTATCCAAAGAAATATCACAGTGCAGATAACCCGCTTGGTGAAGCGTATTAAGTGCATCAAGCAAAGGATATAAAATGTTGCTGAGCCAGCGTTGATTGATAATTTCTGGTTGTGTCACTTGCAATGCCTTTAACGTCTTTCCACGGTAAAAAGGTGTTGCAATGTAGGCAGTGCAGTTTTGTTGCCAAAAATGAAGAAAAAATGGTAAGCATGGGTGATTGAAACAACTCATAAAATGCGCTTCACGCATAAAATTAGTCAGCCCCATTTGAAATCTTTTTCTGAAATCTCCTCTGCGTAGTTTTAACGTTAAATTTTGTTCACGTATTACCAAAGAAGAAGGCATATATTCTTTGATCGCAATGCTTCGTTTCAGTCGGTGATCCCAGGCACGATACACAATCCCGAACCCGCCACTGCCAATAACTTTTTCGATCTCAAATCCGTTCAAGCAATACCCAACAGGTAGTGCGTGTAAAGATGGATGATTGCCACTGAAATAGTTATTATAAGGATAATTATTATAAGAGTAGTTATTATAATAATGGTTATTATAAAAGTTCGGCATAATAAATAGTCTCCTGCTCACAAGCCTAATTCGTGAATTGACAGTGAAACTCACCTTGTTCGAGAAATACTTGTAGCTGATGATACTGTTGATCATTAGCAGTGGCAGAAAGAATATGCTGACTGATTTGTGGTAGCAAGGTGTTGGTCAGAATGGCATCTACCATGCGGCCTCCTGATTCGATTTCTGTGCATCGTTCGACGATATGTTTAACCAGAGCATTATCGAATGTAGCTATAATGCCGTGGTTCTCCAGTAAGCGTTTTTTAATACGATTTAATTGCAGATGAACGATATTTGACATCACTTCATCACTCAATGAGTAGTAAGGTATAACCATTAAGCGCCCTAGCAAAGCGGCAGGAAATACTTGTAGTAGCGATTTTCGCAATGCTGTGCTGAGTTTTTCTGGGTCTGGGATAGTGGCTGATTGTAAACACAGTGAGCTAACTAAATCAGCTCCAACATTGGATGTCAGGATAATGATGGTATTACGAAAATCAATGTGGCGACCTTCGCCATCTTCCATCCAACCTTTATCAAAGACCTGAAAGAAAATTTCGTGAACATCGGGGTGGGCTTTTTCAATCTCATCCAGCAATACCACGCTGTAGGGGCGGCGACGAACTGCTTCGGTCAACACGCCACCTTCACCATAACCTACGTAACCGGGAGGAGCACCTTTCAATGTGGATACGGTGTGTGCCTCCTGAAATTCACTCATATTGATGGTGATTAGATTCTGCTCGCCACCATATAACGTTTCTGCCAGTGCCAACGCGGTTTCAGTCTTGCCGACACCGGATGGGCCGCATAGCATGAATACACCAACCGGTTTATTGGGATCATCTAATCTGGCTCGTGAAGTACGCACCCGTTTTGCGATTAATTCTAAGGCGTGGTACTGGCCGATGACACGTTGGTTGAGTGTATCAGCTAAATGTAATACAGCCTCGATTTCGTCTTTTACCATACGGCTGAGCGGGATGCCCGTCCAATCCGATACAACGGCAGAAACAACATTACTGTCTACTGTAGCGAAAATAAGCGGGATATCTCCTTGCAAAATTTTCAATTGCTGCTGTAGCTCTGTCAGCTCAGTATGGAGGGTATCGATATCATCATGGTGCTGCTGTTCATGAAGCTGAGTTTGTAGGTGAATAATTTTATCAATCAGGGCGAGTTCTTGTTGCCAGCGATTTTCCAGTTGGCGCCGTTTTTCTTCCAGTACAGAGAGTTTCTCGCGGATAGTTTCTGACCGTTGTTGATCCCCAATGCCGACTTTTGATTCCCGTTCAGCGATTTCCAGTTCAATTTGCAAGGCATCAATTTGATGGCGACAGTTTTCTAACTGAGGGGGTTCAGCATGCTGGCTGATTGCAACTCTGGCACAAGCGGTATCCAACAAAGCTATCGCTTTATCAGGTAATTGGCGAGCAGGAATATAGCGGTGCGAGAGACGTACCGCTGCCTCAACAGCTTCATCCAATAAAAGGACATGGTGATGTTTCTCCAGTGTATTCACCAGCCTGCGTAGCATCAGCAATGCTTTGGTTTCATCCGGTTCATGAACCTGAACAACTTGAAAACGGCGCGTAAGGGCCGGATCTTTTTCGATATATTTTTTATATTCTGACCATGTGGTCGCGCCAAGAGTCCGTAATTGACCCCGTGCCAATGCGGGTTTTAACAAATTGGCGGCATCCCCGGTTCCTTGTTGTCCGCCGGCACCGATCAGAGTATGAATTTCATCAATAAACAGAATAATGGGAATTGGGCTGGATTGTACTTCTTCAATCACTTTGCGTAAGCGGGACTCAAACTCACCTCTGACCCCTGCACCGGCCTGTAACATACCAATATCCAATAGCCAAAGCTGCACGTTTTGTAGAGGAGGGGGGACTTCATTTGTTGTAATCCGCAGTGCCAATCCCTCAATGACAGCAGTCTTACCAACACCTGCTTCTCCTGTCAGTAGGGGATTATTTTGACGTCGCCGCATCAAGATGTCGATAATTTGCCGGATCTCTTCATCGCGCCCCGATACAGGATCAATATCACCATTACGGGCGCGGGCAGTCAGTTCCTGCCCGTATTTTTGTAACGCGCTGTCAGCCGATGGTTGTACCGTTGTTTGCGTATTATTGAGGGATAATTCGGTACTCTCTTGTGCTTCATTACTGCTACCGCAGATAGCGTTGAAATTATCCACCAAAGTATCTGTATTGATACGATCGAACTGCGGGGAAATGGCTTTCAACGTATTGCGCAGATTGAACGTTTTTAACATACCAATTAGCCAATGCGCACTGCGGATCTTGTCAACACCAAATTTCAGTGAACCGTATACCCAAGCGCGTTCTACAGCGCTGTCAATGTGTTCGGAGAGATCGGATATCGTGCTGGCACCGCGTGGTAAACGATCCAGTGCTGCAATAATATCCTTTGTCAGACTGGGCTCATCCAGTGCAAAGTAACGGATAATGAGTTGCAGGTCACTGTTTTGCAGTTGCATGAGTTGATGCAGCCAATGCACCAGTTCGACATAAGGATTACTGCGTAGTTTGCAAAATGTTGTGGCATTTTCCAGCGAAGTGAATAACAAACGATTAAGTTTACCAAAGAGAACAGAACGACTGATTTCTGACATAAATATAACCCGCAATAATAGTTGTTGCTTATGGGAGAAGTTAAGTTAACCAAAGGCAAATAGAAATAGATTAGAATTCGTTCCGGGGGGATTCTGGGTTATAGATTAAATCATCATAGTGAGCTGATTGGGTAACTTGTCCAATCCAGCTATTCAGGCCCAATTTTATTGTTTTTGACAGACGCATTTCTGTTATGGCTGATTTATCAAGTACTAGCCTGATATCCCATACATATTCAATACCCAGATATTGATATACCCAATCACGTAATTGCTGCGCTTTAGGTTGTCCGGGCAGAAACATGTCATATTCTGATTGGGTTAATGGCCCCAGCTCAATGCGGAATTTATGTTGAATATCATATGCTGCGATACCCAGGAAGGCAGATTTGCCTAAACTGGGCATATGACGTCCCGCCTTCAATCGAGCCTGATCCTGAGTTTCTATTTTCAGCCATTGTGGAATATTTTGGATGATTCTGACGGGGACTTTGAAATAAAAGAGCAGGATTTTTTCCAACCCTTCCGCACTATGCCATTGGCGGGAAAGATGACCCGCTAGCGAGTAACGAGCGTGGCTTTTGATGGTGTCATTGGCAGTGTTACGACTGAGAGTATCAAGATCCTGTTGGGCGGGTAATCCCGTACCTATCAGGCAGGCCAGATAACGGCAGAATTTCTGATTGTCCTGCCTGTCCAAAGAGGAAACCGGTTGTGCGTTAGCCCAGGCCCGGTAGAACAGAAGTGTTAGTCGATGATGGAATAAATTGGCAAAGGAGCTTAACGTTGAGTCGTGATAAGTATACTCCCGTGAATAGGCATACTCGGTTAAATGCAGGGGCAGTGGCCCATTGGGACCAAATAACCCGAAACTGTAAATGAGAATATCATACAACTTCGAATTTTCCCGTTGTTGAACTTCTGAAATCGTCGAAGGCGCGAATACCATTGAGGCTTTTTGTCCCAGGCGTAGAGGTTCATATCGCGGTAACGGAGCCGTTCCTAGCCGATAATATTCTCCGGATTGGGCATCTATTCGACGCAGAGTCTGGAATAAATCGAATTTCCACGGTGCCTGAGTAAGTTGTTGCCAAAAAGTATTTGGTAAGCGACATATACGATGAATGGTAATGATATCCGTCTTCATGTTTTTTATATATATCATGCTCATAACAATTTCTTGCTGCCTATACGGGCAGGCCAGAAACCTATCTGCCCGCGTTGCTGGCTATGCAGTGTCATTTCTATAAATGAGTTCATGGTTACCAGACGCGAAAATAATTTTTCCAGCACGCTGCCCAGAAGCCATGGGCTGGTTCCTGCAAACTCTTGCTCATCCACTTCAAGCTTAATGCTGACACCCCGGGCAAAGACAATTGGACCCGGCTCGGTTGTCCGGCGATAGATTTCTTTTAGCGAGCAATGGCGTATTCCATTGATTTGGCGTGTCACTGCGGGTTCAGCAAGGGTGGCATATAGGCTTAATAATTGCTGTAGTACCTGAGTACTTTCCTTTTTATCTTTATCCATAAAATTCAAATAATTAATTTGAAGTTGGCTAATTAAATTCCATGATATAGCGCCTTCTGCCAGAGCGGGATGTGGAATGGTTGGCCTTTTAAGAAACACAATTTGATTAATAGGGATGGACTCCAGCATAGCAAAACTGTCGATATCTTGTTGTCGCAACATCGCAGGTAAATCACGGTTGGTGCACATAACATCGGCACTTAAATATTTTAGTGCGTCAGGCCATGGAGAATGGTGTTCATCGACAATTGAGATGAATGTTTCTGTACCGATATAGCTGGTACGGGTTCCGTAGTGATGAGCGTGTTCAGACAAAATACGGGGATCGCGGCGTAGGGTGAAATACGCTCCATAATTGCTTTTATCATCACTGTTCGTTGACCAAAAAGGGCGAAATATGCGTTCTTCGTTATGGTTTTCATCAACGCCATATAAATGTTGTACAGAAAAAATTTCGTAATCCAGTGGACGGATATTATCCACAACCAGATGATACTCATTGGTACTTTCATCGACAGTGACGCGTTCAGTCACTTTCGGGAAAAGATTAATCACGGGAGTACAGTTCAGTGCCAAATAAGAGGCATCGACCAAACTTTCTAAGTCACTATCGATTTTGTCCAGAAGCAGAATCAGTTCAAATTCGCTTTCTTTCTCTGTTTGTTCCAGCAAAGATTGCATTCCACGGATACTGAAGAAACGGAAACGTACAGGAAAAGCAAAATATTCCTGAATCTGGCGATACCCACTGAAATTACGAGGATCATTAGGTAACATTGCCTGATTATCTTCAAAACCCTCGTGATGCGGTGAAATATCAGGCAATACCTGATACTGTGGCGTTTCACCTAGCGTCTGACATACCATGCCAACAGAGTGTTCCATAATCAATTCCAGCAATCTCTGGGACTGAATATCGGGTCCTGAAAGAAAAAAAGTCAGCGTGCTTAAATCCAGTTCGTTAAGGAAAAATTTCCCCTGACAGGCAAAGCGGATCCGCAGTGCGCTGACGGCACCATACTGATGAAGATTTAATCCCATAAGAGGAATGTTGGCCGGGATCTTGCCAAGCTCCACTTTTTGTAAATTCAGTGGTTGTAAAACGACATCTTGAGTTGTGGCATATTGAAAAGTAATTCCCTCTTTCTTCAATGTCTGGCAGAGCATGATAGTTCCGCGGGGAACCAGAAATCCGTGGCTGACATCCCCTTTACTCATATCTGGTTTGAGTTCGGTGATCGCCATTGAGGGGGTAGGGGCCAAATAGTTGGGATACAGCATTTCCAATAAATGCTGGGAAAAATGTTGAAATTCCGCATCCATTTTCAACTGGATGCGGGCGGTGAGGAAAGCGAAGCCTTCTAACAAGCGCTCAACATAGGGATCAGCGATATCAATGCCATGTATTCCTAAGCGGTTAGCAACTTTGGGATAGCGTTCAGCAAATTCTTTTCCCATTTCACGCAAATACACCAGCTCTCGGTTGTAATATTCCAATAACTTGCTATCCATGATTTTTCCTGTTTTTATCCTGTTTCTTTCATAATGAAATAACCATTTTCCAGATCGATATCACTGCGGAATAAAAATTCAAGTGGCCAGGGAATACACCACAAAAACCCTTTTATTTCGATGGATAATATATTGTATAGCGACAGTGAATTTATATCGGAAATGCAGTTCACCTGAAGGTTATCGGGAATGATGCGCGGTTCAAAAATACGAATGGCATTAATAATCTTATTTTGAATATCGCACCATTCGATATCAGACATATTTCTACCGGCCAGTGGTTCCATGCCGAAGTTATAAACAGAGTGTTGTATTTCTGGGAAAGAGGAAAGATCTTGATTAGGTTCTCGATTGATGCTGTTAAGTAACCACTGCAAATCCCGTAGTACATTTTGCCGCAGGGCTTTGTGTGATAATAGGTAATTGTTGACAGTTTCTTTTTTCTTGACAGTGTCGTTATCTGTGAGCCTGTCAAGTAAAGAAGGCAGCATTTTATCTCTGGCTGTTATGCGCGGAGGTTTTCTCGCATGATAACCGCCATATAATAAAGTAATATTGTCATTCATTAGTCACCTATTAGGTATTATGGTTATGGGTGATATTGGTTGAAGTGACGAAAAAATTAGAGGAGAGAAAAATTAATTCTTTTTATTTATTTGGTTTATTTTGAGAACATTTATATCGATGTATTTCTGCCTCATAGGCTTGCAGGAAATTTTTCCCGAATAAAGCATCATCCTGATCAAGTTTATGTACTGTTTTCTGATAATGTTTAGCGAGATAATCCCATAAAGCGGCTTTATAAGTTGATGTTAATGATAAACGAGGAAATCCACCCTCTTTGTGTGCTTTTTGTTCAATAACGTTAGGATCGAATAATTGCAGGATATCTGCTGTAATGGTACGTAATCCGGCGATCATACCTAATTGATGGGCTTGGAGTTCAATTAAAATATCCCGCGTAGCTTGTTCTGGTGACATAAAGCCAGGCATCTGGTTACCAAACATCTGAACCAATACAGCCTGGCCTGAAGGTAAAAGTTTAAACGGATTGTTGGCATCAGCCAAAACTTGGGTCATGTCTGCATCTGTCTTGTGTTTTAACAAGGTTCTTGAAGCATTAAGAGCCATAATGCCTTGGGATAGCTGACTGACCAATTTCCCCAATTGATATATTTTATGTTCATCAAACTGGGGTTGTTGAATATAATTGAGTCCCATACCGTTTAATAAAGCTTCCAGAAACTTACCTTCTAATTTAACTTCATCTGTTTGGTGTGGATGTGGGGTATAGGTGATGGGATCAATATCAAGACGTTCGCCGACACTTTCGTCATTTTTACTGTTATTATCATGACGAAAAGAATGATCTTGATAATTAACAGGTTCTTGATAATAGTTTTGATTCTGGAGTTCAGTGTCTGATGGATTTTTTACTGAGTTCTTGGTTATTTCTTCTGTTATGTTATCCAAAGGCGCCAGTGGTTCAGCATTATTTAGCATTAAGTTCAAGGGATCATCATTTTTAATATTCCCCTGAGTATGCTTATTGGCAAATAGTACCAGAGGATCAATTTCCTGCTTATTGTTCTGATTACCATATTGATTACTTTGCTGTAATAACGCGCTGGGCGTGGTGTCATTCAGAATATTTTCTTGTTGGAAATCGGTATCAGGATTAAACATTGTAATAGGATCAGTGGCACGGAATTGCAGGCTATCAAGGTCGATTGTTGTCTCCATTTGTTCCAGTGGATCAATAGGATTACGTTCCTGATGTTGTTGGGGCTTTATCAGCGGATTATCATCATTCAATGGTGTCGTTTGCGCTAGTGTAGTCTCTGTTGGAGTGAAAATATTTTCCAATCCGTCCCAGACCTCATTAGGAATATCCCCCGGTTTATTGTTGGAAGATTCAGTCGTATTGAGCGTTCGCGTTGTGGCCGAGGGTGGTGTACTTTGTTTGATATTAACAACCTGAATTTGATAATCACCAATATTCAGCATATCACCATCACAAACTTCAACCTGACGGTCGGGTGCCATTGGGATTGTGTTCAGTGAAATCTCAGAAGCAGTACCACGATTAATCATGCGGCATTCGCCATCGGAAGAAATAGAAACAATCGCCTGTAAACGGGCTATGGCCTGTTCTTCATCGGGTAAAACCCAGTTATTGTCCGTGCTACGGCCAATAGTACCGCCAGGTGGTGTAAAATCATAACTGAGTTGTGGCGGTTGGTTTGTTCCGGTATTTTTAACAATGGTGAATCGCATAATTATGGATGCCTATTGTTGGTGGAAGTAATCCCCTTTTTGGGAAAAGGGGATTATTATAATGTGAATCCATTTTGTAAGTATTAATATAAATTTTATGTGGCAGAAGGCGCACTACCTTTATGCGCACCCAGATCACCTAATGTTGATATAGTGACTTCCTTCCCTGCGGTAAGATCATAACCAAATAAAACGGCAGCCTGTTGTACTCCCTGATCATTTTGCGGGAAATAAGCAAAACCGAATTTTTTGGCGGTAATAGCTAATGATATTCCGCTGGAATCTGGACTAATATTTACATCACTAGTGTCAAAAGCAACATCAATAAAAATAAATCTTTCTATAGGAAGAGACTTATCTCCTGGGCCTGATACGCAACGTTCTATTACTGCCCAAGCATGGGTTGTCTTCCTGAACATACTGGCTAAAATCGTTACAGAAGCTTTATTAAATTCAGTATAAAAAATCAGAGGACTAATATAGCCACGTCCTGCATGACCTCCGGTGACAACTGATGATACTGCGTTTGATAAACATATACTTGAACTGAAGATATTTATCCAATCTTTATGATCAGAATCTAGAGATTCACCTGTTATTTTGTCGACTTTTAGGAAAAAGTTATTAAAAGGAACACTCATAATATGTTACTCCTATAAGTACTTCATTTTTTGAAATGGATTAGAATCAGCAGTACATTATTAATAGAAATGGCATAGAAAATAGCTAAGATTTTGCTGAGGGTAATTTTGATACAAGTCGTAAAGACACTGTTAAACCTTCTAATTGGTAATGAGGGCGAAGGAAGAATTTTGCATTATAATACCCAGGGTTACCTTCTACTTCTTCGACCTGAACTTCAGCCGCTGCCAAAGGTTTCATGGATTTGGCTATTTGAGATGAATTAATGGGATCACCATCAATATAATTTGTGATCCATTGATTTAACCAGCCTTGTATATCCTCCCGATCCTGAAAAGATCCAATTTTATCGCGCACAATGCACTTTAAATAATGGGCAAAACGGCAGCAAGCAAATAAATAAGGTAAACGAGCCGAAAGATTCGCATTAGCAGTAGCATCAGGATCATCATATTCTGCTGGTTTTTGGAGTGATTGTGCGCCAATAAATGCTGCCATATCCGTATTCTTGCGATGTAACAACGGAATAAAACCATTCTTTGCCAATTCTGCCTCACGACGATCACTAATTGCAATTTCAGTGGGGCACTTCATATCAATTCCCCCATCATCGGTTGGGAAAGTATAACAAGGCAGATTTTCCACGAGTCCGCCGGACTCTATGCCACGGATAGAAGTACACCAGCCATACAGTTTAAATGAACGATTTATATTAATGGCCATAGCATAAGCAGAATTGGCCCAAGTGTAGTTGCTGTGTGTGGGGCCTTCCGTATCCTCTTCAAAATTAAAAGCGTCTACGGGGTTGGTTTTGTTGCCATAAGGCAGACGAGAGAGAAAACGGGGTAGCGCCAACCCCAGATAACGAATATCTTCAGAATCACGCAAACTGCGCCAAGGGGCATATTCCGTATTCTGAAAAACTTTGGTCAGATCGCGTGGGTTAGAAAGTTCTTGCCAGGATTCCATTTGCAACACACTTGGTGCGGCACCTGTAATAAATGGGCAATGGGCTGCTGCACTAATTTGTGCTATTTCACGCAAAAGCTCAACATCAGGCGCGGTATGGTCAAAATAGTAATCACCAACCAGACACCCGTATGGTTCACCACCAAACTGACCATATTCTGCTTCATAGATCTTTTTAAAGATAGGGCTTTGATCCCAACTGACGCCTTTAAAACGTTTTAATGTGCTACCCAACTCTTTTTTGGAAATGCACATCACACGGATTTTCAGCATTTCGTCAGTTTCAGTATTATTGACCAGATGATGCAGGCCGCGCCAGGCGCCTTCCAGAGCCTGGAATTCGTCATGGTGCAAAATATGATTAATTTGTTGCGATAATTTACTATCGATTTCAGCAATGAGGGCCTGAATGGTACGGTAGGTATCACCGGAGAGCGTGACAGTATTTTCCAGCGCCTGCTGAGCTAACGTTTTCACCGCATTTTCAACGGCATTGCGAGTCTGATCACTTTGGGGTCGAAATTCTTTATTCAGGAGTACACTCAGCTCATCAGGCGTATACTCTTTCGGTACCTGTTCTTGCTCTTGCTGAAGTTCAGTTTCTTGTTCAGTTGTGCTCATTTATGACTCCTTATTTTCAGTCTCTTCTTCAGGGGTATTCTCTGTTTCAGTAGCACTTTCTGAAGGTTTGGGCGCTTCGGCCAGAGATTTCATCAAGGCCGGGTTTTGCAGAATTTCGGAGATCAGTTGTTCTGCGCCGTTTTTACCGTCCATATAGGATAATAAGTTTGCCAGTTGGGTCCGTGCCTCCAGCAGTTTAGCCAACGGCTCCACTTTTTTAGCAATGGCATCAGGTTGAAAGTCTTCCATTTTTTCAAAGTCTATTACGACACTCAGCTTTTCATCCCCTGTTAACGTATTGTCGACTTGAAAAGCAACACGGGGTTTTATTGATTTCATGCGCTCATCAAAGTTATCAATATCAATTTCCAAAAAGCTGCGTTCATTGACCTCAGGCAAGGGTTTTATCGGCTTTCCGGCTAAATCAGCTATTACCCCCATAACAAATGGTAATTGAATTGTCTGTTCTGAACCGTAAAGTTCAACATCATATTCAATCTGTACACGTGGGGGACGATTTCGCCCGATAAATTTTTGTCCACTGGATTTCATAGCAAATTCTCCATTACTGGCTAATTAATTTGACAGCTTAATAAGTTAATAAGTTAATAAGTTAATAAGTTAATAAGAAATGAGTCGCTAATAAGGCATGTTGAAATAAGAGTAGAAACGGCTAACTTTACTCTGTGTCTCAGTTATCCTGACGACCAAAAATGATTTCGAGTTGATTTAGTCCATCTGGGGCAAGATCATAAACAATATCAACAAAATCACGATCAATTAACCGCTGAATGCGGGCAATCATCATCGGAGCAGGATGACTGGGTTCATACTTAAGAAAATAGTCTTTGGCTTTCTCTAATAACATGCGTGCTTCATCACGGTTGTTGGCTTCTACTTCGCTCCAATACGTTGATGTCTTATTTTCCGTATTCTTTGATAATAGGGAGTTTGTCCGTTCCGCAAAGGGGGGGATTGGTGTTGGTGCATCCGGCATTTTTCCTTTGTCAGGAATGTTTTTGTCAGAAACATGGGTTGCTGATTGAAATACTGGTGCGTGGCAAAATTCGATTACCTTATTTAAATTCTTTAAAAGATTAGATAATTCAGGCACATATATTGCTGGTAATTTATTGCCAATAATGTTCAGTATTGCGATAAGGTGATCGCGAATACTTATTACGGCTGTAATTTCGGGGTTATCACCTAGTTGTTTTAATTCTTCCACCAATCGAGTGCGCCCACCTGTATAGCCACAAATTTCAGTTATTGTTCCGTCAAGTAATGAAAAGACTTCCTGTAATGACAATTCTTTTGAAATGCTTTTCAGCAGAATGGAACGTTTCACTTGTAAGGTAAGAGGTGAATCATCTTCAATAGCCGCGAGTATATTAAGGCGAAACAACGGATCATATTCTCCCTCAAACTCCAGTGTCGGCCAGACCTCCTCCCAATAGCGCTCCAGTGTTTGCCTGAGCAAATCCATACCATCGGCATAACCACATAATCCCCGCATTTCTAACCATGATTGTGTTAGCGCTATGATGACACGCAAGTCTTTAGTACGACTCAATAATTTTATGGATTGCTTTTCTACTTCTGTCCAGTTGGGCTGTTCTGCGGGAATAGTAATATCACCAAATTGCTGTTCTACTTTTCCGAACAAGGATTGTTCTAACTCCATAAATTCGGCATCGTATTCCAAATCTTCTCCACAGGGCGATTCGGTGCTGATTGGCTTAAGTAAGGCATCAATATTCATAGTCATTTTCTGCTCGTGTTGATGATTAAATACGCTACCGATTTTTATGAATTTATTAAGTTGGGGCAGGTGAAATTGGGTAGCTGAAATGGGCTAAAAATACTGTTTGGGATAAATTTCAATGAAATATGATGACCATTGATGTTGAATGTTGCTGACAGGCTCATATCGCTACTGGCGCTTTGTTGTTGTGGAAAAGGTTTCGCATAATCTAGCAGGCGGTTTAAAGCCCACGGGCCAGAAGCCATTAAGCTGGCTGTTGTTCCATCTGCTAAATTCAATTGGATGCGAACCTGATTTGTTTTACCGGGACCGGGCCAATTGAACCGCTGTGAAACGGGAGGGCCGTGACTATATTGTAATTGCTGACCGTCTACATCCAGTATCATGCTCAATATGTTGTAATCCATATCAACCGTGCGCACGATGATTTGGAATGAAGGCGCAGTGGCTTCACCAGTAAAAAAGGTATTGCGGATAATCTCAGCTTGTTTAAATGGCTTGAGTAATTCTTTATTTTCCGGCGATACTTTTCCATCCACTACTGAGATAAAACGCCAGTCTGGTTGGCTGGTATCCACTTTTCCCACAAGATTCTTCTGGAAAAAGCTGTCCATCATGCCTGCGGGTGCAAACATTCGTGCCATGTCATTGGGTTTTATATCATTACGGGCGCTATGTGACAGCGGGTAGCGGTTGGCAATCGCCTGATTGCAGAAACTGCTGACTTCTGCGTTAAGATGCTTACCGATATTCTTTATATCACTGAGCTGCGTATCACTGTTGGCACCCATCGCCAATGAAGAAATCATATTTCTGAACGGGATGGGCAGAAGTTCAGCCGTTGCCTGTAGCTGCATAATGATTTTATTTGGTGGTGCAGGCATACCTATATTCGCTGCATCTTGTACCGAATTCAGGTATTCATATAATTCATTGATTTTTTTCAATATATTATCAAAAGGAATTTTTTTGGTTTTGCCATCAGAGATTTTTGCCAATGCAGTGATTTGTGCAAAATGCTCTTTTAGTGTTTGTTCTGGTGTAGGTTGTTCGTCTTCTGGTCGCAGTTGATTGGGGACGAGTTTTGTTAATGATTTAGCGTGATTATTGACGAGATTGCCTATTTTATCTGCCTTGCCATTGCTCAGCCCTTCATCCAAGGTGACATTCTTACTGATATTAATCAGCAGATGACGCATGGGAGAAAGATTTGAAGCTAATAAGCGGGCCATGTTGGCGCGTTGCTCCATATTGGTGATATTGTTCAGGCGAATATCAGACAGAAATTGATCCCACTGATAAATATAATCATTGATATAAAACTGGCGTACAAAAAATGCGATCTCTTTAGGAGGTTGTTTTCTTTCATATTTTCCCAGTATCCAGCTATCCTGACTGTACAGCGTATCGATAAGCGCGTTGAGATCCTTGCCAAAACCTGTTTTATAACCTGCCGGAGTAAACATTCCGGGTATACCCTGGGTTATCGGTGTACCACTGATACGCGAAAAAACAAGTTCAGTTTGAGGACCTGCAAGAGTTATCAGGCTTACCGGCGGTAAATTAGCGTTATTCAACAAGTTATACTTCAAATGAGTATAGATGCGTTGTGCTGGTGGAATGCTGCTGAGCTGAGCCTGTTTTTGTTCCACCAGTTGGTTATCACGGATATAGGGTGATGTGACAATTTGATTGTCCAGCAGTTGTTTAAGATGTCTGTCAATTTGAGAAAACTGTTCTTGGTCTTGGGGAATACTGGGTTGCAAATGGGTTTGCAGATATTGCATTACCCAATTACGTAAAAACTGACTGTCATAATACTTGGGCTGATATAACATTTGATAAGCTTTCAGCGTATTGTATGCGCTATCCACATTAGCATCTTTGTCTTGGCGCAACTCAGAGGTTATTAACTGTGCGATTTGTGGCAACAATAATGAATTTAATGTCTTTGTGTATAGGGTTCTGCTTGCATCACTAATCTGTTCACCACAATACAATCCCATCCGGTAGGATAGAGGGGGATCATCAAGTGAAAATTTCTCACTCTTCGCCAAATTAGCCAGATTGTTCAAAACAGGTAGCAGGGAATAAGTATCGATATTATTGGTTTCTTTTTTTAACTCAGCATCTTTTAATTCAGCACCTTGGCGAAGAATAGGGGGGATCTTAGCCTGTACTTCTATGAGGTAATTTTTGTTGTTGCTATAGCTGGTAAAAAATAAGGTGATAATGAATACCAAAATTGTAACCAGAATCGTATAACCCAGTCCATTCAGCAGATAACTGCGGTATACCCACCAGCGGTTGTAACTGGCTAGTCCCGCTTCCTGAAAAATATTTCCCAATAAGTTCTTCAGAAAATAAGCCTGATGAATTTGAGGCTGATTAATGGGAGGTTGATGTAAAAAGTCCTCATTATTCTGCCATGCCTGATGATTGTTCCATGATAGTGAACAACTATTATTATCTGTTGGTAATTGGAGATGATGGTTAAGCCTTTCCATGACCTTATCAAATGGCACGTCTTTTTGCATTCCACTGGTGAAATAAAGCCCTCGTGGAGAGTAAGGAATTTCAAATCCAGATTTAGCGAATACGAGTTCAAGGTATTGCCCAATTAATGGACGTAATGCGGCGAATTCTTGTGGAAATAAATAACTTTCGGCACAGTGCCGAGGCATATTGTGTTGCAGTAAAATATTGGGTAATTCTGCATCTAATCTTTTTTGTAACAGATCATATTGCTGTTCAAAAAAATCGCTTATATTCCAGTCAGTTTTATTCCACGGGAAAGTAAATCCCCAGATTTGATTGTGTTGCGTCTTGTCAAAATGAGCAAAGTAAGCATTAAATCCTTTTAATAAGTCTGTTTTCGTGACGATGACATAAATCGGAAACCGGATTTTAAGCTGTTCATGTAATTCTGCTAAGCGCCTGTGTAACATATAAGCCTGCCGTTCACGGGCTTCCTTGGATAAATTCAGCAAATCTTCCACACTGACAGTCATAATGACGCCATTGAGAGGCTGGCGTGTACGATATTGTTTCAACAGCTTAATGAAACATTTCCACTCACTGGCGTCTTGTATTGGCTGCGTATCTTGTGTGATATATCGTCCCGCCGTATCCAGCAGGACTGCGTCATTAGTGAACCACCAGTTACAGTCATTAATTCCTTTCATGCTGTACAGTGCCGATTTTTCGAAATGGTCTGATAATGGAAAATGCAGGCCGGAATTTGCCAGTGCGGTAGATTTCCCTGAATGAGGTGCTCCGATAACGACATACCATGGTAATTGATATAAGTATTGTCGATTGAAGAAATGCCTCCAATTCGGTTTGTATTTGGTATTCAGTCCATAAAAATAGGCGTTTTTCAGGAGCCGTGAAGCATGAGAAAAACGTTCTGACAGTGTTGTTGTATATTGAACCTGTTCACTTTCGTCATTCTCCTTGTTTTCCTTACTGTCCTTGCTCAATTGATTAGATAACTTTTTTTTATCCAACCATGCCCGGTAAAGGCGGGGCACTAACTGAATTAAAACCCAAATAAGAAATAATGAGGCGATGGTAATTATGCGTACCCAATTTGATTCAAAAGGCACCATGCTGCCGATGGAAATAATAGGCCCAATAAACCAGATAATGGAAGAAATGGCGGTTATTCCAAGTAAACTCCACATTAACCGGCTGGTAATGATGGAAAGAATGGCGTTCAACATGTTTCAGTTTTCTCACTCCGTCTGATTTACAGGAGAAACTAATTTACAGGAGACACTAACAGTATGATTTCTACACGTCTGTTTTTAGCTCGATGGCTCGGTGTATCATTTGGCACTAAAGGGTTACTGGCTCCTCTTCCTTCCGTTTTGACACGTGCGGGTTGATCCAGATATTTTTGAAGTTCTCTTTTTACTGCCTTGGCTCTGGCGAGTGATAGTGCATAGTTGGATGAAAAACTCGCGCTGTACATGGGAACGTCATCGGTATAACCAATAACCAGAATTTCACCTTTGAAACGGTTTATTGTCTCAGCAATGTTCTTGATAATATTCAAGTAATGGCTGTTAATGTGTGTGGAACCTGTTTTGAATAATCCATCACCTTGCAAGGTGATGATACTTCTGTCAAACGAATCGACCACATTCAGTAATCTTGTGGCATTTTCCTTCCTTAGCATCTCTTGCAGATTCAACGTCGGTGGTACGGCAGGTACAGCAGGTACGGCTACGGCGGGTGATATCCGATCATTAACTGACACGTTAGGCAAATTGGTTTGATAGATTGTGGCTAATACAGGGCTGGCGAGATCACCTAATTGCCAGTTCAACCCAATATACAAAATACAAACGAAAAAACTGATCACCGCGACACCGGCCCATATCGGGAAAGGGGATTGCCAGAGTTTGTTCGGTGCCGTAGTGTTCTTGAGCACCGGTGATAATTCCGGGGGATGGTTTCCACGGACTGAATAAATTAACTGGAATAGACGTTGCTTCACGGTTTCCAATTGGGAGCGTCCATTATCCATAATGCGGTAACGCCCCTCAAATCCAAGTTGTAGGCAAAAATTAATGAGTTCCAGCAGAAACAAATTTTCTTTTGGTTTCTGTGATAATGTCGCTAATAGCTGGAAAAACTTTTCACCTCCCCACGTTTCATTGTGAAAGGTAACCAGTAGCCCACTGCCGGACCAGACACTACGAACTCCCCAGGGTGTTAATGCCGCAGCTTCATCCAGCGCGGTACACAGGCAATAACGTGCTCCGATGATCACTTCGTAAGGAAGTTTGGCTTGCTGGCATTTCACTTCAAAGCCCCGGATTTCATCGATCAATTTTTGTCGTAAGCCTATTGGATCTGGATGTTCTGTGGAGTGGCGGATCTGCGGGATACTATTCAACAGAGGGTTTGCGGCATGAACCAAGGAGTTATCACGAGAGTCACCAGAAAACACCGTATAATCATGTGCATTTTTGCTTTGCGTCATATGAAACGTTCCCTCTATTTATTTTTATTATTCTTATTCAGCCTGATTACGTTATTTGGGCTGATTACGAATAGCCCAGAATTCCATGTTCAGGCCAGGAAATTCACCAGACAGATGTAATGCAAAACCACCGGATTTCTCCATTTGGTTCCATAATTCACCCTCTTTTTCTAATTCGAAGTATAAATAGCCTGAATGCCAAGGGATCTGTCTGGGGACGGATGGCATTGCACATACTGAAATACCGGGTAATTGCAACTGAACCAGTTCACGTATACGGCCAACAGGGGCAATTTTCATCTGGGTAGGAAAACGGTTCATCAACGTTTCTTTGGGAACATCAGCATAAACGGCCAACACAAAACTGAATGTGTTCAGCATGTTGACGTCTGGCAAAGTGGCCACATTCAACCCATGAGAATATTCGGTCAGAGGTAACAGGATCGCATGTTCTTCTAAAATGATTGATAACCCTTGACGCAATTCGAACATCAGATGATCGAAACACATTGCCAAATTATCATGATCATAAATTGGGAGTTTTTCTTCCGGCATTCGTGTTTGAGAAAAACTGGCTAATTCGGTAGCAAATTGTAGCCATTCACTGAACAGGCGTTCTGGATGCAGTAATGGCAAATTTCGTATGTGGCTCACCTGACCGCTATAACGGTTTATCAATGACAGCAGAAGAAAGTCCATGACTTCTGAATCGTTGCGTCGTCCCAATTGTAACAAACGCTGGCTTATTTGCTGGCGACGCTGTTCCAGCAAACCCTGCAAATCTGCAATGAAACTGACCACTTGCGGATGTGCATGACAATTGAGTAGGGGAGGAATAAATTGTGAACTGATATGCAGCTTATTATCGCGGCTTCTGTTCATAACATGCACAATACTCAATGAAGTCCATTCTGGTGTTAGATCTGATTTCAGCATTAACCGCAGACGCATTCTCCCAAACTGCACTGTGGCACTTCCGACTGACATCGCATTAAAATCATTGACTTCAGACTCAACGCTGACAAAACGTGCCATGGAGTCGTTTCTCTCACTGAAAATGATCTCTTCTTTTCCTCCCCGGAAAATTGGCAATGCCAATACGACATTTTCTCCTGTTTGATTTTCTGCAATTTGCAAGGGCGTTGGTGCCTGGGCTTCATTAAAACGAAATGGCGTTCCATCAGGAAAAATGCCGCTGGCTGATGAAACCATCACCTTGCCTTGCTCAAGAAATGACTGATCCAATTCCAGAGTCAAAAAGCCCCAATAATATGAAGTTTGTGCCATTCCCCAATCTCGGACATAAGCTTCCAGATAATTTTCAGATTGTTGAAAGTGATGGGGACGTAAAAACATGCCTTCTGTCCAGATAACTTTTTCTGATCTATTCATCCAGTTCCTTCCCTTGCGGCATACATTAATTGTCTTTATTGATAAGATTCAAACCGTTGCCTGTGACTTGAATGTATATGTCTAATTCGTCTGGCGATGAGGCCCAAAATTGGTAAAAAGCAGGTTGTTCAGGTTCGGGGACGGGGAATGAGATGCGCCATTTTTTCCCATTCAATTGTTTATATTCAGCGAAAATTCCGATGTAGCTGGCTTCTGGCGTATTTTTTTCAAACCAGAATCGTTTATTTTGGGCAGGCAGTAAAAAAAACTGATCAGCATTCACCAGTTTATTGCCCAATACAGCTTCTGCTTTTTCTTGTAGTGAAAAGAAATCAGCAGACATAAACTCTACATTGGATTTCAACAAGATAACGTGTATTTTCAGTGGGGCTGAGTTATTCGCGTTAATTGGGATATCAAAAATCAATTTATAGGGTGGCAATTTTTTCTGTTCTGGTGATGAAGAACATCCTGTGAATGCCATCAAAACAAGAGAGAATAATATCATTCTTATCCATCTGATATTTAAATTTAATTTGTTTATCAAAACTCTCTTTGTTTTATCAGAAAAAGGTCGTTTTTCATGGGGAATATTCCCTGCATTGTCCATGATTTCCCCCATTTTCCATTTTGTAATCAGCGATTGATTTAGCCTCATTGAGGGATTCATTGAGGGATTCATTGAGGAATAAAAAAACAAGGTGAATCAGGCACCTGAAATATCGACTTTTATCTGGCTAGGGGCGGAACGTGATCCCATGGTATTGGTTGAGTTCTGCATGGTCAGGCTTGATAAACGGGTTGCTGGTGAACCTTTAATCAGCACACTATTAGCGCCCAGCGTATGACGGGATGGTCCCATTACCGTACCTGAAACAACGCCAAGATTAACACCGGCATTATCTCCATTCGTCATAGCAATGTTTGTTGACATGTTATGGGCAGGACTCCCCATAAAAAGAATATTGGTGGTACTGGGACTGATACCAGTCGTACCTTGCGCAAAATTGGGATAAGGTATTGGTAATGGTGGCAACGGGGGCGTTGGTGTCAGGCAGACATCTGGTATTATTGCCATATCTGTGCCACCTGCTTGGGTATTAGCGTACATCGCTTTTCCTCCTTAGCCAATGTGGATTTGTTCAGCATCTATTTTGGTAATTGCTTTGGCGGAAATGACCGTATTTTGGGCATGTAATCGCATATAGTTTTCAGCCTGCATATCCAATTGCCCTGCGTGCACTTGCTCTGTTTGTGTGGTATGGCGAAATAGCCGGTTACTCAATTGTGTGACGACCTGCCAAACGGATTCAAGTTGATTGCCTATGATTCTGGTGACAGAAACCCAGGCGGACAGAGATTCGCCACTGTATTGCATTTCATTGATATGGCAGTTCCCGTTATCTGCTGTAATATTCAGTCCATTGCTGTATAAGCTCAAATTTCCCTGAGAAGTTATGGATAAGTCACCGGGGATATTTATTTCAGCCGGGTTCTGTTGTTCAGTCCGTTCTAATATAGCCAGTATCCATAACTGTTCATGGACCTTTGTGACCAATACGGTGTCGCCCATTCCTGGGGTTAAAAGACAACTGGCAGCCCGTCGGCAATGCCAACCCCGATTTTTGCTTTCGACCATCAAACTGCCATCCTGAAGAATATTCACGACCTGTCCCGCAATCTGTTGTAGTGGTTCGGTAGCAAGAGAAGAATATGAAGAGAGAGCATAAGAGGATTCCGTCATTTCGATTCTCCAAATTAAATCTTACGTTGGCGTTGTTGCGTACTCCACTCTTCCGCAGCAAATAGCTCAGGATCATTTTCCAATATGCCCTGACGGTCAGAAAACAATGTCCCAACTTGTTGAGTACGATGAAAAAGAGTTCTCATGAACCGTGCTGCGCGAAAATCACTTTTGCTGATATTGGCATAGGAAAGATCTGCGTAGGTCATATTGCAGCCAGTAAACTGTGTATTAACCGCATGGACTTTACGCATGATAGCCTGTTGTAATTGGCTGTGTCGGAAATCAGCAAGTTTAAGACAAGAACCGATAAAAATAGCTCCATTAAACAAACTGTTACAACAACACGCATTTGTCAAATCAGCGTCAATGAATAACGCTTGAGTAGCATCGGCATTTGATAATTGAGCGTTTTGTAATCCAGCTCCTTTGAAATTGCAATGAGTCAATTTTGCATGGTTGAAATTAACTGCTTCGAGTTGATTGTCTGTAAACAAGCATCCTTGAAATTGTTGTCCCTGATAATTTTGACCACATTGGTCACAGGCAAAAAAAATGGTTTTGATGAATTCACAGCTATAAAAATCTGTTTTTCGTAAGTCTTGACGAAAAAAAGTCACCATAAAAACATAACAATTATGTAACATTGCGTAATCTAATGAGGAGTCGGTAAAAGTTACTCGATCAAGCTTACTACCATTAAAATCAGCATATTGCAGATCACAGAATGAAAACTGGCTACTATTTTGTTTGGTTATTTTAAACTGTGCTTTTTTCAAAGCACATTGAGTGAATAAACAATTGTTCAGTGAGCTCTTGTTGAACGTAGCACGCACCATATCACACTGTTCAAATAGGCTTTGGTCACATGTCACTGAATTAAAGCGAGTCTCTTCAAGCTGGCATTCAATAAAGACGGATTGTTTTAGAATGGAATGGGAAAAATCGGCTTCTGAAAAATCGACTGACCTGAATCTGCCACCTGATAAGTTTTGACCAATTAATGAGATTCCCTGCAAATTGACTTTTTCAATGACATCACCCTGCTTGATTTTAGTAATGAGTTCATCCGCTGTCAGTGTACTCATATTACTTCCTGATCGCGTTTGGGCAAGGTTTTAGTACGTTGTGTATATGCCTGATCAATCAACGTTGAATCGTCAATGATTGATTGCGACATATCAGTGCGGAACAGATTGGTTTCCCGTAAATCAGTTCCATTGAAGCTGCATTTCTGCATAAGGGCACCTATCAGATTGGCATTGTTTAATTGGGCATCCCGAAAATCTGTTCTGATGAATATGCTCTGAGCCGTATTTAAATACTGCATATTGGTTAATTGGCAGTTTGCTTCACTAAAGTCACTATTATTCAGCGTTGCCGAATAGAATGTAGACTGAATCAGAAGAAGCTGGCGCAAATTACACTCTGTGAGCGTGGCACCACTGAAATCTGCCTGATTAAAATTACTGCCCATCATAAATGAGCAGGTCAGTAATTTGGCAGCACGAAAATGGATTGATTCTGCTTTTGTCTCCGCCCATGAACAACTGTCAAGCGTGGCATGATCAAAAACGGCTTTCTCCAACTGGCACTTAATAAAGGAAACTTGATTAAGGCTGGCATAGTTGAACTTGGGTGAAGGCAGTGTCATTTCCAGAAAAGTACAGTTTTGCCATTGTGAATGTTGAAAACGACATTGAGTGATAAAAGCCCCGTGCAGGAATAAATCGGCGAAGAGGGTATTGTTAAATCGGCAATGATCAAACAGCGTTTCCTGCAATTGAGTTTCTTTAAAACTGGCGGCAGAAAAATCACTCTGTTGACATTTTGCTTGTGACAAATTGGTATTATCCAGTTTTACGCCATACAGAGAGGCATTGTCTATTTCTGTTCTGACCAGTATTGCTTCACTGAAATCCGCATCATCCAACTGACAATTATTGAAACAGGCGCTTTCTAATAAGGTGCGGGAAAAATTGGCACCGCGCAGATCCATGTCGGAAAAGTCGACTCCTGTAAAGTCCATTCCACAGAAATTACCGCCTTTCTGCATGATTTGTTGAACACGCTTGCGAATAATCTGTGACAGATCACCCGATAAACGCAGGGCAGGGCCTTGTGATTGCACTGAGGCCAGATACATTTTGTACAACGCCCGTTCAGCCTGCGTTAGCTTTTCACTGTTAAGTCCGAGCTGTTGTTGCTGTTGGTGCAATATATCCCGTACCTGAAAGTAATTTTGTGGCCCCCTGAGTTGATTATCCATCGTGCTCTGATCGACATTAATGCCTCGTTTTATGGCTCTTGCCCGGATTTTTTCTCGCTGTTGTTCCGCTTCCGCGTATTTTTGAGCGGCATCTTGTTCTGTCTGGTTAACAAATTCTGATAATTCATCAGGTTTGGGATTAGAAACGGGTTCAGAAAGAGGAATTAATGTATTGATATCTCTGCCATATCTCTCCATCCGCTCTCGTTGTTGCTCGCGCAGGCGTTTTTCCCGATTTTGCAGATTTTCTCTCAAAGGGCTGTCACCATCCGGTTGTTCTGTGTCCACCCATGGACCAATAATTTCTTCGGGAATCAGGTCTTTTTCCCGAAAGGCGTACAGCGCTCCTTTCTCTTTATCCATGCGTTGGTTAAGGATTTGAAGATAGTGACTTTCGGCACGAGGTTCCCCGCTGAGTTCCATTGTGGCAAGCATTTGTAAGACATCGGTGGCATCATCTTCATTAATGTGCGCACAACCATGCCAAATCAGGATCATTTGTTCCAGGTGAGGAAAAAACCATACTGTTGTATTGCGCATGATAATTTCTTCGAAAACCTCTTCATCAACACGCAATCGCTTGATAAAACAACGAGCCTGCCATGGAGGAAGCATCCCTTCCTGTACCGGTTTTTCAGGGTGCATATTCCAAATCCGCCACGCTGCCTTTTCGGGTAACGCTTCATATTGTTCCCACCACTGATCACGGGGAGCGGCATTGAACAGTCGCCAGTCAATATCACTGGCAAAACCAGGAAATTCATTTTCGAGCCACTGCTTGTCATATTTTTTACCTATGCGGGTAAAACGACGGGGCCATATTAAATCCAATGGACAAAAGCTGGCCGGGTTGGGTTTATCCCGTGGCGATAATAATTGTCTGTGCAGGGTTTCAATGTTTGGCAGACGATGGATCTCTACCCCATTTTCCTGCATTTCGGGCGTGAAACCGATACCGTGTGGGTTTTCTTCATCATCTTTTCCGCCGAAAGCCCGGCTCCAGTCCAGCCGCATCTGTTCAAATTCTTGAGGCTTTGACGGGGTATTGTTAACCCAGTGGCGGTCGCCGAAAACAACTAATGTTTTATCTAATTGCTCCACCTGGATACGTACAGAACAAGATGTTTTATCTGCCTGATGGTGCGTATAGGCATAACCCGTAGCGAGGAATTCTGAGTAGGATTTAGGCATGGCAAGATCGATAATACCATTGCAGGTTTTCAATTCAGCCTCTGCAAGTTGCCAAAGCTCCGGCTCTGGTCGTAGGCGGGGGGATGCACTCATATCGGTCAGAGCCATGATGGACACCCCAAGATAATTCTTTTGCTGCCAGCGATAAGGGCGATAAAGCATACTTAGACGCAGAGGTTTAATGATTTTCATTGAAACACCCCAAATGAGTCTTTTTGTATTGAATATTCATTCCCGCTAATGCTAAGAATGTATGAGGAAAATGTTCAGCAGATTAACCCAATTTGATCAGTGCAGCGTTTATCGTACACATGGATATACCTTTAATATCGCATAACGTACCTTTAATATCGCATGTAGAGCTGGATTGTATTTTCATCCTACTTCCCTTGATTTCGACAGATCCTGTTACTGAGTCTTTTTTATTGCCTGTAACCTTGAGTTCGTAGTTTCCAGTCACCTTTTGTGTAAAATTGCCGCCGACCTTTGATTGATAATTTTCACTAATTTTTTCTGATTTATCGCCAGTGATATCTGCTTTATATCCATCAGAAACAGTATATTTAATCCCACCACCTGTAACTTCGATTTCTTTGCCTTTGGCAACCGTGGTCTTTTGTTTATCCTTGAAGTTGGCAGTTTCTGCTTTTTCTACTGTTGTTTCGCGAGTGCCATCAATTTTTACGGTTTGGTTCTTCTCTATAGTGACTTTCATATCCTTTTCAGCATGTATTTCGAAGGATTCTTTACCTTGGGCATCATCAATAAATAAATAACTGGCATTATCTTTTCCTCCCTCAAGACTGCGCGACATTATGCCTATTTTTGTAGCTTCTTTAGGTAACGTCCAGGGAGGCATATTATTTTTGTTAAAACTACGTCCCACTATAAGAGGCTCGTCCGGATTGCCGTGAATAAAACTGACGATGACTTCTTCTCCAACCCGGGGAATTTGTATCATGCCAAATTTAGCGCCTGCCCAATTATTGGAAACCCGCACCCAGCAGGAACTTTTATCGTCTTTTGTATCGCTCCGATCCCAGTGAAACTTCAATTTGACGCGGCCATGTTCATCTGTCCAAATGGTTTTTCCACTGGCACCCACAACAGTAGCCCGCTCTGTGTTTGCTACTGGCCATGGCGTGGTGCGGGGAGCTCGCCAATTTACTTTGGCTGGAATGGCTGTAAAGTCGGTAACTATAATATGTTCGACTTTATCTGAATCTGGGCCAAAATGATCCATTCCCATAAAGTATGGGGCTTCGTGGAATTCATAATTTGCGCTGACAATAAGATATTCACCGTTATCTTTATCCCGCAATGCGTTTGATAACGTGAAGGTATAACCCGGAGCAATACCCGGCTCTTTACTTTTTGCCTTGATATATTGGCTATGTGCGGTATTGGATTGTTGCAGAACACGAACATAGAACTGGCCTTGTGAACTTTCGCCATAATTTCCGGGCCATTCGAACAGTTCTGTTTTTGGTACAGAGGAGTCCGGATTTTGCTGTGTTTCTTTTAGCTGAGCATTTGGTTTAAGGAAATTATAATCACTCATCGTATAAAGCTTGGGAGTAATTGAATAACTTACTGTCCAATCATATAAATAATGCTTGTCTTTTATACTGGGGGGATAATGGTTAGGATAATATTCAATGGAGGAACATTCAGGCAGAGCAGAGTGAGATTGAGGCGAATCAGCTAATATAAGCGTGTGCTCATTCTTACTGTGTTGAAAATAATAATAAATTCCTTCGCGCTCCATTATCCGGCTCAGAAAGTCGAAATCAGTTTCTTTGTATTGAGTGCAATATTCTAATGGTTGATATTTTGCATTGAGGCTATTCTTGAATTTTATTTTATGTTTATCAAAAATATCTTTAATAATCTCAGGCGCTGTTTTCTTTTGCCAGATTTTGAAATCTTTGTTCAGGGTTAATGTAAACAGAGCTGGTTGGATGATGAGTTTATACAAATAAAAATAGTTATGATAATAATCACAAATAATAGCTTCACGAACCAGTCCACTCAAATAGCGTGATTTTGCTGAAGTGTTTGCCGGATCCTTTATCTCAACAGAGAGCGGTTTGTTTCGTAATGCTTTGATATCAATGTCTTTATTATCACTAAAGAGTTCCACTTCAAAACTATAAATAGTTGACAATTTTTCTTCTCCTTTTAATGACTTAAAAAGAAAAGTGTCGTCACCTAGAGAGGAGTGAGCAATAATGAATCTTTCCATCGAACGCTCCTTTTAGAACCAAAGCTACCGCATGAACCTTTATATAGAGGGCCTGAGTATAAATAAAGGTACGTAATATCCATTGGTTACTGATACTAAGGAAACTATTTCTATTATCATTGATTCAGTATCTAATATTTCACACGATAAACTGTATTGCAACAAAATTATAACCATTGTTTCTTTTTTGTGACGAAATGTTACATTTTGAATAATGCTATACGTCGAATGATGTTGTATTTGTGGGAAAAAATACGCGGGGACTGAAGTCCAATTATACGGAAACGTACATCAAGCGTGTTTTTTGAACAATTCACTGCGTTACTGTCTTATCTCCTCATGATCTTCATGATTATCCTGCCTGTTCTTCTGGTGGTTTCAACAATCTACTTGAGTTCCGGATGGGTATGTGTATTGCATCAGTCGAGTGATCTTCAACTTTTCCGAAGTTGTGCCGGAAAATGAACGTGATCCGTTTTGGGATGGATATGCCGGGTGCATTGGCAGAATATAGGCAGCATTATCTGCCAGAAGAATAATTTTTTATTATTACAGGCATTTTTCAAAAAAATATAAAAAAGTGTTCACTACTTCGGAGAAGACAAGCGCAGCGCGCCAGTGTGATTTTAATCTGTTGTATTACATGAAATTAAAGTTAAGTAATTCCCTGATTTAATTTAAAAAGGGAAGTTAATCACAATTTTCCTGCTGTGTTTTTATTCATACTGGTATATATAAACAATTCTATTGTATCCTGCTCAGTAATGCACACAAAGTATGCAAGGGTAATGTCATTACTAAATTATTTTTACTATTCAGGCAGTAAATAAGGATTGATACACCAGAATATTATGGAGAATACAAGTGAGCAGGGTAATAGATAAAATCAATCAACTACTTGATCGCTCAGGTTTGGTATTTACACTGATTACGGAAAATTTACCTGAACAAACGACAGAACGTTTAAGAATCCACGCTGGAACCGGGAATTTTGG
This sequence comes from Xenorhabdus sp. PB62.4, assembly GCF_014467285.1. Taxonomy (NCBI): domain Bacteria; kingdom Pseudomonadati; phylum Pseudomonadota; class Gammaproteobacteria; order Enterobacterales; family Morganellaceae; genus Xenorhabdus; species Xenorhabdus sp. PB62.4. The sequence continues at coordinate 72,198 of NZ_NKHR01000010.1, read as the reverse complement.
TATGAAGGGCGCAATCTTGACAATCAGAGAATACTAAACAGCTACCATTATTATGATTTCCCCAGCCGCTGTAAAGATGACGAACTGGGACAACGGGCAAGTCAGTATCGTCTGGAATACTTGCGCCGGGACAGCTATTTAATCTGGATGATCACCCCAGAGAGACATTTAATGATCAATGGCAGCTCATCCAAATCACGCATTCTGGTAGTCAGCCACAGGCAGATGAAACCCAGTCCGGCGATGGGGGTACGTGGCTGTCTAATCAATTTACTTTCACCACCCGAAAAAACTCTTACCGGCCTTCCCCCTACCCGAAACCCCAAATGGAAGGCCCGCATATTGCCACGGTTGTTGGGCCGGAAGGCGAAGAAATTTTCTGTGACGAACACGGGCGCGTTCGTATTCAGTTTGACTGGGACAGATACGGTAAATTCAACGATCAAAGCTCATGCTGGGTACGAGTCAGTCAGGCGTGGGCAGGGCAATTAATGGGCATGATTGCCATTCCCCGTATTGGTCATGAAGTACTGGTGGATTTTGTCCACGGCGATCCCGACCAGCCGATTATTGTTGGACGGGCTTATCACGCCAATAATATTCCCCCAAACCGCCTGCCGATGGCGAAAACCCAGATGTCTATCCGCTCGAAAATGGGTAATGCAGTCAAAATCGGAGATATCGGTACAGAGCATGGTGATTGTTCAGCAACTCCCGTTATTACCGGAGCGAGTACGGTCAAAGTTGATGGAGCTTATCTGGCACGACAAGGTGATGCTCTGGCATCTCATTGTTCACATCCAAGAACAATTTCAGTTGGATCGGGTTCTGTATTTATCGAAGGGAAGCCTGCCGCCAGAACAGGAGATGCTGTCGATTGTGGTGGTGTTGTGATTGGCGACGGCAGCATAAATATAGGTTAAGGAGAAATATAATGACATCAACAAAAGCAGGTTCAGCAATATGTGGTTGTGACAACCCAGATGATTGCACACATAGAATTGATATCAAATTAGGCGATAAAACAATCAGTTATCAGCAGTCTTGGATTCAACAACATTTTTTCTATGTGCTTGATTCACCATTGATAACCTTTGAATATGTAAATGAATTACCGAAGGAAGAAAAACCAAAGGTATCTGTTGAATTAAGTTCAATCAGTAAAGGCTGTATTTCACACAACCCTGATTGTCCGATTGGTAATGTGTTTGATGAAAAATACCAACCCCTCGCTCAATTTCCACCTAAAAAACCTTATAAAGGAGAACTGGTTTACCACAAATCAAGTCAGGATTTTTTAGAGGTTGAACAAGGACCATTTTCTGTTTTAGCACGTTTCCTGAAAAAGGATTTTCATACCAATATAAAAAATCAGCATTATGCTATCAGAGTCGATGAATGCTCAGGGAAACCATTAGTAAAGAAGGAGTATTCTGGAATAGAAAAAATTCTATTCACGGTATTAGGAGAAAAAACGGTCCTTAGTTCCAATATTTATTTAGTAACCAAAGAAAAACAGGAAATCGATCTAGTTTTCAAGGCTAAGAAAGACATTGAAGAATTCACTGATCAACAAAGAAGAAGACAGCAAACTCAAGCTAATAGAGAACGGGGATTAGGGCATAGAAAACATCGTGGTTGGACTCAAGATACGACGCGTTACAAAGTAACAAATGCATTGGCTGTAGAGGGGATAATTAAACTTCAGAAAGGCTCAGCCAGTCGTACATGGACGCATACTTTGCAAAAAGAATTTAAGAAGAATAAAAACGAGATAGGGCCAATAGAATCATTTGTACAAGGCATTGGCAAAATAACGAATGTTTTGTCAGTCGGACATGATAGTGATAAGTTCAAAATCCTAAAAATGGATTTTATCTATCCTTCGATTAAGCTTCATGGTGAACATGAGCTTTCTCACAATAATAACTTTCAACTATATTCCAAATTTGGAGCAGAGATAGCGGCAGCTCCTTTAATTGGCCTAGAATTACGCGTTGATGTTCTTCAAATAGTAGCTGCTTATTTTAAGGTTGAAAGAGCACTTTCCTCACTTCGTGAAGCTGGCCAACTCTACGAAGAAAAAGTCAAAAAAGGCGAAAATGGAGCATATGCAGGTGCACAGTTGGATCTCATTTTAACAGGAGAATTGAATGTTAAATTTGGTTGGGAATCTGATGAAAAAGGAGACTGGTCTTTCAAAAAAGATAGTGTATTAGAAACTGGATTTGGTATTAAAGCTGAAACTAATATTCGTGGTGGAGTAAGTTATTATGCTATTCATGGTTATGTAGATGCAACAGCTAAGGCCGAAGCAAAATTACTGGCAGCACTGGAATCAAAACCCAAAAGTCTGGATTTGGTATTTTATCATGATGGAATTAAGGCATCTGTAGATTTGAGTTTCGCTTTTGGTGTAGGAAAAGAAGATTCGCTTGAAGATGATAAAATTAAAACAACTGTAAATATAGATAAAAAAGAAGGAACAGCACGTGAATGGGTATTTCAAAAACCACTTTCTAAAGATAAATCGTCTTATCGGATTTCTTTGGGGTAGTCTCTTATTTTGTTCTTATATGTTATTTAGCACTTCTGCATCAGGGAGATCAGATATGGAATATAAATATTTACTTTCATTCAATACAAACCAAAGTCTCTGCGTAGTACGTATTAATGGTATGACAGCTATGGATAACTTAAATGCTCCCAATGGAATTCAATCCAGCGGTATAAATTCAACCGCTTTTTTAGAAAATGGAGATAATACCATAGAGTTACTATTTGGCAGTCGATCTTTTGAAGACGAACTTATACCTGAGTCCCGATGTGAGGCAACCTTAAAAAAGGTGTCGGCTTACGATGAAAATGGTGAGATTATTAGTCGCATTAAATTAATAGTTGATAAAGAGGGTAAGCCAGTCACTGAAGAATCACTCAAGAATATATCTAATGAGAAGGCAGGCTTTGATTTTACTGGTATGTCCACAATACCAGCAGAAGAAGGTTTATTCTCTGCTAAAAAAACATATTCGATTGATAGATTGCCAGATTGGATGTGGACAAAGGCCCAACCAGTGACAGAAAAAGATTTGTCGGTTATAAAATCTTTTTATCAGGAAATAATTCACTCATTTGCTCAAAAGGATTTGGGTAAAATATGGAGTATGAGTAAACCTGCCTGGGAAGAATGGGCTATTGCAGATAACAGTAACGCTAAGTTTTTTTTCCATTCGATGAGGTTTGAAGATAAAATCGATAGCGATAAATATACAGTCAGAACAATACCTGAATGGAAAAAATTCAAATTAGTCAGTTATAAAAATGGGCGTCTATTCCGTCTGGAAGCTGGTGCTCATGGTCGTTCTCCTATATTGTTCGATAATAAAATCACAGGTGATACTGCAACTTATAGTCCTTACTTATCCATTATCAATGGTAAAATCGTTATAGCCAGATAATTTATTTATTTTGGTTAACCAGTTTTTAATGAACTTGGTTAACCAAATGCCAATTAAGTACTCAAGAAAAATTAATTGCAAATTGATCACCATAACCTTCCAATAACGTATTTAGCTCATACTCCATGGTATCTTGAGTCCAGGTGATAAAACGTTGCCAGTGATATTTGGCTTGTTTCCAGACGATTTCAATCAGGTTCAGCTCTGGGCTGTAGGCGGGAAGATAAAGTAAAAGCAGGTTGTGCTCTCGTAACCAGCGATGTCTGGTTTTTTCCGCGATCCCATGGTGGATACGCGCATTATCTAGCACTAAAAATGTCAAACGGTTGTCTCCTTGTTTGGCTATAAAAGCGATGGTAAATGTAGATTTGGCTTTTGGGCTAGGTGATGATGATCAACTCAATGAAGACCATGATAAAAAAGGTGGAGAGGTAAGTTTAAATGGTGAAAAAGAATGGGTATTCCACAAACCACTGTCTAAAGAAGAGTCAATATATCGGATCTCGTTGGGTTAGTATTCTATTTTTGACATGTATTGTTTCAAATAACGCATTAGGTAAACCTGAAATGGACTATAAATACTTACTCTCAATGAATACAAGTAAAAGCTTTTGCTATTTAAATGTAAATGGCATGCCTGCAATGAATAATCGCAAGGCTCATAACGGAATTCAATCCAGTGGCTTAAATGCAACCGCTTTTTTGGAAAATGGTTCCAATACCATGGAATTGTTGTTTAGTGATCTCGCATCAGAAAGATCAAATAAATTTGATCCTGAGGCTCAATGTGAAGCAACATTAAAAAAAGTATCTGCCGCCGGAGATAGTGAAATAATCAGCCATATAAAACTGACTGTCAATAAAGAGGGTAATACTTTAACATCAGGGTCAGCCAATCAATCCGAATTTGAATTCAAAGGCATGGCAACAGAACCAGATGATGAAGGTTTTTACAGGGCACGAAAATTATTTAATCTGAAAGGGTTACCCGACTGGATGTGGACCAAAGCACGCCCAGTAACAGAAAATGATCTCCCTGTAATTAAAAATTTCTATCAGGAAATTATCAATACACTTGCACATAAAGATCTAGATAAATTATGGAAAATGAGTAAACCTGCATGGGATGAATGGGCAATGGCTGAAGATAGTAATCCTAGAATATTTTTTAATTCAATGAATTTTGAAAAACTGACCGATGAAAAGACATATGCAATCAGAATTTCCCCTAAATGGCAGGATTTTAAATTAGTCAAATATAAGGAAGGGCGGTTATTTCGGTTAGAAACAGGCGTTTTTGGGCGATCACCTATAATAATGGATAGAATAAATACAGATAGAGTAGCAACTTACAGCCCATATTTATCCATTGTTGATGGAAAAGTTGTTATTGCCAGATAATAAGTAAATTATTATAACCAAAGTTGAAAATAGGTGTTTTCAACCTTGGTTATTTAATTTAATGGAACCAATAATATAACTATCTCCTATCACTTTATGACGTATAAAAATATGATAACCCATTTGGATTCGGATGATAAAGGGGTTGGGAGTTTAAAAAAGACGAAAAGTTTGAAATAGGATTTAGCATTAAAGCCGAGTTTAATATCCGCGGAGGGGCGCGTTACGACATTATTTATGGCTATGTTAATGCAGCTGCTAAAGCGCTTATTGGGCTTGCCCCAAATCCCCAAAATGAAAAAGTTTTGGATTTGGTATTTTACCATGATGGTATAAAAGCGATGGTAAATGTAGAATTGGCTTTTGGTGTAAGTAAGAAAGGCAATGAAAATGATGAACAGAGAGACAAAGGAATAAACACAAATGCTGAAAAAGAATGGGTATTCCAAAAACCACTGTCAAAAGAAGAGTCGACGTATCGGATTTCGTTGGGTTAGTGTTCTATTGTTGGCATGTACTTTATCAAATAATGTATTAGGAAAATCTAAAATGGACTATAAATACTTACTCTCAATGAATACAAGTAAAAGTTTTTGCTATTTAAGCGTAAATGGCATGCCTGCTATGGATAATCGCGGTGCTGGTACGCATGGTGTTCAATCCAGTGGTCTAAATGCAACCGCTTTTCTGGAAAATGGCACTAATACCATAGAATTACTTTTTAAGGATAGAACATCTGAAAAATCAAATAAATTTGATCCCAACGCCCGGTGTGAAACCACATTAAAAAAAGTATCCGCCGTCGGTGATGAAGAAATAATCAGTCATATCAAATTGACTGTCGATAAGGAGGGCAATACCCTAACATCAGAGTCACTCAATCAAATAGGAAGAACAGGATCAGAGTTTGAATTCACGGGGATGGCAACCGCACCTGGTGATAAAGGCTTTTACAAGGCAAGAAAATCATTTAACTTGAATGGATTACCCGACTGGATGTGGACCAAAGCACGTCCGGTAACAGAAAATGATCTCCCTGCAATTAAAAATTTCTATCAGGAAATTATCAATACACTTGCACATAAAGATCTAGATAAATTATGGAAAATGAGTAAACCTGCATGGGAAGAATGGGCTATAGCAGACAATAGTAGCGCTAAAATATTTTTTGATTCAATGAATTTTGAAGAGCTGACTGATAGCAAAATATATACCCTCAGAACGTCCCCTAAATGGCAAGACTTCAGGTTAGTCAAATATAAGGGGGGGCGGCTATTTCGTCTAGAAAAAGGGATTTTCGGACGCTCCCCAATAATAATGGATGAGAATGGGACTGATTATATTTCTACATATGACCCATATCTATCCATTATTGATGGGAAGGTTGTTATTGCCAGATAATTAATTCATTTTGGTTAACCTGTTGTTAATTAACTTGGTTAACCAAATTCTAATTAATAAAATCCCGTTATTCATAGAATAATTTAAGTTGATATCTTCCCCGCATCCATTATGATAATAAAACATATTATAAAAACAAAAATTCCAATGTTTATTTTTATAGCATTTAGTCCTTTTTCTCATTCTATAACTAAAAAAATCAGTTAGTCTAGGCTGGTTAAAAACACTTTTTAGCGACTATAAAAACTCCCGTAGCCTGAAAAGGAGAGCAAGATTGCGGTACATCTGCACACCTTTGGAAGCAGATATTGTCAGACATAAACCCCTTGTCTGGCGATGAAGGTTTTTTTAAACTAAAAAATACCCCAAAAGGGCGTTTTTATATTGTCATCTAAGTGCATTAAACGTTGAATCATGCACTTATTTTTCATCTCAACATTAGACCATATTTTCATTTATCTTTCACCCATAGCATGAGTTGGCGGGGTAATTGTTTGGACAATTCCCCGATGGAAAGGGTAAGGGTATTTCGCAGTTTGAAGAGTGAATGGAGCCACCGGAAGGATATAAGGGTATCCATGAGGCTATACGGGATACCACTCAATATCTTGGAGGCTATTATAATTATCTTTGCCCCCATAGTTATAATAGAGGAATTTCATCGGCTTAAAGCAAAAGACAGGGCTTACGGCGTATTTAGCTAAATTAACGGGCAATTGCCACGTTCGCTTTGATATGTTTAAGGTGAACGACAATCGTAAAGGTCACAACCACCAATAACGACCATGCCCCCCATTTTCCTGCATGAACAACAGACCAAGCGCCTAATTGATTCGGGTATTGCCAGATACCAAAGAAGGTACCGAAGTTTTCCGCTAACCAAATAAAAAAACCAATCAGTATAAAAGCAAGTAATAGTGGCATCCTGCGCTCTTTATCCAATGGTGTATAAAAAACAGTACCACGTGCATACAAACCGAAAATAAAAGCAGTTAAGTACCAGCGATAATCATCAATATAATGATGACTAAAGAAGTTGATATAAATTGCCAGTGCCACCAGTGTTGCCATCCAATACGGTGGGTAATGCTCAATGCGTACCTTAAAAAAACGCCATGACTGTATAATGTAGCTCCCCACCGCCGCATACATAAAACCTGTAAATAGCGGGACTCCCCAAAGCTTAGTAAACGCAGCATCAGGATATTGCCATGAACTGATAGATGCTGATGTCTTAAATAGCTCCATTATAAAACCGACTAAGTGAAAAACGCAGATTGCTTTCAATTCATCCCATGTTTCGAGTTTTGACCATATGAGTAATGTTTGAAAGGTCACGGCAAATACTAAGAGTACATCATAACGCGGTATGCCCACGATGCCTTTTGCCGGAACCAAAAATAAAGCCAAAAAAAAGAAACCAGCAAATAAGCACGAGCGTGCATTAATCAATCCAAAGAAAAGAAACTCTAAAATAAATCGCTTAACACCTGTGCTGTTATTGGGCTTATGGGCCATTAAGAAGTTATCAACTTTACGCAGGACATTCAGTTTCTGGCACAGACTTTCCATTTAATTAACCTGTAGGTGTTATTTGTTATCAATTCGCTACGATAATGCCTATTTCACGCCGCGAATTCTAGCAGGATTTGAGTAACCATTCACCAGCATCTATTGAATAATCCGGTTAAGCACATCCGGGTATATGTATGGCGTGTTAACTCTTACCGCTCGCTTAAATGTGAGCGGTATCAGTATATTGGAGTCCTCTGTTTCATGGTTACTTAAAATGAGGATGAGGAGATGGATTGCAAACATGGCCTTTTGTCAGCCAGGTTATAACGGTGTCATAGCGACACGACAGTCACTTCAATGTAAATTTATTTTTTCATTTCAATAACGTAGTAGCTGCCATTTTCTGTGAAAAAATTCAAGTTGTAGTGATATAGGGACGATTTCAAGAACTGATGAAAGCACATTTCTTCGTGGGGCACAAAGGACAGACAAAGAAGGTATAGTCAGATTCACCACAATTTTCCCCGGTTTTTATGCCGGAAGAGCTATCCATATTCATTTATCAGCAAGGAATGCGAATGTACAAAAAAGACAGGAAGATAAATTCTATTTTGTAGGCCAACTCTATTTCCCTGAGGATATATCTAAAGAAGTCATGAATAATGATATGTATTCTCCAAGGGATGTTAATAGGCTTAAAAATGAAGATGATTCCATCTTTTCTGGCGTTAAAAATAGAGCTGCAATTTTGACAGTAAAAAAAATCGGTGATAATCCATTGGATGGATTACACGGAAAGATAGTTTTATCTATTAATAAAGACAATGTGTCCAAGAAAATAACCCCTAAAGACTTGGCTAAATACACTGTGTAGGTGTAATGATCTTATTCATGATTCATGCGATAACCGTCAACATTTAATCTGTTGATTTGTTGGTATTTTTATTCATGTGTCAAAAACGGTCGTTTTCGGCACATTTGATAGGGACCTCCACTTTTTCGTGAGAGGTGGTTTTTTTAAGCGGGCGTGGGGTGGTTATTTGTAATAAGGTGAGAGTGGTTCAGATATCTCTGAATAAACTGGCGGCGATGGGTTCACTCATTGTGAAATCATCGCCGCCATGAAAATAAAAATTTATTATAAAACGATTATTTTGCCGTGCCGTAAAACAAAAGCAATATTATCAATAATAAAATAATTATTTTAATGCTGATAATGCACTGTCATAGTCAGGTTCATTAGTGATTTCATCAACTAACTGACTATAAATAACTTGGTTATTTTCATCCAAAATAACAACGGCACGTGCAGTTAAACCACCCAGTGGGCCTTCGGTTATTGCAACGCCGTAATCTTCCTGAAACTTTCCACCACGGAGTGTGGAAAGAGTAATAACGTTAGACAAACCTTCAGAACCACAGAAACGAGATTGAGCAAAAGGCAAATCTGCTGAAATGCACAGTACAACAGTGTTGTCCAACTCACTGGCAAGTTGATTGAATTTACGGACAGATGTGGCACAAACACCGGTATCGATGCTTGGGAAAATGTTAAGCACTTTACGTTTGCCTGCATATTGGCTCAATGCAACATCGGCAAGATCTTTAGCAACCAGAGTGAAATCTTTCGCTGCCTGGCCTGCTTGTGGAAAATCTCCGTTAACGGTGATATCACTACCTTGGAACTTGACTGCTTGTGTCATGGTTTTCTCCCTCTATAAAATAAACTGCGCCATCAGTGTAAAGGACCGCCAGTGTAAAGGAATAGTGCGATCTTGCCCACAAAAATAGACGCAATATTCATGAAATACTCAGGCTCCCGTTAATTAACAATGTCTTATAATATATTTTTAGGATGATTATTAGACTCATAAGGCAAAAGAATCATGTATCGTTTTTCGTTACTCTCCTCTGTATTATTGATGACCGGGCTTTCTTTTTCTGTTTCTGCCGCCCAAGTCCCTGCCGGTACTCAACTTGATCCTCGTCAGGAATTGGTCCGTCAATTGAAAGATGAACCTGCATCGCTAGACCCGATCAAATCTTTCGGTTTGACTGAGGCGCAAGTATTGCGTGATCTGTTTGAAGGTCTGGTAAATCAAGATGCTCATGGTCAGGCCATTCCGGGCGTTGCTATTGACTGGAAAACAACAGATAACAAAACATGGATATTTACACTGCGTCATGATGCCCGTTGGTCTAATGGTGACAGTGTCACAGCCTCTGATTTTGTTTATAGCTGGCAGAGATTGGTCAATCCTGCCAATGCCTCTTCTTTTTCTTGGTTTGCGGCCTTATCAGGTATTCAGAATGCACAAGAAATCATTGATGGAAAATTACCGCCGGAAAAATTGGGCGTGGAAGCTATCGATCCTTACACGTTAAAGGTGAGTCTGGATCGGCCTGTACCTTATTTTCCCAGTATGACAACCAACTTTAGTCTCTATCCGGTCAATAAGCAGAGCGTCGAAAAATATGGCAATGATTGGACCCGGGTAGGGAACTTGGTTGGTAATGGTGCATTTATGTTAACGGGGCGGGTTGTGAATGAAAAAATTGTCCTGAAGCCAAACCCCCATTATTGGGATAATAAAAATACGGTACTGACAAAAGTTACCTTTATGCCTATCAATCAGGAATCTCATGCAACCAAACGTTATCTGGCGGGAGATCTGGATATTACGGAGTCTTTCCCTAAGAACATGTACCAGAAATTGTTGCGGGAACTTCCGGGGCAAGTTTTTACGCCGGATCAGTTGGGAACATACTACTATGCTTTTAACACAAAACGGGCGCCAACAAATGATGTTCGGGTGAGACAAGCACTTTCCATGACAATCGACAGGAACTTAATTGCGAAAAAAGTAGTGGGTACGGGAGAAAAACCGGCATGGCATTTTACTCCTGATGTTACGGCAGGCTTTCAGCCAGAGAAAAGCCGGCAGGAAACATTTACTCAACAGGAACTCGATAATCAGGCGAAGGCATTGTTGAAAGCAGCCGGATATGGCCCTGAAAACCCATTAAAAATATCATTACTTTATAACAACCTGGAAAACAACCAGCGGATAGCGATCGCCATTAGCTCAGAATGGAAGAAAAAATTGGGTGTGGAGGTGAAATTAGTTAATCAGGAGTGGAAAACCTACGTTGATAACCGTAACACGGGGAATTTCGATGTGGTCAGGGCGTCCTGGACCGGGGATTATAACGAACCATCAAGTTTCCTGTCTCTTTTGACATCCACTCACAGTGGCAATATCGCGAAATTCCACAATGCTGAATATGATGCGTTGCTTAAAGCCGCCAGTAATGAAACTGACGATGTAACCAGAAACCGTGATTACAATCAGGCAGAAAAAATGATCGCAGAACAAGCGCCTATTGTTCCGATTTATCAATATACCAATGGCCGATTGATCAAAACGTGGTTAAAAGGATACCCGATCACCAATCCTGAAGATGTGGCCTATAGTCATAACATGTATATCATCAAGCACTAAACTAAGTACAAAAAGATAAGTACGAACTAGGAGCAGATGTGGAAACGATCTATGGCTCAGTATTCAAAGGCTCAAATGCCATTTATTCCTGCCAGTTGAATGGCAAAGGGGGAATGGTGACATTGGGGGAAAATTCACTCGCCACCGCAGAACAGCCATTTTGGCAACATCTTGACTATAAAAATCAGGAGAGCCAGCAATGGTTGATGAATACCACGTTGTTAACACTTCCTGTCAAGGAAGGATTAATGAATGAAAGTATTCGCCCGAAGGTGCTACGCACGGGTGAAGGCACTTTGATTACGTTGAGATCGGTGAACCGCAATGATAATGCGCGGCCTGATCATTTAGTTTCGTTCCGCATCTATGTTAATGACCAGATTATTATCTCCAGTTGTCATCGGAAAATTCATTCCATTGATCAAATTTTGGATGATTTACATAACGGTGTTGGTGCAAAAAGTACGGGTCACTGGTTGGTTGAAATCGCCGGGGCAATGACTGATGAAGTGAATGATTTTATCGAAGAGCTGCATGATAACCTGATTGAACTTGAGGATAATATTTTAGAGCAAAAAGTGCCTGGTCGTGGGGAGTTGGTATTGCTGCGCAAACAATTAATCGTCCTGCGTCGGTATATGGCGCCTCAACGTGATGTTTTCATTCGCTTAGCCAGTGAGCGGCTACCGTGGATGAGTGACGAAGAACGTCGCTTAATGCAGGAAATTGCCGATCGCTTGGGGCGGGGTTTGGATGATCTTGATAGCTGTATCGCCCGGACTGCGGTTCTTGCGGATGAAATTGCCTCTATGATGGCGGATGCCATGAACCGCCGCTCTTACATCATGTCTCTGTTGGCAATGATATTCTTGCCAACAACTTTTTTGACAGGGTTATTTGGTGTCAATCTGGGTGGGATACCCGGCAATGCTTATCAGTTTGGGTTCGGCTTATTCAGTCTTTTCTTATCGGTATTGATAGTCATTTTCGCCTGGTGGTTAAGGCGCAGTAAGTGGTTATAGAGAACGTAGTTATGGAAAATGTGGTTATGGATAATGACGGTAGGAAAAAAATAGTGGCACCGACTTTGAGATATATCAATAATTCAATCTCACAAATAGGGCACTATGACTCCCGCAGGTGAATGCAACGTTGAGCGATAAACGTTGTGCTCCATAATTGTAGTTTTTCTCACACTGAGCTTTATACAGAATAATTGACCATTATTATGCCGATGTTAGTGTTAGCATCGGCTATTTTTTTGTCCTCAGCCTATACCCTCAACTGACCAAATCCTGTAGCGTTTGCCAGAACGGGCTTTGTAGTGCGAGTTGTCGCTGTTCTTCAAGCATATCTTCAAGTATTTCAGGGGTCGTCAATGGATTTGCCAGTACAACACGCAAAACGGTTGTTGGTTGTCGATCCCATTGCACCGGATTGATAGTGGTGCGGGAGACAAAAGATTTTCCCGCAGTCCACTGCATCGCCTGAATATTTTGGTTAAGTGCATTAAGCATGTCATGCAGTTTTTGTTTCACCGATGCCGGGCCTTTGCGTAATGCTTGTAACACCATTGGTGGTATGTATCGGTAGGTCAAAAGACAAAGTTGGGGTTCACTGATTAATTCGAAATCCTCCTGCTGGCGGATGAGATCCGCAAATTGTCGTGCTTTCTCGATGCTTGCATCTATCAGGTGAGCCAACCCCCGTCTGCCGAGTAGATGGAAGTTACTGTGCAGCATAAGCGACATCGCGCTGCGTGAGCCTTCTAAAGTATGGCGTCCGAGATCTTTCGAGTCCTTGCGGACAATGTAATTAGCATGTTGGGCAATGGCATCAGTCAGGGTAGGCTGACGGAACAGCACCATACCGGCCCCCATTGGCACATACATTTGTTTATGCGCATCAATTGTCACAGTATCGGCACGTTCGATACCGTCGAATAAATGTCGATAGCGTTCGGACAACAAACTCGCTCCGCCCCAGGCGGCATCAACATGAAAATGACACTGTTCCTGTTCAGCAATGTCTGCCAGAACATTCAGCGGATCGATAGAACCCGTTTCTGTGGAACCGGCTATCCCGACAATAGCCATCGGCTTGATATTGCGTTGACGCAAATTCTGCAATTGCATGAGCAGGGCATCAATGCAGATCCGGCCATTTCTGTCGGTATCGATTTTTACCAGCGCATCTTGTCCCAAACCGAGCACATCCACGGTTTTTTTCAGTGAATAGTGTCCCAATTCCGAAACCAGAATCGCGAGTCCATTATAACCATAATGAATGAGTCCTCTGGCTAAGCCTTCACGGGCAAGGCCGGCAAAATTTCCATCGGCTGGCATAAGCTGATTCCGGCATGCCCACATGGCGGTCAAATTAGCCAGCGTTCCGCCAGAACAAAAAGTTGCCAGCGCATGATTGCCATTATGGAGCCACTGTTGATAGAAATCTTCGTCGCGGTTGTATACCAATTTGTGCATCATACCTAGCACTTGACGCTCCAGCGCGGTTAAAACATGCGATGTTTCCAGTTTGACCAGATTCTGGTTGAGCGCTGTCAATATTTTGCCAAGCGCCGGTAAATGCTTAGGCAGAGCCGATGTCATGTGACCAACAAATGTTGGTGATGATACGGGCACGACATGATTAAGAATGTCTTCGCTTAAATGCCGGGCGTATGTTCCGGTATCAACCGGAAGTTCAGGAATAATCACTGAAGTAAACTGTTTTTCAAGCTCCGTCAATTCGTGTACCGGCTTGTTTAGCTCGTGCTGACAATAAGTGACAGGATCACCAGCAATATGTGTTTCCAGTTCGAGCAGTCCTTCCTCACCAGCATGGGGGATAAACTGATCGAGCAGCGCTTGCCATTCTTGCCGAATAATATCGTTCATGTTTTGCTCATACATACGATTTTGCAACTTTACAGTGATCAATGAATAAGTACCAAATCTGAATAAATCCTTATTTAACCGCCCTGAGTCAGGGCGGTTTGAATAAATCAGTGAGGTTTTCTCTTTCCGAATAAAAACGCGGAATTTGGGTTATTTGTGTAATCCAATGTCTGCCATAGCTGAGTCAGCCAGTGCTCAACCTGTGGTGTAGATAACATGGTCATATGATTTCCGGGAGCAAGCATCGTGTTCAGTTTAGCAACGTGAGTGCTCCATTGAGTTTCGCGGGTTTTCCTTTCATCGATATTCCCGTTCTCTGCACTGATCAGGTGAACAAGTCCCTCATAACGTGTACGGGGGATATAGCGGGCGTTCAGGTTAGCCTGCATAACGCGGATGACTCCCTGTAGCAGTGATATTGGCGTTTTGACTGGGAAAAGACCGGCTTTCACCAAGGCACTGTGTAGAAATTGGATCTGTTCATCCGGCGCCAGATGATCAAAATCTTGTCTGGTGAGCGGAAGGGGCTGGTTTAATATCATATCGTAGATATCAATCAACTCCATTATCGTTTCAATATAATTGGTTGACTTACGGGCGCTGCCTTGCTGGTCAGGCTCATCCGTATCGATAAGAATGAGATCGGAGACTTGTTCCCCCTCAGCCTGTAATTGTAAAGCCATTTCAAAGGCGATCCAGCCACCAAAAGAATGCCCTAGCAGGTGATAAGGGCCATGGGGTTGGGTTTCACGGATAACCTGAATATAGGCACGGGCAGCGCCTTCAACGCTGGTATAAGGATAATTATGTTCGACGGTAAAGCCACGTGCCTGTAAAGCGTATACCGGGAGTGGCTGTGGGAATGATAGTGCCAGTTCAAGCAAACTAGAAGGGCTGGCACCCGCGCCGGGCAAGCAGAATAGCGGCGATACCGATTTAGATCCCAGTTGAATGATAACGCGTGGATCGAAAGCAGGAACAGCCCGCACGTGTTCGGTGATTGAATCCGCTATCTGATTGAGTAAAGGAGGGTGCATAATAGAAAAATGCGTCCCACCGATCGTGTGAAGTTCTGAATTTTGGCCGGCAATATCGTGCCAACCCCGCCAAATATCCCCGTTGTTTAACTCATCTGCTGTATAGAGATGGATAGGTAAGGATGATTTCGGCGCGATATAATCTTGACCAAGCTGCGTAATCAGCTCCGCAGTATATAAACGAATGAGGACATCCTCTCGTGTGATATTAGTCGGTAGCCATTGGTGTGCAACGCAGTGATCAATTACCTGCTCCAATTTGTTCAGTTTGTGCAGCTCTTCCAATACCTGTTCGTCTTTGACGCTTTCGTGAGTACGCAGTGAGTCAATGATGAACTCAATTTGTCTTGCTTCCTTATCTACAGGCTGGTCAGTCATCATTGACAGTTCATTATTCCCTTCAGAGAAACCGTTATTGGCATGATGATAAGAATCAATCATACCGAGGAACTCTATCGTCTCTCCGTCATTCGTGAGTTGCTGAGCTATTTCATAGGCAATCAAACCACCAATTGACCATCCGGCCAGACGATAAGGCCCTTGCGGTTGAAGTCGACGGATTGCCTGAATGTGACTGGTCGCCAGTTCCTCAATCGACACAGGTGGGTGTTCAAGTGTGTGAATGCCAAGCGCCTGCAACGCATAAACGGGGAGTTCGGGTGGCAGTAAGGCCGCCAATGGGGAATAAACCAAAGGATCACCGGAAGTTTCATGCACCAGAAATAGAGGTAGCAAAGAACCTGCCGGGCTTAATGGTACGGGATTCGCATCAAATGGAGATACAGGTAGAGCAGCAAGGTGTTCACTGGCAGCCAGCGCCAGTGAGCACAACGTCGGGTGTGCGAACAAGGCGGTCAGCGGAACTTCCATGTCTTGTTCACGCATCCGATTCAATAGTTGTACAGCGAGCAATGAGTGACCGCCGAGCTCAAAGAAATGATCATAACGGCCGATTTGTTCCAGTCCCAATAAATCTTGCCAAATCTGAGCCAGAATTGTCTCAGTTTTACCAATCGGAGCGGCATAACCACGTACTACAATAGCGGACGAATCAGGGGCAGGGAGCGCCTGACGATCAAGTTTACCGTTGGATGTCAATGGGAAAGCCTCTAACGTTACAAAGGCGCTGGGTATCATGTACTCAGCGAGATGTTGGGTGAGTTGCTGGCGCAGTTCGGCCGGCACCAATTCAATACCTGTCTGAGGCAGCAAATAAGCGACCAGTCGTTTTTGCCCCCCTGTTTTTTCATAATCTATTTTCTCATAAAAAGCCTCTTCGCGGGCAATAACCACAGCTTCACGCACACCGTGACATTGTGCGAGCCGGGTTTCTATTTCACCGAGTTCAATTCGGAAGCCACGCAGTTTAACCTGAAAATCATTGCGGCCGAGATATTCGATATTACCGTCGGGTAGCCAACGGCCGAGATCGCCGGTCTTATACATGCGTGCATCCGGATCGGAGGAGAACGGACAGCTAAGGAAATGTTCCGCGGTCAGTTCAGGACGATTCAGGTAACCGCGGGCAACTCCCATGCCGGCGATGTGAATTTCTCCGGTCACACCAAAAGGAACGGGTTGTCCATATTCGTCAAGAACATAGATTTGGGTATTGGCAATTGGACGTCCGATCGGAATAGAGCGGGTAACATTCACGGGTGATGCAATGGTATAAGTTGCAGCAAACGTCGTGGTTTCTGTTGGACCGTATCCGTTAATGAGATGTGCGGGTTGTGACTCAGCCAACTGTACACGTTGGATTTTCTTTGGATCGAGAACATCACCGCCGATAAGCAGGTAGCGTAACTGTCCAAATAAAGGGGTGAGCACATCGAGATACTCGTTGAATAAGCCTGCGGTTAACCATAGGGCGGTCACTTTCCCCTTGATGAGTGAATCACAAAAACGCACCGGATCAAGCAGCACGGATTGTGAAACCACATGCAAACGCCCACCGTTTAACAGGGCTGACCAAATTTCCCAGGTCGATGCGTCAAAAGCAATATTGGCACAATGGGCAACGCAGTCATTCGCACCGATATCCGCATAAGCGTTATTGATAACCAGTCGATTGACACTGCGGTGCTCAACCATTACTCCTTTGGGTTGCCCTGTCGAGCCGGATGTGTAGATCACATACGCCAGATGGCGTGAGGTTAGCCCCAATTTTCGAGCTTCCGGATTGTGATCCGGTTGTGCTTCCAGAGAAATGTCTTGTATATCAAATAATAATGTAGGCACAGTGTCATGCAGTTTGTCGCTTTGTGCTGTCTGAGTCAGTAATACTACGGGAGCAGCATCTTCGAGCATATATACCAGCCGTTCAGTGGGATAGGCCGGATCAAGCGGGACATAAGCACCGCCCGCTTTGAGGATGCCGAGTAAACCCACAATCATTTCGGGGCTGCGTTCGAGACAAATGGCGACCCGATCATCCGGACACACACCCAACGCAATCAGATGATGGGCCAGACGATTGGCGCGCCGGTTAAGTTCGCCATAGCTAATGATTTGATCGCCAAACATCACCGCAATAGCGTCAGGGTGTTGTGCCGCCTGAGCTTCAAATAGCTGGTGGATCAAAGCATCTTGCGGAAAATGCGTTTGAGTGGCGTTGAAGTCTACCAACAATTGTTGCCGTTCTGATTTCGGTAGCATTGGTAACGTAGCAATGGCTTGCGTTTCGTCAGCCGCCATCGCTGCCAGTATATTTGTCAGATAATCAACCATACGCTCAACGGTAGTGGAGTCGAACAAATCAGCCGCATAAGCCAGCGCACCAGCCAAACCGGCCTCAGTTTCGGCTAATGATAATGTCAAATCAAAGTGGGTGCTATGGTGCATCTGTTCAAATGGTGTGAATTGTAGTTCCGGTAAAGCCAGTTCTTGAGCTGGCGTGTTATTTAAGGCCAGCATCACCTGAAAGACGGGGCTGTAACTGAGGCTGCGTTCAGGTTGTAATGCTTCCACTACCTGCTCAAAAGGCAGATCCTGATGGGCATAGGCCGCGAGCGCCCGCTCCCGGACCTGTGCAAGCACATCAGCCACACTGAGACCATCATGGAATTTGATGCGCAAGGCCAGTGTGTTGACAAAGAAACCCATTATTCCTTCAAGTTCATGATGTGGGCGATTGGCAACCGGCGTACCAATCACAATATCATCCTGTCCACTGAGCCGGGCAAGCACAATGCTCCATGCGCTCAGCACAGTCATAAACAAAGTAACATTATGGCGCTGTCCCAGTCCCTTAAGTGATGCCAATAGTGTGACATCAAGATGGAAGGAAACCTGACCGCCAACATAAGTTTGTACTGTTGGGCGAGGGCGATCAGTCGGCAGGGCCAGTAAAGCTGGTGCGCCCTCCAGTTGAGTACACCAGAAATCACGCTGTTCAGTGAGGGCCGTTCCCTGCAATTGTTCATGTTGCCAGACGGCATAGTCAGCATATTGAATGGACAATGGGGGTAAAGGATTATCGTGGTTATACAGGGCAGCGCGGTAGAAGATACCCAGTTCGCGTACTAATACACCAATAGACCAGCCGTCAGTGATAATGTGATGCAGGGTAAGCAGTAACACATGTTCTTCCTCTGCCAGTTGCAGCAGTTGACCGCGAATAAGCGGGCCCTGAGTAAAATCGAAGGGAGTTTGTGCCTCAAGGTCGGCGAGTTCAGTCACACGGCGGGTATGCAAGGCCGGATCGAGCTGACGCAGGTCATGGCAGGACAGGGCAAAGCCGGTATCAGCGGGATCGATATGCTGGCAGGGTTGACCTTCCACCAGCACAAAACGAGTCCGTAAGCTCTCATGGCGGGCAACCAGACGATCAAATGCCATGGTCAACGCCTGACGATTGAGCGAACCGATAAGGCGCAGTGCCGAAGGAAGATGGTAAGCCAGACTCGCCGCCGGATCGAGTTGTCCCAGAAACCACAAACGCTGTTGGGCAAAAGATAAAGGCAATGGTTGGCTCCGGTCAGCAACGGGGATAATGGCCTGAGTGGTTGCAGCCGCGTCAGTAATGGTCTGGGCCAAATCCATCAGGACAGGTTGGGCAAAGAGTTGTTGCAACGGCAACTTCCGGGCCAGCGCCTGACGTATACGTGCAACGAGCTGAACGGCCAGCAGGGAATGACCACCGAGTTCAAAGAAGTGGTCATGGCGTCCAACCCGTTCCAGTCCTAGCAATGTTTGCCAGATCTGCGCCAGAACGGTTTCTGTTTCACCGACAGGTGCTGCATAACCGCGCGTCACCATGGCAGATGAATCCGGGGCAGGAAGCGCTTTGCGGTCAAGTTTTCCATTGGGCGTCAATGGGAAAGCTTCAAGCATCATAAAAGCACTGGGCAGCATATATTCAGCGAGGTGCAGGGCAAGTTGCTGACGCAGTTCAGCGGGAACCAGTTCAACACCCGCCTGTGGGCGCAGATAAGCAACCAGACGTTTCTGATCCGGTTCATCTTCGCGGGCAAGAACAACCGCATCACGCACCCCGTAACACCGCATCAGTTGGGCCTCGATTTCACCCAACTCAATACGGAAACCGCGTATTTTGATCTGAAAGTCATTGCGGCCGAGGTATTCAATATTGCCATCAGCCAGCCAGCGGCCGAGGTCGCCGGTTTTGTACATGCGGGCATCGGGAGTTGCGGAGAACGGATCAATGAGGAAACGTTCGGCGGTCAGCTCAGGACGATTTAAGTAACCACGGGCAACCCCCGCGCCAGCGATATGGATTTCCCCTGTGACGCCAAGAGGCACAGGCTGACCATATTGGTCAAGAATATAGATTTGTACGTTGGCTATCGGGCGACCGATGGGAGGCAACATTGGCCAGTGCTCACTCTCCTTGTCCAATATATAGAAGGTCGCAACATGGCTTTCCGTTGGGCCATAGTGATTGTGTAACCGGCAGTTGCCAGCCCGTTGCAGAAAACGCTGAATGGCGGGTGTAATGCGTAATTGCTCACCAGCAGTAATAATATGCGTCAGGTTGTCAAAATCTCCCTCACTGTGATTGGCCGCTTCCGCAAGATGTTGGAGGGCGATGTAGGGGAGGAAAATACGATCAATTTGTTTTTGCTGAATCAACCGGAGGATCTGTTGAGGTTCCCGCCGCATGGCTTCATTAATCAGGATCAGGCAACCGCCTTCACACAGGGTCGTAAATATTTCCTGAAAAGCGACATCAAATCCCAGAGCGGCGAATTGCAGGGTTTTGCCGGTTCCGGTGGGATGTGAAGGAGCCTGACGGTGCCATTGCAGCAAGTTTGACAAGGCCGCCAGCGGCATTTCTACCCCTTTGGGTAAGCCGGTCGAGCCGGATGTGTAGATCACATAGGCCAAGTGGTGCGATGCCAGCCCCAATGCCTGTGTGTCCGGGTTATGGGTTGGCTGTTCGGACAGACAGACTTGGGGAACATCAAGTAACACAGTAGTGTGTCCGGCGGCAGGCACGGCATGGTTCAATGTCTCAACAAGCGTTGTCTGGGTAAGTAAAGCTACCGGTGCTGAATCCCTGAGCATATACGCCAGCCGTTCGGTCGGGTAAGCAGGGTCGAGCGGGACATAAGCCCCACCGGCCTTGAGAATGGCAAGTAACCCCACCACCATATCCAGACTGCGTTCAACACAAATCGCCACCCGTTCATCCGGGTGGACACCTAGTGCAATCAGGTGATGCGCCAAACGGTTAGCGCGGCGGTTGAGTTCGCCATAGCTCATAGTTTGATCATCAAACATCACGGCTGTTGCATCAGGCTGCCGGTCGGCCTGAGTTTCAAACAGTGAGTGAACTAAGGTGTTTTGCGGACTGTCGGTCTGCGTGGCATTGAAATTCACCAACAATTGTTGTTTTTCCGATTCAGGCAGCATCGGCAGAGCCGCAATCGCCTTCGTCTCATCTGAAACCATCGCAGTCAGTATATTTGTCAGATAGCCAGTCATACGTTCGGCGGTTGTGAAATCGAACAGGTCAGCGGCATAAGCCAGAATACCAACCAAACCAGACTCGGTTTCAGTCAGTGATAACGTTAAATCAAAATAGGCGCCATGATGTGCCTGCTCAATGGATGCAAGCTGTAAACCGGGTAATACCAGCTTCTGGGCTGGCGTGTTATTTAAAGTCAGCATCACTTGGAAGATTGGACTGTAACTGAGGCTGCGCTCAGGTTGTAATGCTTCCACTACCTGCTCAAAAGGCAGATCCTGATGGGCATAGGCAGCGAGTGCCTGTTCCCGGACCAGTGCAAGCAAGTCAGCAACGCTGAGTTCATGTTTGAACCTGACACGCAAAGCCAGCGTATTGACAAAGAACCCGATCAATCCTTCAAGTTCAT
Source organism: Xenorhabdus sp. PB62.4 (assembly GCF_014467285.1). Taxonomy (NCBI): domain Bacteria; kingdom Pseudomonadati; phylum Pseudomonadota; class Gammaproteobacteria; order Enterobacterales; family Morganellaceae; genus Xenorhabdus; species Xenorhabdus sp. PB62.4. Next base: position 50,645 of record NZ_NKHR01000010.1, on the reverse strand, counting down.
TATGTGGACGGTTGGCAACGGGTGTGCCAATCACAATATCATCCTGACCACTGAGTCGGGCAAGCACGATGCTCCATGCGCTCAGCACCGTCATAAACAAAGTGGCGTTATGGCGCTGTCCCAGTCTTTTAAGCGATGCCAATAATGTGGCATCAAGATGGAAGGAAACCTGACCGCCAACATAAGTTTGTACCGATGGACGTGGGCGATCAGTCGGCAGTGCCAGTAAAGCCGGAATACCCTCAAGTTGAGTACACCAGAAATTACGTTGTGCAGTCAGTGTAGCTTCTTGCCGCCAGCCACGTTGCCAGACGGCATAATCAACGTATTGGATGGGCAGCGGTGGTAAGGGATCATCATGACCATCAAGGGCCGCGCGGTAGAAAGCCCCCAGTTCGCGCACCAGTACACCAATAGACCAGCCGTCAGTGATGATGTGATGCAGGGTAAGCAATAACACATGCTCTTCATCTGTCAGTTGCAGCAGTTGACCGCGAATAAGCGGGCCCTGAACAAAATCGAAGGGGGTTCGGGCTTCGATATCGACAAGTTCAGCGACACGGTTGGCGTGCAAATCGGGATCAATCTGGCGCAGGTCATGGCAGGACAGGGCAAAGCCGGTATCAGCAGGATCGATGTGTTGGCAGGGTTGCCCTTCAACCGACACAAAACGAGTACGCAAACCTTCATGACGGGCAATCAGACGATCAAGGGCAGTAGCCAAAGCATGACGATCAAGCGAACCGGTAAGGCGCAGTGCCGCAGGGATGTGATAGGCCAGACTTGCCGCCGGATCGAGTTGCCCCAGAAACCACAAACGCTGTTGGGCAAATGACAGAGGCAACGGCTGGCTGCGATCAGCTATGGGGATAATGGCTTGTGTCGTTGTGGCAGCCTCAGAAATTGTATGAGCCAACGCCATCAGTATCGGTCGGGAAAAGATCGTCTGTAATGGTAACTCTCGTGCCAGCGCCTGACGAATGCGTGCGACAAGCTGGACCGCCAGCAAGGAATGACCGCCGAGTTCGAAGAAATGGTCATTACGGCCAATTGACTCCAGCCCCAATAAGTCTTGCCAGATTTGCGCCAAAGTGGTTTCTGTTTCACCGACTGGCGCAGCATAGCTGCGTGTTACCACGGAAGATGAATCCGGTTCAGGGAGTGCCTTACGATCAAGTTTACCATTGGGTGTCAATGGGAAAGCTTCAAGCATCATAAAAGCACTGGGTAGCATATATTCAGCGAGGTGCAGGGCAAGTTGCTGACGCAGTTCAGCGGGAACCAGTTCAACACCATCCTGTGGACGCAGATAGGCAACCAACCGCTGCTGATTCGGTTCACTTTCGTGGTCAACAACTTCTTCGTGGTCAACAACTTCTTCGTGGTCAACAACTTCTTCGCGGACAACAACGACGGCTTCGCGTACTCCGTGGCACTGCATGAGTCGGGCCTCGATTTCACCTAACTCAATCCGGAAACCGCGCAGTTTGACCTGAAAATCATTGCGACCGAGATATTCGATATTGCCATCAGGCAACCAGCGGCCGAGATCGCCGGTTTTGTACATGCGGGCGTTTGGATTTGCAGAGAAAGGATCGTTAAAGAAACGTTCAGCGGTCAGTTCAGGGCGATTCAGGTAGCCACGGGCAACCCCTGCACCAGCAATATAGATTTCCCCTGTTACGCCAAAAGGAACAAGCTGACCGTGAGTATCGAGAATATAGCTTTGGGTATTGGCGATGGGACGGCCAATCACCGAAGCTTCGGGTATGCCGGGCGTCGCGCTGTATTCATACCACGTAGCATCACCATTAATTTCAGACGAACCATAAAAATTCAGCAACCGAAGCCAAGGGTATTCTGCCACTACCTGCCGCGCCAGTTCAGGGGCAAGTCGTTCTCCGCTGCAAATCAATGTCCTGATTGATTTCAGGTAATGACCATTGTCATTACGATTCTGTATCAAGAGCTTCAATAGTGAAGGTACTACCACCAAAAGGTTAACGTTAAAGCGTTGCAAACCTTCACAGAAGCGAACAGGATCTTTCACTTCATGGTTGTTGAAAACCACCAGCTTACCGCCGGCCAGCAATGTCCCCAGTGTTTCTGTGATCGAATCGACAAAACTGATGCTGGTTTTCAGCGCTGCGATCAATGGGGATGTTGCGATATCACGCACGAACCACAACAACCGGTTACCCAAAGCCCGGTGGCTACTCATCACGCCTTTGGGGATGCCTGTTGAACCAGAAGTGTAAACAACATAGGCCAGATGGTGAACTGTCAGATCCGGCACTTCTGGGTTGTGTTCCGGCTGTGTTTCCATAAACGGTTCTTGGGTATCGAGCATGACGATGGGTATAGAACCTGTAGACTCAGAGCCAATCAAGGTGTTCAAACCAATCAAGGTGTTCAAACCAATAAAAGTGTTCAGGCACACCGTTTGTTGAATTGCTTGTTGGGTCAGCACTACCACTGGTGCGGAATCCTCAAGCATATAAGCCAGCCGTTCAGCCGGATAAGCCGGATCAAGCGGCACATAAGCACCGCCAGCCTTGAGAATGCCAAGCAATCCCACCACCATCTCCAGACTGCGTTCGACACATATCGCTACCCGATCGTCCGGTCTTACACCCAATGCAATTAAATGATGTGCTAAACGGTTGGCACGGCGATTCAGCTCTTCATAGCTGAGTAATTGTTCGCCATACACCATTGCAATCTCAGTGGGATGACGTGCTGCTTCAATTTCAAATAATTGGTGGACCAAAACATCTTGTGGGAAGTCTGCCTGAGTAGCGTTGAAATCCACCAATAGTTGTTGTCGCTCTGAAGCCGGCAGAACCGGCACTTGCAGAATGGGTTGTTGTGGATCATGGGTTAAGGCATCAATCAGTCCACTGATGGCAGTGGTTAGATATTGAATCATGCGGGCAGGGTCGATTCCGGGCACAGTCTGAGCCATCAGATGGAAACCCAATCCCAGATCATCCACTGACAGGGTGACGGGATAGTTGGTTCGTTCCTCAGCAGCCAGAATACGCATCCCTGTCCACGTCGTGTTAACGGCATCTGCTTCGCTGGTCTGACTGTGGCGATAATTCAGCAAGGCGCTGAAAAGCGGCATGGGTTGTGCCACGCCACTGCATCGTTGGGCCAGCGCCAACGGTGCCTGCTCATGTTCCAGCAATGTTGTCAGATTGCGGTAAGTGGCTTGTATGACTTCCCGAACACTGCGTCCTGTCAGGGAAATCCGCATCGGCAGAGTATTGATGAACATGCCCAGTATTCGTTTGATTCCTGAAATTCCCTGTAGACGGCCCAATAATACCGAACCAAAGACCACATCGTCGTGACCGCTGGTATGTGCCAATACCTGTGCCCAGGCGACATGGAACAGTACGCCGGAGCTGACGCCCAGACGACGGGCCTGCGCGCGAATATTCTTCGCCAAAGCGGGATCGAGTGGGAGGCGGGATTCGTTGATGGTGCTGCTGTCACTGTGTACTTTGAGTATCCCGAATGGGGCTGTCGGCTCAACAACATCAGCAAGTTGGGCGCGGAAATAGTCTTCATGCACCGTGGTTGGCACACTTAACGTCTGGGCGATAAAGTTGCGGTAAGGCAGTGCCGCGGGCAGCATTTCGGTATTTCCCTGCAACACCTGAGCAATTTCAGCGAAGATCAGCTCTAATGTCACATGGTCGCTAACCAGATGGTGAAAACGTAAGGACAACAGCCATTCACTTTGTACCGGATCGTGGGCTATATCCACAGCAAACAGTGGGGCGCGGCTCAGATCAAGACGATTCCTGCGAGGATCGGTATGAGCACGTAATTGCGACGGAACGTCGTCCGCTGTAATCGGAGTAAAGACCTTGATACACAACGGAGCATGACGCCAGACCACCTGAACAGGTTGGGCCAGCTCTTGCCAATAAGCAGAAGTACGCAGAATATCATGGCGGTCAATGATTTGTTGCAACGCGCCTAAAAAGGCATCGAGACGTTCACGGGTATCAAAGGCCAGCAGGCTTTGCAGCAGATAATCATCACCTTGTGTCTGCAATAAGTGATGGAACAAAATTCCTTCCTGCAACGGTGCCAGCGGATAGATGTCCTGTATATTGCTTACCCCGTCGGGAATCGTTTCAACAATGGCATTGATTTCAGCCTGAGACAGCGAAACCAGCGGCAACATATCAGGTGTGATGGCTGTACAATCTTCACGGATAAGATTAGCTGGCACCACGAAAGCAGAAGTATTGTTCTGATATGCGAGAACAGCTTGCGCCAGTTCACTCAGGACAGGCGTGGCGAAGACACTGCGCACGTCAAGCCGCCAACCGAGGTTGTGCAGTTGTTCAATCAGGCTGACGATCATCAGCGAGTGACCACCGAGTTCGAAGAAATGGTCATGACGACTGACTTGCTCCAGTCCTAGCAAATCTTGCCAGATCCGGGCCAACGCAATTTCTGCCTCTCCGATCGGTGCTTCATAGCCACGTGCCACCACGGCAGATAAATCGGGTGCAGGAAGTGCCTGACGGTCGAGTTTGCCGTTGGGGGTCAATGGAAAAACGTCGAGAACCATAAAAGCACTGGGCAGCATATACTCAGCAAGATGCTGAGTAAGTTGCCGGCGTAATTCCGCAGGAACTAATTCAATACCATCCTGAGCCAGCAGGTAAGCAACCAATCGCTTCTGACCGACTGTTTTTTCAGCAGAGATATCTTCGCGGGCAACAACGACGGCTTCGCGCACACCATGACACTGCATTAGCTGTGCTTCGATTTCACCCAATTCAATTCGGAAACCCCGTAATTTAACCTGAAAATCATTACGACCGAGATATTCAATATTGCCACTGGGCAGCCAGCGTCCGAGGTCGCCGGTTTTGTACATGCGTGCATTCGGGGCAGAGGAGAACGGATCAATGAGGAAGCGTTCAGCGGTCAGTTCAGGACGATTTAAGTAACCCCGGGCGACACCAGCACCAGCGATATGAATTTCACCGGTCACACCAAGAGGAACGGGCTGACCATAAGTGTCGAGGATATAGATCTGCGTATTAGCGATTGGACGCCCGATATGAGAGACAAAACCGGTTGCCCGATTCATGCGCATCCATGTTGAATAAGTTGTTGTTTCAGATGGGCCATACAGATTGCACACGTTCTGTACGGAAGAACGGGCAAACAAATGCTCAACAATATGCGGTTTCAGGGCTTCTCCTGCCAAATTGATGGTTTTGGTTACAGCAGGGATCGCATTGGCATCAATCAAATGTGCAATAGCTGACGGCACGGTGTTGATTAGGCTGATTAACTGCTTTGTAGTGGATGGTTTTGTAGTGGATAGCTTTGTTGCTGTCAACTCTGTGGTGATTAATGACAGTGCATCGGAAACAATATGAACCGTGCCACCAGAAATGAGGGGCGCAAGGCATTCATATACCGCCAGATCAAAATTAAGTGACGTAGCAAAAAGGGTATTAGCCAATTCTTCAGGGCTGAATGTTTGTTGTGCCCAGGTCAGTAAATTCACGGTATTGCGGTGAGCAATGGCGACCCCTTTTGGCCGTCCGGTGGAGCCGGAGGTGTAGATCACATAGGCCAAGTGATGCGATGTCAGTCCCAATGTTTGACTATTTGGATTGTCTGCCGATGGCCCCTGAATGAACGGTTCTTGGTTATCAATGAATACCGTGGGTACGGGGCGGGTTAGTTTGTCTGCGAGTGTTGTTTGCGTCAGTATCACCACCGGAGCCGCATCTTCAAGCATATACACCAGTCGTTCAGCCGGATAAGCGGGATCAAGGGGAACATAGGCACCACCAGATTTGAGAATAGCCAGCAAGCCTACCACCATTTCCAGATTACGCTCGGCACAAATCGCTACCCGATCATCCGGGCGCACACCTTGTGCAATCAAATGATGAGCCAGATAATTAGCACGCTGATTCAGTTCGACATAACTGAGTGACTGCTCTCCGCATACTACGGCGGTGGCATTGGGCGTAAGCGCAGCTTGTGCCTCGAAGAGTTGATGAATCAGGGCATCCTGTGGGAAATCTGCCTGAGTGTTGTTGAACTCTACCAGCAGTTGTTGTCGTTCCGAAGCCGGCAATAACGACAGGTGAGCAATGGTTTGTGTGGCATCCGTTGTCATTGCGATCAGCACTTGTTTCAAATAGCCGACCATGCGTTCAACAGTGGCAGAATCGAATAAATCAACGGCGTATTCCAGTTCACCGAGCAGGCCAACCTCAGTTTCGGTCAGCGACAGCGTCAAATCAAAGTGGGTACTGTAGCGTATTTGTTCTGCGGGCGCGAGTTGCAGGCCGGATAGCGTTAGCGTTTTGGCGGGTGTGTTGTTTAAGGCCAGCATGACCTGAAAAACCGGGCTGTGGCTGAGGCTACGTTCGGGTTGCAATGCTTCCACCACTTGCTCGAAGGGCAAATCCTGATGAGCATAAGCGGCAAGTGCCCGCTCGCGGACTTGCGTAAGCAAGTCGGCAACACTGGCGGTATCATTCAATGTGACACGCAAGGCCAGCGTATTGACAAAGAAACCAATCAACCCTTCAAGTTCGTGATTCGGGCGGTTAGCGATCGGTGTACCAATAACAATATCGTCCTGACCGCTGAGCCGGGCAAGTACGATGCTCCAGGCCGCCAGTATGGTCATAAACAAGGTCGTGTGATGGCGTTGCCCGAATGATTTAAGTGATTCCAGCAAGGGTGCATCGAACTGAACGGATACTTGATCCGCGGTATAAGTCTGTATGGCCGGGCGTGGCCGATCAGTCGGCAGATCCAACAAGGTGGGTGCACCTTTGAGTTGTGCACACCAGAAATCACGTTGTTGAGCAAGGATCTCGCCTTGTAGCCAGTCACGTTGCCAGACGGCATAATCGGCATACTGAATGGGCAGGGGGGGAAACGGGTCATCCTGATTGTCGAGAGCCGCACGATAGAGACTTCCCAGTTCGTGCACCAGCACACCAATAGACCAGCCATCAGAAATAATATGATGCTGCGTGATCAGTAAGACATGTTCTTCATCCGCCAGTTGCCGCAAATGCCCGCGGATCAGCGGGCCTTGAGTCAGGTTGAAAGATCGCTGTGCTTCAAAAGCTGTCAGTTCGGCAAGGCGATGAGTCTGTGTTTCTGAATCCAATGAGCGCAGGTCTTGATAAGATAGCGCAAAGCCGGCACCGGTAGGATCAATGTGCTGGCAGGGCTGTCCCCCGATAAGCACAAAACGGGTACGGAGAATTTCGTGGCGGGCAATCAAACGGTTGAGCGCGTTAGACAGGGCGTAATGATGAAGTTGCCCCGTCAGACGCAACGCAACAGGGATATGATAGGCCAGACCAGTGGCCGGATCGAGTTGGTTAAGGAACCACAGACGCTGCTGGGCGAAGGACAATGGCAAAGGAAGATCACGGGCAACTTGCCTGATTGGCGGCCGTTTCTGATACTTCTGAGTTTGTAATTGTTCTTTAATTTTCTTTTTTAAAACGGCACGTTTCAGATTATCGAGATTCATGTTAGTCCTTATCATTGGTTACTGTCTCCACCTAACACCGCCATCAGTTCTTCTGTTGACATTAAATCCAGCGTGTTCTGGAGTGATTCAATGTCGTTTTTCCCTATAGCATCCATTTGAGCTGTAAAGATAATTTCGGCCTGTTCCGCCAATTTGGGGGAAAGAAATAACGAAGAAATAGGGATATCAACCAGAAATTCGTCTTGTATGCGTGTTGCCAGTTGCACGATCATCAGTGAGTGGCCGCCGAGTTCAAAAAAGTTATCGTGGCGTCCCACGCGTTCCAATCCCAACAGGTTTTGCCAAATCTGAGCCAGAATGATCTCTTCTTCCTCATTCGGTTCTTCATACTCGTGGGTTGCGATGGCAGATAAATCGGGGAGAGGAAACGCCTGGCGGTCAAATTTGCCATTGGGTGTCAGCGGAAAAGCGTCGAGTGTTACAAAAGCACTGGGGAGCATATAGTCTGCAAGATGCAGGGCGAGCTGCTGGCGCAGTTCAGCCGGAACCAGTTCAACACCATCCTGAGGCATCACATAAGCAATTAAGCGTTTCTGGCTCGCTTCATCTTCACGCATCAAAATCACTTCACGCATCAAAACTACTTCACGCATCAAAACTACCGCATCGCGCACGCCGTGACATTGTCTGAGCTGAGTTTCAATTTCACCCGGTTCAATCCGGAAACCACGTAGTTTGACCTGAAAATCATTGCGGCCGATATATTCGATGTTACCGTCAGACAGCCAGCGTCCGAGGTCACCTGTTTTATACATGCGGGCATCTGGCTCCGAAGAGAACGGATCGGTCAGAAAACGCTCTGTGGTCAGTTCAGGGCGGTTCAGATAACCACGGGCAACCCCCATGCCGGCGATATGAATTTCACCCGTCACACCAAGGGGAACGGGCTGACTATGTTCGTCGAGAATATAAATCTGGGTATTGGAAATAGGCCGGCCGATGGGTAGCGGGCGGGTAACATCAATGAGTGACGGAATCGCATAGGCTGTGGCAAACGTAGTGGTTTCTGTTGGGCCATATCCATTAATCAAACAGGCGGGCGGCGATTCAGCTAATTGTACCTGTTGTATTTTTTTGGGATCGAGTACATCACCGCCGACGAGCAGGTAACGCAATTGTCCGAACAGAGGCTTGAGCACATCAAGGTATTTATCAAACAAGCCCGTCGTCAACCAGAGCGCAGTAACTTGTCCCTTGATCAGGGAATCACAGAAACGTACCGGATCGAGCAACACGGATTGGGGGATAATATGCAGACGCGCGCCATTGAGCAAGGCGGACCAGATTTCCCAGGTTGATGCGTCAAAAGCAATATTGGCACTATGGGTAACACAATCGTCAGGGCCAATATCAGCAAAACCACTGTTGATGATGAGGCGAAGCACATTGCGGTGTTCGACCATCACACCTTTAGGCAATCCGGTGGAGCCTGATGTGTAAATCACATAGGCCAAATGGCGTGACGTCAGCCCTTGTGCCTGAATATCCGGGTTGTGAGTTGGCTGAGTTTCGGGGTTATCAAATTCATCACTGAGTAAATTATCCAGCAGGATCGTAGGTAAAGGACTGGTCAGTTTGTCAACCCATGCGGTTTGAGTCAGTAAGGCGATGGGAGCCACATCCTCAAAGATATAGGCCAGCCGTTCGGCCGGAAAAGTCGGATCGAGCGGCACATAAGCCCCCCCCGCCTTAAGGATAGCGAGTAAACCCACAATAAGTTGCGGGCTGCGTTCGGCACAGATCGCAACGCGATCGTCAGGACGTACCCCAAGCGCAATCAAATGATGTGCCAGACGATTGGCACGTTGGTTCAGTTCGTCATAGCTGAGTGTCCGGCCTTCGCAGACCACGGCGGTGGCATGGGGGCGCTGTAATACCTGAGCTTCAAAAAGCGAGTGGATGAGCGCATCTTGCAGGAAGTCTCTCTGAGTGGCGTTGAAATCTACCAGCAATTGTTGCCGTTCTGTCTCTGGCAGGATCGGAATATTCAGAATCGATAGTTGCGGGTCATGAACCAAAGCATTAACCAGGCCCCTAATCGCGGTCAGCAGATAATGGGTGACACGGGTCGGATCGATACTGGCTACCGTTTGGGTGCTTAAATGAAAACCAACACCCAAATCATCCACCGACAGCGTAATCGGATAGTTGGTCCGTTCCTTGGTTGCAATGACGCGCATACCTGACCAAGTCGCGTTAACCGCATTTTCTTCGTTGATTTGAGAATGACGGTAATTGAGCAGGGTACTGAACAACGGCATGGGTTGCTCTACGCCACTACAACTTTGTGCCAGTGTCAATGGTGCCTGTTCATGTTCCAGCAGTGCCATCAAATTATGATAGGTACTTTGTACTACAGCCTGTACGTTGCGGCCAGCAAGGGATACGCGTATTGGCAAGGTATTGATAAACATGCCTAATATTTGATTGGCCCCTGCGCCACCTTGTAAACGTCCTAGCAGCACGGAACCAAAAACGACATCATCACGCCCGCTGGTTTGTGCCAGCACTTGTGCCCAGGCAACATGGAACAGGACACTCGGGCTGACTTTCAGACGCCGGGCCTGAGCGCGAATGGATTCTGCCAATTTCGGATCGAGAGGAAGATGCGCTTCGGTAATAGATTTGTCGTCGGCCGTTATCTCGTTGTTCAGTGCTTGATTGTTCGGTATTGAGAGCACACCAAACGGTGCCGTCGGCGCGTCAATATCGGCAAGCTGTGCACGGAAATAAGCTTCATGCTCTGCCGCTGACTCACTCAGGATCTGGGCAATAAAATTGCGATAGGGTAACGCTGTGGGCAACGTGTCTGTATGCCCCTGCAATATGAGCGCAATTTCAGCAAAAATTAACTCCAGTGTCATGTGATCGCTGACCAGATGATGAAAACGCAAGGCCAACAACCATTCATCCTGCACTGAGTCATAAGCAATATCAGCCGCAAACAGTGGTGCCCGGTTCAGATTAATACGATGCCGGCGTGGATCGGTGTGAGCCCGTAGCTGCGCAGGAATATCGTGCTCTGTAGCAGGCATAAAGACCTCAATGTCCAGCGGCGCCTGACGCCAGACCGCCTGAACGGGCTGTGCCAATCCTTGCCAGTAAACCGCGGTGCGCAGAATATCGTGGCGGTTGATAACCTGCTGCAAGGCGGCTAAAAAGGCATCAAGACGTTCACGACTATCGAAAGCCAGTAAGCTTTGCAACAAATAAGTATCGCCTTGTGCCTGCATCAAATAGTGAAACAGAATACCTTCCTGCAACGGTGCCAGCGGATAAATATCCTGCACATTACCGGCTCCGCCGGGAATGGTTTCGATGATGGCATCAATCTGGGGTTGAGACAGCGCAACCAATGGCAACATATCAGGAACGATCGCAGTACAACCCTCTGGAATGCGGTTAGGTGGCACAATAAAAGTGTCAGCGTCACGCTGGATAGTCAGTGCCATATCGGCAAGGACAGGCGTGGAGAACACATTACGGACATCAAGTTGCCAGCCAATGTTACGCAATTCCTCGATCAGATCGACGATCATTAATGAATGACCGCCGAGTTCAAAGAAATGGTCGTAACGGCCAACCTGTTCAAGCCCCAATAAATGTTGCCAGATCTGCGCCAGAGCGATTTCTGTTTCACCCATCGGAGATTCATAATTGCGGACTATGAAAGCGGACGCATCAGGAGCGGGAAGAGCGTCACGATCGGTTTTACCGTTAGGAGTCAGAGGGAAAGATTCAAGTATTATAAAAGCACTGGGCAGCATGTATTCAGCGAGATGTTGGGCAAGCTGCTGGCGCAGTTCAGCGGGAACCAGTTCAACCCCTGTCTGGGGCTGTACATAGGCAACCAGACGTTTTTGTCCCTCCGTTTGTTTATCACCTGTTTGTTCATTACCTGTTTGTTCATGAGAAATATCTTCACGAGCGAGAACCACCGCTTTTTGCACGCCACGGCATTGAATGAGCTGAGTTTCAATTTCGCCGAGTTCAATGCGGAAGCCACGTAGCTTGATCTGAAAGTCATTGCGACCGATATATTCGAGATTACCGTCGGGCAGCCAGCGGCCCAGATCACCGGTCTTGTACATGCGCGCATCCGGATCGGAAGAGAACGGATCAGTTAGAAAGCGCTCGGCAGTAAGTTCAGGGCGGTTCAGATAACCCCGGGCAACACCCGCGCCAGCGACATAAATCTCACCCGTCACGCCAAGGGGAACGGGCTGACCATGGGGATCCAGGACATAGATCTGAGTATTAGCGATCGGCTGGCCGATGGGGATTTTTCTTTCATCTTCTTCTATAAGGGGAATTTCATAGGTAGTGGCAAACGTGGTTGTCTCCGTCGGGCCATACATATGCAGTAAGTGTTTTGGTGGATGTTCAGCCCTGAGGCGAATGGCTGGACGGGTATCAGTCTGTTCACCACCGAAAAAGACATAACGTAAACCCGACAATGATGGCGCAATCAAATTCGCATATTGGTTAAACAGTGCCGTGGTAAGGAATAGCACACTGACACCTTCTGATGACAAATACTGACCAAAGTGAGTTGGCTGTAGTAAAGTTTTCTCTGGGATCAACAGAATTCGGGCGCCATGGGCTAAACCAGACCACACTTCCCAGACCGCCGCATCGAATGAAATATTGGCACAATGGGCAATACAGTCATCTGGCCTGATATCGGCAAAACCATTATTGATAATCAGGCGAAGGACATTGCGATGCTCAACTATAACCCCTTTGGGCAATCCCGTTGAACCGGAGGTGTAAATGATATATGCCCTATGGCGCGATGTCAGACCTAATGCCTGAGCATCCGGGTTGTGAACAGAGTCTGTTGTCGGAGACGCAAAAAGAACGGCATCTAAAAGAACAGTGGGCACAGAGTTGCCTAGCTTACTGGCCCATTCAGTCTGGGTCAGTAAAGCCACGGGGGCTGCATCCTCAAGCATATAGGCCAGCCGCTCGGCGGGATAGTTGGGATCGAGCGGCACATAGGCTCCGCCGGCTTTAAGGATGGCAAGCAGGCCCACCACCAACACCAGACTGCGCTCAGCACAGATTGCCACCGGATCATCAGGACGCACGCCCAACGCAATCAGATGATGAGCCAGGCGATTGGCGTGGCGGTTCAGTTCGTCATAGCTCAGCGTCTGACCTTCGCAGACCACCGCCGTGGCATGGGGACGCTTTACTACCTGATCCTCAACGAGCTGGTGGATCAGCATATTTTGCGGAAAATCCGCCTGAGTGGCATTGAAATCAACCAGCAGTTGTTGTCGTTCTGAGGCTGGCAACATTGGCAGAGTGGTAACGTTTTGTGTCTCATCAACGGCCATTGCCGTTAACACATTCGTCAAATAGCCGATCATGCGCTCAACGGTGGTAAAATCGAACAAATCAGCAGCATATTCCAGATCACCGACTAAGCCAGTCTCGGTTTCGTTCAGTGATAACGTTAAATCAAAATGTGCTCCACGACGTTCCTGTTCAATCGGTGTGAGTTGCAAACCCGGTAATGTCAACGCTTGGCTTGGCGTATTATTTAACGCCAGCATCACCTGAAAGACGGGGCTATAACTGAGGCTGCGTTCAGGCTGTAGCGTTTCCACTACCTGCTCAAAAGGCAGATCCTGATTGGCATAGGCAGCAAGCGCCCGCGCCCGAACTTGTGCAAGCAGCTCTGCCACACTGATGTCGTTATTTAATGTGACACGCAAGGCCAGCGTATTGACAAAGAAACCAATCAATCCCTCAAGTTCATGATGAGGTCGGTTAGCGACTGGCGTACCAATAACAATATCATCCTGACCACTTAGCCGGGCAAGTACGATACTCCAGGCGGTCAGCACGGTCATGAACAAGGTAGAGTTATGGCGCTGCCCAAGTCCCTTAAGTGATGCCAACAAAGTGCTGTCAAGATGAAAGGAGACTTTGCCGCCGATATAGGTCTGTACTGCCGGGCGTGGGCGGTCAGTGGGAAGCGTTAATAAAGCCGGAACACCCTTGAGTTGATCACACCAGAAATCACGCTGTTCAGTGAGGGCCGTTCCCTGCAATTGTTCATGCTGCCAGACAGCATAGTCAGCATACTGAATAGGCAACGAGGGTAAGGAAGCTTCGTGGCCTTCAAGAGCGGCACGGTAGAAGGCGCCCAGTTCCTGCACCAGAATACCGATGGACCAGCCATCCGTAATAATGTGATGCAGGGTGAGTAATAATACATGCTCTTCGTCTGTCAATTGCAGTAGTTGACCGCGGATAAGCGGGCCCTGAGTAAAGTCAAAGGGAGTCTGAGCCTCAATATCAATGAGTTCGGTAACATGGTCAGTATGCAAGGCCGGGTCTGACTGACGCAGGTCATGGCAAGACAGGGCAAAGCCGGTATCGGCCGGATCGATATGCTGGCAGGGCTGGCCTTCGACCAGTACAAAACGAGTACGCAGGCTCTCATGGCGGGTAATCAGGTGGTCGAGTGATGTGACCAGCGCATGGCGGTCGAGTTGACCGCTGAGGCGCAATATCACTGGCAGATGATAGGCCAGACTGGCCGCCGGATCGAGTTGACTGAGAAACCATAACCGTTGTTGTGCAAAGGATAACGGTAATGGTTGATTTCGATCCGCTTGTTCTATCAATGACTGTTGCTGCTGATTTCCACGGGCTTTCAATTGTTCTTCGAGTCTTTTCTCCAGAACAGCACGTTTCAAGTCATCGAGATTCATATTAGCCCTTATCATTATTCATTGTCTCCGCCTAAAATTGCCATGAGTTCTTCTGCTGACATTGAATCAAGATTGCTTTGCATTGATTCAATCTCGTTTTCTCCTATCTCGTTCATTTGAGCCGAAAAGATGATGTCGGCCTGTTCCATCAAGGTGGGCGAAATGAACAACGAGGTGAGAGGAATGTTGACCATAAATTGGTTTTTTATACGTGTTATCAGCCGTACCACCATCAATGAGTGACCACCAAGTTCAAAGAAGTTGTCGTGACGACTAATACGCGCCAGTCCTAATAAGTCCTGCCAGATCTGTGCCAAGGCCGTTTCTATTCTTCCCTGTGGCGCTTCATAATCATGTGTTACTACGGCATCCGCATCTGGGAGAGGAAGCGCCTGCCGGTCAAGCTTGCCATTAGGTGTCAACGGGAAGGCGTCAAGTGTCACAAAAGCACTGGGCAGCATATAGTCGGCGAGCTGCTGTGCGAGCTGCTGGCGCAGATCGGCAGGAACCAGCACAACACCCGCCTGAGGTTGTAAATAAGCGACCAGGCGTTTCTGATTGGGTTCGTCTTCGCGGGCAAGAACAACCGCATCACGCACCCCGTGACACTGCATTAACTGCGCCTCGATTTCGCCGGGTTCGATACGGAAACCACGCAGTTTGATCTGAAAGTCATTGCGACCGAGGTATTCGATATTGCCATCGGGCAGCCAGCGCCCGAGGTCGCCTGTTTTATACATGCGTGCATCCGGATCGGAGGAGAACGGACAGCTAAGGAAACGTTCTGTAGTCAGTTCAGGACGATTCAGGTAACCGCGGGCAACCCCCATGCCGGCGATATGAATTTCGCCGGTCACACCAAAGGGAACGGGTTGTCCATATTCGTCAAGAATATAGATTTGGGTATTGGCAATTGGCCGGCCGATGGGAATAGAGCGGACAGCATCGACAGGGGATGCAATCGCGTAAGTTGCAGCAAAGGTTGTTGTTTCCGTCGGGCCATATCCATTGATCAGGGTGGCGGGTTGTGACTCAGCTAACTGAACAGCCCGTATCTTTCTTGGGTCAAGCACATCTCCACCCGCCAGCAGGTAACGCAGTTGACTAAATACCGGCTCAAGATAGTGGTGATATTCGTTGAACAAACCTGCGGTCAACCAGAGCGCAGTAACCTGCCCCTTGGTCAGTGAATCGCAGAAACGCACCGGATCAAGTAAGACGGATTGGGAAACAATATGCAGACGCGCACCATTGAGCAGGGCAGACCAAATTTCCCATGTCGATGCGTCGAAGGCGATATTGGCACAATGAGCAACGCAATCATCGGGCCTGATATCCGTAAAACCATTATCAATAATCAGACGAAGGACACTGCGATGCTCAATCATGACGCCTTTGGGAAGACCGGTAGAGCCTGAGGTATAAATCACGTAGGCCAGATGGTGTGGCATCAGCCCTAATGCCCGTGCGTCTGGGTTACAAGTCGGTTGTTCCGCCAATAACACTGCTTGCGTGTCGAGTACTACAATAGGTACAGAAGAAGGAATAGGTACAGAAAGCGGCACAGAGATCACCGGCTCAGAACGGAGTAACTTGTCGGCTTGTGTCGCTTGGGTCAACAAGACGACAGGCGCCGAATCTTCAAGCATATAAACCAACCGTTCGGCCGGATAGCTTGGATCAAGCGGGACGTAGGCCCCGCCAGCCTTGAGGATAGCCAGCAGCCCGACGATCAGCTCCGGGCTACGCTCGATACATATCGCGACCCGATCGTCGGGTTGCACACCCAGTGTTAACAGATAGTGGGCCAACTGATTAGCACGGCGGTTTAGCTCACCGTAACTGAATATCTGTTCTTCAAATACGATGGCAGTGGTATCGGGATGATGCGCCGCGTGAGCTTCGAATAATTGGTGTATCAGGACATCGTGTGGCAGATCTGCCTGAGTGGCATTGAAATCGACCAATAATTGCTGCCGCTCTGTGGCAGGCAGGATTGATATATCCCGAATCAACTGTTGCGGGTCACGAGCCAGCGCCTCAATCAAACCGCTAATCGCCGTAGCCAGATAATTGATGATCCGGGCGGGTTCGATACCCGCCACTGCTTGGGCCGTCAGTTGGAAACTGACACCCAAATCATCCACTGACAGAGTGATTGGATAGTTGGTTCTCTCTTCTGCGGCCAGAACGCGTATGCCTGCCCAAGTTGTATCAATTCCCTCAGCTCCACTGGTCTGGCTGTGGCGGTAATTCAGCAACGTACTGAACAGCGGCATGGACTGTGGCACGCCGCTGCAACGTTGGGACAATACCAATGGGGCCTGTTCGTGCTCCAATAGCATCATCAAATTGTGGTAGGTGTCTTGCACCACTTGCTGAACTGTGCGGTTGGTCAAAGAGACCCGCATTGGCAGGGTATTGATGAACATTCCCAGTACGCGCTCAGCACCCGCTCCGCCCTGAAGCCGGCCCAATAATACAGAACCGAATACAACATCACTGCGGCCGCTGGTTTGTGCCAGTACCTGAGCCCATGCTACATGGAACAGCACACTTGGGCTGACTCCCAAACGGCGCGCTTGGGTGCGAATGGTTTCTGCCTGTTCAGACGTTATGGAGAGACGCGCTTCAGTAACGTGCGTATCGTCAGTAGGGACTTTGAGCACACCAAATGGCGCAGTGGGTTCGCTGATATCAGTCAGTTGATCGCGGAAATAAGCCTCATGATCGGAGGCAGGTACGCTCAGCGTCTGGGCGATAAAGTTGCGATAGGGCAGTACAGCAGGCAACATACCCACATTTCCCTGCAATATCAGCGCAATTTCTGCAAAAATCAGCTCCAGTGTCATATGGTCACTGACCAGATGGTGGAAGCGCAGCGCCAGCAACCACTCATCCTGTGCTGTGTCGTGAGCGATATCTGCAATAAACAGCGGTGCGCGATTCAGATTGATGCGGTGCCGGCGTGGATCGGTATGGGTCCTTAGTTGGGCAGCGACATCCTCTGTTGTGGTTGGGTTGAAAACGTTAATCACCAACGGTGCCTGACGCCAGACCACCTGAACGGGCTGTGCCAGCTCTTGCCAATAGGCAGAGGTACGCAGGATATCATGGCGGTCGATCACTTGTTGCAAGGCCGTCAGGAAAGTATCCAGGCGTTCACGGCTGTCAAAAGTGAGCAAACTTTGCAACAGATAATTATCACCTTGTGTCTGTAACAGGTGATGGAACAGAATACCTTCCTGCAACGGTGACAGTGGATAGATATCCTGTACATTGATCGCGCCGCCGGGAACTGTCGCGACGATGGTATCGATCTCTGTCTGAGACAGTGAAACCAAAGGCAGCATATTCGGCGTGATAGCCGTGCAATCCTGAGGGATACGATTAGGGGGCACAACAAAGGTGTCAACCTTATGCCGGATCGCTCGTGCCATATCGGCAAGAACGGGAGCGACAAACACGCTGCGAACGTCGAGTTGCCAACCGATGTTTCTCAGTTCTTCAATCAGGCTGACAATCATCAGAGAATGCCCGCCCAGTTCGAAGAAGTGATCATGCCGGCCAACCCGCTCCAGCCCTAAGAGATTTTGCCAAATCCGGGCAAGAGCGGTTTCTATTTCGCTAACCGGGGCTTCATAGCTGCGTACCACAATAGCGGATGAATCGGGCACAGGCAGTGCACGGCGGTCAAGTTTCCCGTTCGGAGTCAGAGGGAAAGCGTCGAGCGTGACAAAAGCACTGGGTAACATGTACTCAGCAAGGTGCTGTGTAAGTTGTTGACGTAATTCAGCGGGAACCAGTGAAACACCCGCCTGAGGCAGAAGATAAGCAACCAGACGTTTCTGATTGGGTTCGTCTTCGCGCGCCAGAACCAAGGCTTCACGCACACCGTGACATTGCTCAAGCCTTGCCTCAATTTCACCAAGTTCAATCCGGAATCCGCGTATCTTGACCTGAAAATCATTGCGGCCGAGATATTCGATATTGCCATCGGACAGCCAACGCCCTAAGTCACCTGTTTTATACATACGGATATCTGAATCCGGTAAGAACGGGTCGGCAAGAAAACGTTCAGCGGTCAGTTCAGGCCGGTTCAGATAGCCGCGGGCAACCCCTGCACCGACGATATAGATCTCTCCGGCCACCCCCAGAGGAGCCGGTTGACCATAAGCGTCGAGAATATATATCCGCAAATCGGACAGGGGCTGACCAATCAGGCTACCGCGCCCTGAGTTGATATCGGATTCTGTCAGTTCACGGTAGGTGGCATGCACGGTAATTTCGGTGATGCCATACATATTGACCAGACGAGTTTGCCGGGTAGGATTGCGGGCAACCCACGGGGCAAGCGTATGCAGTTCTAATGCTTCCCCACCGAATATGATGCAGCGCAGAGAGTGCGGGGTAACATCCTGAGCAGCAATCAACTGACGGAAAGCACTGGGTGTTTGATTCAGGACGGTGACCTGTTCACGACACAGCAGTGAATAGAACATTTGCGGTGAGCGGGCGCAATCGGCGGAAATAATGACCAACCGACCACCGTAAGACAAGGCTCCCCACAATTCCCATACCGAGAAATCGAAAGCAAAGGAGTGGAATAGTGTCCATACATCGTTGTCATCAAACCGGAAGCGATCCTGTGTGGCGGCGAACAGGCGAATGACATTGGCGTGCTCGACCATGACCCCTTTGGGTTTTCCGGTCGACCCCGACGTATAAATGACATAGGCCAGATGGCGTGATGTCAGCCCCTGCGTTTGAGGATCTGGGTTATCGGTTCGCTGTGTTGTCAGGAATGATGCTTGATCATCAAGTAAGACCGTTGGCAAGGCGCTGGTAAGTTTGTCGGCTAATGTTGCCTGAGTCAGTATTACTACGGGTGCTGAATCTTCAAGCACATAGGCCA
Organism: Xenorhabdus sp. PB62.4; assembly: GCF_014467285.1. Lineage (NCBI taxonomy): Bacteria > Pseudomonadati > Pseudomonadota > Gammaproteobacteria > Enterobacterales > Morganellaceae > Xenorhabdus > Xenorhabdus sp. PB62.4. The sequence continues at coordinate 31,426 of NZ_NKHR01000010.1, read as the reverse complement.
GTCGATCGGCAGGATAGGCCGGATCAAGCGGGACATAAGCCCCGCCTGTTTTGAGGATGGCAAGTAAGCCAACCACCATTTCCAAACTGCGCTCGACACAGATCGCTATCCGATCATCAGGACGTACACCCCGCGCAATCAGATGATGAGCCAGACGATTGGCCCGGCAGTTTAGCTCGCCATAACTGAGAGTCTGTTCCTCAAATACGACGGCAACGGCATCAGGACGATGTGCTGCCTGAGCTTCAAACAGTTGGTGAATCAGCGCATCTTGCGGGAAATCAACCTGATGAGCATTGAACTCTTCCAGCAATTGTTGTTGCTCTGATAGGGGCAGCATCGGCAAAGTAGCAATGATTTGCGTCTCATCAATCGCCATTGCTGCCAGTACATTTGCTAAATAACCCACCATGCGCTCAATGGTTGCAGAATCAAACAGGTCAACGGCATAGGCCAGTTCACCTTCCAGACCTGTGTCGGTTTCAGTTAATGACAGCGTTAAATCGAAGTGAGCGCTATGGTGCACTTGTTCAATCGGTGTGAGTTGTAAGCCGGGTAGCGCCAAATCTTGGGCCGGAGTGTTGTTTAAGGCCAACATCACCTGAAAGATCGGGCTGTAACTCAGACTGCGTTCAGGTTGTAGGGCTTCCACGACTTGCTCAAAGGGCAGATCCTGATGGGCATAGGCGGCAAATGCCTGTTCCCGGACCTGTGTGAGCAAATCAGCAACACGGGAGGAATCATTCAGTGTGACGCGCAGGGCTAGGGTATTGACGAAGAAACCGATCATTCCTTCAAGCTCTTGGCGCTGGCGGTTAGCAACGGGTGTACCAATAACGATATCATCCTGACCACTGAGCCGGGCGAGTACGATATTCCACGCTGTCAACACAACCATAAATAAGGTGCTGTTATGACGTTGTCCAAGCCCTTTAAGCGAAGCCAATAAATCAGCATCAAAATGAACAGGAACCCGGCCTCCGATGAAGGATTGCCCCGCCGGACGTGGGCGATCGGTCGGGAGTGCCAGCAGGGCCGGCGCACCTTTGAGTTGGGTGCACCAGAAATCACGTTGTGCAGCAAGGGTAGTTTCTTGCAGACTGTCACGTTGCCATACGGCATAGTCCGCGTACTGAATAGGCAGTGGAGGTAACGGCGCATCTTGTCCGTCAAGGGCTGCGCGGTAGAGAACCCCCATTTCATGTATCAGCACACCGATGGACCAGCCGTCAGAAATAATATGATGTTGCGTGATCAGTAATACATGTTCCTCATCCGCCAGTTGCAGCAAATAGCCCCGGATCAGCGGGCCTTGGGTGAAGTCAAAAGGCGTCTGAGTTTCGAGGGTCGCAAGTTCAGTGATATGGTTTTGAGTAATATGGTTTTGAGTAATATGGTTTTCGGCAATATGGCTAATGTGTGCATCTGATGCCAGTGCGCGTAGGTCTTGGTAAGACAGGGCAAAACCAATATCCGCAGGATCAATTTGCTGACAAGGTTGGCCTGCAACCAGAACAAAGCGGGTGCGCAGAATTTCCTGTCGGGCAACCAAATTGTCGAGTGCACGGGTCAACGCATGGTGATTAAGTTGACCCGTAAGGCGCAATGCCACGGGGATATGATAAGCCAGACTGGCGGCCGGATCGAGCTGACCGAGGAACCACAAGCGTTGCTGGGCGAAAGACAGTGGCAGTGGCTGGTTACGGTCAGCCACCGGGATGGCGACCTGATTTGTTATCGAAGCAGCGGTAAGCACTTGGGCCAAATCGGCCAGGATTGGTTGATCAAACAGTTGTTGTAGCGGTAACTCTCGTGCCAGCATCTGACGTACACGTGCCGCGAGCTGGACGGCCAGCAGCGAATGCCCGCCCAGTTCAAAGAAATGGTCGTAGCGACCGACGCGTTCCAGTCCCAGTAAATCTTGCCAAATCCGTGCCAGTCCCATTTCTGTCTCACCGACAGGGGCTTCATAGTCACGCGTCACGACAGCGGATGAATCAGGCGCAGGGAGTGCCTGACGATCAAGTTTGCCATTAGGGGTCAGCGGGAAAGCGTCAAGCATGATAAAGGCACTGGGCAACATATATTCGGCAAGATGCCGGGAAAGTTGCTGGCGCAGTTCAGCCGGAACCAATTCAATGCCATCCTGTGGCCGCAGATAGGCCACCAGACGTTTCTGGTTCCCTGTTTTTTCATAACCTGTTTTTTCATAACCAGTATTTTCATAAAAAGCGTCTTCGCGGATCAGTACTACCGCTTCACGCACACCGTGGCATTGTCCGAGTCTTGCCTCGATTTCACCCAGTTCGATACGGAAACCACGCAGTTTGACCTGAAAATCATTGCGGCCGAGATATTCGACATTGCCATCGGAGAGCCAACGACCGAGGTCACCGGTTTTGTACATACGGGCATCGGGATCGGAGGAGAACGGATCGACAAGGAAACGTTCTGCGGTCAGTTCAGGTCGGTTCAGGTAGCCACGGGCAACACCGGCACCCGCAATATAAATTTCACCGGCAACGCCAAGAGGCGCAGGTTGGCCTTGCTTGTCCAGAATGTAGACCTGGGTATTAGAGATCGGGCGGCCAATAGGGATTTTTATTTCACCTTCACCCCATTTAGCTTCCATGAAAGGTATCTCATAGGCGGTGGCAAACGTGGTTGTCTCCGTTGGCCCGTATATATGCAGTAAATGTTGTGGCGGATGTTCGGCCCTGAGACGAATGGCTGAACGGGTATCAGTTTGTTCACCACCAAAAAGCACATAACGTAAACCAGACAATGATGGCGCAATCAGATTCGCATATTGGTTAAACAGGGCCGTGGTGAGGAATAGCGCACTGACATTTTCCGATATCAGGCACTGACCAAACCGGGCGGGTTGTAGCAGGGTCTTTTCCGGAACCAACAGAACACGCGCCCCATGAGCCAGAGCTGACCACACTTCCCAAGTCGCTGCGTCAAATGAAATATTGGCACAATGGGCAATGCAGTCATCAGGCCCGATATCAGCAAAGCGATTATTGATAATCAGGCGAAGGACGCTGCGGTGCTCGACCATCACGCCTTTTGGCTGACCGGTTGAACCCGACGTATAAATCACATAGGCCAGATGACGTGATGTCAGGCCGTGTGCCTGAACATCTGGGTTGTCAGTCGGTTGTGTCATTATGAACGACGCCTGAGTATTGAGTTCATCACCCATGGCATCATCGTTCAGTAAATGATCGAGTAAGACCGTAGGCAACGCGCTGGCAAGTTTATCAATCCACCTTGTTTGGGTCAGTAAAGCCACAGGGGCTGCATCCCCAAGCATATAATCCAGTCGTTCAACCGGATAGGTCGGATCGAGAGGGAGATAAGCCCCTCCTGCCTTGAGGATAGCCAGTAAGCCAATCACCATTTCCAGACTGCGCTCAATACAGATGGCTACGCGATCATCAGGACGCACGCCCAACGCAATCAAATGATGCGCCAGACGATTAGCGCGTTGGTTCAGCTCGTCATAGCTCAAGGTCTGGCCTTCGTAAATCACAGCGGTAGCATCGGGGCGTTGTAATACCTGCGTCTCAATTAGCTGGTGGATCAGCGCCTCTTGTGGAAACTCTGCCTGAGTTGTGTTGAAGTCCACCAGTAGTTGTTGCCGTTCGGCTTCCGGTAAAACCGGTACATCCAGAACCCATTGTTGCGGATTGTGAACCAAAGCATCGATCAAACCTTTGATGGCAGTCGCCAGATAGGTGGTGACTTGATCCGGAGCGATTTCAGTGACGGTCAGTGCAGTGAGTTGGAAACCGTGGCCTAAATCATCCACTGACAGAGTAATGGGATAATTAGTCCGCTCTTTGGCAGTGAGTACGCGCATATCTGCCCATATTGTGTCAGTTTCATCTCCCTGACCGGTTTGACTATGGCGGTAATTCAGCAACGCACTGAACAGCGGCATAGGTTGTGCCACTCCACTGCACCGTTGTGCTAATGCCAATGGTGCCTGTTCATGCTCCAGTAATTTTGTCAGGTTGCGATAGGTATCCTGCACAATGTCCTGCACATTGCGTCCGTTCAGGGAAATCCGCACAGGCAGGGTATTGATAAACATCCCCAATGTTTGATTGGCACCCGCGATCCCTTGCAGGCGGCCTAACAGTACGGAGCCGAAAACGACGTCATCACGACCGCTGGTTTTTGCCAGTACCTGAGCCCAGGCGACATGGAATAATACACTGGGACTGACGCCCAGACGGCGTGCCTGAGTGCGTATGGCTTTTGCCAGATCGGGACTGAGTGCAAGAGTGGCTTTTGCAACGGGTTCACTGTCTTCGGGTAACTCACAGTGCTTTGAAATAGCTTTTGGCATAGTGAGAACACCGAACGGAGCCGTTGGTTCGTCAATATCGGCGAGTTGTTCGCGGAAGTAAGCTTCATGTACTGACACCGGCACACTCAGTGTCTGGGCAATAAAGTTGCGATAGGGCACGGCAACAGGCAATATCTCACTGTTTCCCTGGAGAATCTGGTCAATCTCCGCGAAGATAAGTTCCAGAGTCATATGGTCGCTGACGACATGATGAAAACGCAGCGTCAGCAGCCACTCATTTTGAGCCGGATCGTGAGCAATATCAGCCGCGAACAGGGGGGCCTGAGTCAGATCGATACGATGCCGGCGCGGATCAGTGTGAGCCCGTAATTGGGTGGTAACATCGTCCCCCGTCGTTGGGGTAAATACATTGATGGGCAAAGGTGCCTGACGCCAGACCACCTGAACGGGTTTTGCCAGATCCTGCCAGTAGACAGCGGTGCGCAGGATATCATAGCGGCCGATAACTTGTTGCAAAGCGCTCAGGAAAGCATCAAGGCGCTCACGGGTATTAAAGGCAAGTAAGACTTGTAACAGATAATCATCACCTTGTGTCTGTAACAGGTGATGGAACAAAATACCTTCCTGCAACGGTGCCAGCGGATAGATATCCTGAACATTCTCCGCGCCATCAGGAATATGACTGATAATGGTGTCAATCTCAGTCTGGGACAAAGAAACCAGTGGCAACATATCGGGCGTGATAGCGGTACAGCCATCAGGGATTGGGTTAGGCGGTACGACAAAAGTGTCGGCATCACGCTGAGCCGCTTTTGCCATATCAGCAAGAACCGGTGCAGCGAACACACTACGAACATCGAGTTGCCAACCGCTGCCACGCAATTCCTCAATGAGACTGACGATCATCAGCGAATGCCCGCCCAGTTCAAAGAAATGGTCGTGGCGGCTGACGTGTTTCAGCCCTAATAGATTTTGCCAGATCTGAGCCAGCGCGTTTTCTGCTTCACCGATTGGCGATTCATAGTGGCTTGCAACAAAAGCGGACGTATCAGGCGCAGGAAGCGCCTGACGATCAAGCTTACCATTGGGTGTCAGCGGAAAAGCCTCAAGCGTGACAAAAGCACTGGGCAGCATATACTCCGCAAGATGCAGGGAAAGTTGCTGGCGCAACTCAGCCGGAACCAATTCAATGCCATCCTGTGGCCGCAAATAAGCGACCAGCCGTTTTTGGTTCGGCTCATCTTCGCGAATAAGGACGATAGCTTCACGCACGCCTTGGCATTGCACCAGTTTGGCTTCAATTTCGCCAAGTTCAATCCGGAAGCCACGCAGTTTAACCTGAAAATCATTGCGTCCGAGGTATTCGACATTGCCATCAGCACGCCAGCGGCCAAGGTCACCGGTTTTGTACATACGGGCATCCGGTTCTGAAGAGAACGGATCAGTGAGGAAGCGTTCCGCCGTCAGTTCGGGGCGGTTCAGATAGCCGCGGGCAACGCCAGCGCCAGCGATATAGATTTCGCCGGCGACTCCAACAGGAACAGGCTGGCCTTCAGGATCAAGGACATAGATTTGGGTGTTGGCAATCGGGCGGCCAATAGGTGGCGCGCTTTGCTCCTGACTGTCACACAGATACATCGCCGCACAAACTGTAATTTCAGTAGGGCCGTAAGCGTTCAGCATGCGCCGTTTTTCTGACCAGCGTTTAACCTGTGAAACTTGACAAGCTTCACCGCCCACGAGCAGTGTTTCCAGTGTTTCAGGTAGGGCATCCATGGCTGCCAGTGCCGTTGGTGACAGAAGAATGTGTGTAATGGCCTGTGTTTCCAAAACTGCCTGTAATGCCGGGCCGGGTAGAAGATGAGTACGACGGGCAAGATGGAGACGAGCGCCACCCAAAAGTGCCATGCAGCATTCCCAGATACAGGCATCGAAACTGTTTGACGCAAATTGCAGGATACGACTGTCTGGTTTGATCGCTAAGGTAGCTTGCTGTGTCGTAATCAAGTTACTTAAGCTGCGATGTTCAACCATGACCCCTTTAGGCACCCCTGTGGAGCCGGAAGTATAGATGACATAAGCCAGATGGCGGGATGTCAGCCCTAATGCCTGAGAGTCCGGATTGTGGGCTGGCTGTGACGCCAGTAGTGAGTCTTGGGTATCGAGCAGTAACACAGGGACTGAATCGGGCAGTTTGCCGGCCAGCGTTTCTTGTGTCAGCAACACTCTCGGTGCCGCGTCCTCAAGCATATAAGTCAACCGCTCAGCGGGATAGGCCGGATCAAGCGGCACATAAGCGCCTCCGGCTTTGAGGATAGCCATTAAGCCGACCACCATTTCCATACTGCGCTCGACACACATCGCCACGCGGTCATCCGGGCGGACACCCAGTGTAAGCAAATAATGGGCCAGACGATTGGCGCGGCAGTTTAATTCGTCATAGCTAAGCGTTTGCCCCTCGAATACGACGGCAATGGCATCAGGCGTATTTGCCGCCTGAGCTTCAAACAGTTGGTGGATCAACACCTCTTGTGGGAAATCAGCCTGAGTTGTATTGAAGTCCACCAGCAGGTGTTGCCGCTCCGATACGGGTAACATCGGCAAAGTGGCAATGGATTGTGTTTCACCAGCTACCATTGCAGCTAACACCGTGTTCAGGTAACTGACCATACGTCCAATGGCTGCGGCATCAAACAAATCAGCGGCATAAACCAGATCACCCACTAAACCGGTTTCAGTTTCAGTCAGTGACAAAGTTAAATCAAAATGAGCACTGTAATGCGTCTGTTCAACGGGTGTGGACCGGAGATCCGGTAACGTCAGCGCTTGAGATGGCGTGTTGTTCAGGGCCAGCATGACCTGAAAGATCGGGCTATAACTCAGGTTACGCTCAGGCTGTAAGGCTTCCACCACTTGTTCAAAGGGCAGATCCTGATGGGCATAGGCAGCGAGTGCCCGTTCACGAACCTGGTTGAGCAGGTCAGAGACACTGATGGAATTATGCAGCGTGACACGCAAAGCCAAGGTATTGACGAAGAAACCTACTAACCCTTCAAGTTCATGATGAGGCCGGTTAGCAACTGGTGTGCCGATGACGATATCATCCTGACCGCTGAGGCGGGCAAGAACGATACTCCAGCCAGTCAACACAGTCATAAACAGGGTGCTGTTATGGCGTTGTCCAAATCCTTTCAGTGATGCCAATAGATCCCTGTCAAAATGGACAGGAACCCGGCCTCCGACGAAGGATTGTACTGTCGGGCGCGGGCGGTCAGTCGGCAGGGCCAGTAAGGCCGGAGCCTCTTCAAGCTGAACACGCCAGAAATCGCGTTGTGTCGTCAGGGTCGTTTCTTGCAGCCAGTGACGCTGCCAGACAGCATAGTCAGCGTATTGAATGGGCAGAGGCGGTAAAGGATCGCTTTCACCCTCAAGGGCAGCACGATAGAGGGCACTCAATTCGCGCATCAGCACACTGATAGACCAACCATCAGAGATAATATGATGATGGGTGAGCAATAAAACATGTTCCTCGTCTGTCAGTTGCAGCAAATATCCCCGGATCAGCGGGCCTTGAATAAAGTCAAAAGGTGTCTGGGTTTCAAGCGAGACAAGCTCAGTCATCCGGTGATGACGTTCTTCTGGTGCTAATGGGCGCAGGTCTTGGTAAGACAAGGCAAAGCCAATATCAACAGGATCGATTTGCTGGCAGGGTTGACCTGCAACCAACACAAAGCGGGTACGTAATATTTCCTGTCGGGTAACCAGATTATCGAGAGCGTAGCTCAGTGCCTGATGATTGAGCTGACCGGTAAGGCGCAATGCCACGGGAATATGGTAGGCCAGACTGGCGGCCTGATCGAGTTGACTCAGGAACCATAACCGTTGTTGAGCGAAGGATAACGGTAATGGCCGATTTCGATCAGCGACAGGAATTGTTAGCGGAGCGGTTGTCGAAGCGTCAGTAAGCATTTGAGCCAAATCTATCAGAAGCGGCTGGTCAAAGAGTTGTTGTAGTGACAACTCTCGCGCCAGATCCTGACGTACATGCGCGACGAGTTGGACAGCCAGCAGTGAATGACCGCCCAGTTCAAAGAAATGGTCATGACGGCCAACCTGTTCTAGTCCCAACAATTTTTGCCAAATCCGGGCCAGTGCAATTTCTGTCTCGCCAACAGGAGCTGCATAACCGTGCGCAACCACAGCCGATAAATCAGGGGCAGGGAGTGCCTGACGATCAAGTTTGCCATTCGGTGTCAGCGGGAAAACCTTAAGCGTGACAAAAGCGCTCGGTAGCATATATTCCGCAAGATGTTTGGCGAGTTGCCGGCGTAATTCAGCCGGTACTAACCCGGCGCCATCCATCGGTTGCACATAAGCGACCAGACGTTTATCGTCACGGACGATCACAACCGCTTCGCGCACGCCATCACATTGCTCAAGTTTTGTCTCTATTTCGCCCAGTTCAATCCGGAAACCACGCAGTTTGACCTGAAAATCATTGCGGCCGAGGTATTCGATATTGCCATCAGACAGCCAGCGCCCGAGGTCACCGGTTTTGTACATACGGGCATCTATATCTGGGGAAAACGGATCGACAAGGAAACGTTCTGCGGTCAGTTCGGGCTGGTTCAGATAACCGCGGGCAACACCCGCACCGGCAATATAAATTTCGCCAGCCGCCCAGAGAGGAACCGGTTGTCCGTATGGATCGAGGATATAGATCCGGGTATTCGCAATCGGGCTGCCAATGGGAATAGAACGAGTCACATCAACGGGTGAGGTAATCGCATAAGTTGCAGCAAACGTGGTGGTTTCCGTTGGGCCATATCCGTTAATCAAACAAGCAGGCTGCGATTCAGCCATTTGAACATGCTGTATCTTTTTGGGATCGAGTACATCACCGCCGACCAGCAGGTAACGCAATTGCCCGAACAGGGGCTTGAGCGCATCAAGGTACTCATTGAATAAGCCAGCCGTTAACCAGAGCGCAGTGACTTGTCCCTTGATCAGGGAATCGCAGAAATGCACCGGATCAAGCAGCACGGATTGTGCAACGACATGCAGACACCCGCCATTGAGCAGGGCAGACCAGATTTCCCAGGTTGATGCGTCAAAAGCAATATTGGCACAGTGGGCAACACAATCGTCAGGGCCAATATCAGCAAAACCACTGTTGATGATGAGGCGAAGTACATTACGGTGTTCGACCATCACCCCTTTAGGCAATCCGGTGGAGCCTGATGTGTAAATCACATAGGCTAAATGGCGTGATGTCAGATTCAGTGCCTGAATGTCCGGATTATGCGCTGCTTGTGTTGATAGAAACTGTGTTGCCAAAAACGATTCTTGAGCATCAAGCAACACAGCAGGGATGTGGCTGCCCAGTTTATCCACATGGGTTGTTTGAGTCAGCAAGGCCACGGGCTCTGCATCTTCAAGCATATACATCAATCGTTCGGACGGATAAGTCGGATCAAGCGGCAGATAAGCACCACCTGCCTTAAGAATGGCGAGCAAACCCACAATAAGTTGCGGACTACGCTCGACACAGATCGCCACCCGATCGTCAGGACGTACCCCCAGCGCAATCAAATGATGCGCCAGACGATTAGCACGACGGTTCAGTTCGTCATAGCTTAATGATTCACCTTCAAACACAACGGCAATCGCATCGGGATGACGTTGTACTTGGGCTTCGAACAGTTGGTGGATCAAGGCATTTTGTGGGAAATCCACCTGAGTGGCATTAAAGTCCACCAATAATTGTTGCCGCTCTGTCGCTGGCAGGATTGATAGCGCTTGAATCAACGGTTGCGGATGGTGAGCCAAGGCATCAACCAGGCCACGAACAGCGGTCATCAGATAAGTGGTAATGCGTGTTGGATCAATACGGGTTACTGTTTGCGCTGTGAGGCGGAAACCGATATTCGTATCATCTACTGTTAATGTGACGGGATAGTTAGTCCGTTCTTCAATAGCGATGATACGCATACCTATCTGGGGCATCTCAATAACGTCAGCCTCATTAAGCTGAGTGTGACGGTAATTGAGTAACGTACTGAACAGTGGCGTTGGCTGTGCCATGGCGCTGCAACGCTGTGCCAGCGCCAATGGTGCCTGCTCATGTTCCAGTAGGGCCGTTAAATTGTGATAGGTGGCCTGTACCACATCCTGCACATGACGACCGGCGAGAGAAATTCGTACCGGCAGCGTATTGATAAACATCCCCAGTGTTCGGGAAGCGCCCGCACCTCCCTGTAGACGGCCTGACAGCACAGAACCGAAAACAACCTCGTTGCAACCGCTGGTTTGTGCCAGCACTTGCGCCCAGGCGACATGGAACAACACCCCCGGACTGACGCCCAGGTGGCGAGCCTGAGTGCGGATCGCTTCCGCAAGAGCAGGATCGAGCGAGAGATGAGCTTCAACGATAGGCTCACTATCATCCTGTATTGAGAGGACACCGAAGGGCGCTGTCGGGGTGTCAATATCAGCAAGTTGAGTACGGAAATACGCTTCATGCACCTCTGTCGGCACACTCAACGTCTGGGCAATAAAGTTCCGGTAAGGGAGCGCCGCAGGCAGTGCTTCGGTTTGCCCTTGTCGTATTTGGGCAATTTCAGCAAAAATCAGCTCCAGAGTCATATGGTCGCTGACCAGATGATGGAAGCGCAGGACCAGCAGCCATCTGTCCTGCGCGGGATCATGGGCGATATCCGCAGCAAACAGCGGTGCCCGGCTGAGGTCGAGACGGCTTTCACGTGGGTTAACATGGGCCTGTAATTGAGATGGCACGTCATCCGCCGTCGCTGGCGTGAACACATTGACATGCAGTGATGCCTGACGCCAAACCACCTGAACTGGTTTTACCAATCCTTGCCAGCAGGCTGCGGTGCGCAGGATATCGTGGCGGTCGATGACTTGTTGCAGACCGGACAGGAAAGCATCAAGGTCGCTGCGGATATCAAAGGCGAGCATACAATGTAACAGATAGGTATCGCCCTGTGTTTGTAACAGGTGATGGAACAGAATACCTTCCTGTAGTGGTGCCAGAGGGTAGATATCCTGTATATTGCCGGCCCCGCCGGGGGTTGCTGCGACGATCGCATCAATCTCAGCTTGGGAAAGTGATACCAAAGGCAGCATATCAGGCGTAATGGCGGTGCAACCGTCAGTAATACGGTTAGGCGGCACAACGAAGGTATCAATATCCCTTTGGATCGCCTGTGCCATTACAGACAGTACGGGAGCAGAGAACACACTGCGAACGTCAAGTTGCCAACCGAGGCTGTACAGTCGTTCAATCAGGCTGACGATCATCAGGGAATGGCCGCCCAGTTCGAAGAAATGGTCATGACGACCGACTTGTTCTAATCCCAACAGATCTTGCCAGATTTGCGCCAAAGCTATTTCTATTTCACCGACTGGTGCTGCATAACCGTGTGTTACCACGGCAGATGAATCCGGGGCAGGCAGGGCCTTGCGATCAAGTTTACCGTTAGGTGTTAACGGGAAAACCGCTAATGTCACAAAGGCGCTAGGCAACATATACTCAGCAAGGTGTTGGGCAAGTTGTTGGCGCAGTTCGTTAGGAAGTAACTCAACACCCTCCTGTGGACGTAAATAAGCGACTAATCGCTTCTGTCCGGACTCCTCTTCACGGGAAATAACCACCGCTTCGCGCACACCGTGACACTGTATCAGTTGCGCCTCAATTTCACCCAACTCAATACGGAAACCGCGCAGTTTGACCTGAAAGTCATTACGGCCAAGGTATTCGATATTACCATCAGACAACCAGCGACCGAGGTCACCCGTTTTATACATACGTGCATCGGGATCGGAAGAGAACGGATCGGAAAGGAAGCGTTCGGTGGTCAACTCAGGACGATTCAGATAACCGCGGGCAACACCCGCGCCGGCGATATGAATTTCACCGACAGCACCAAGTGGCACCGGTTGACCATGCGGATCAAGGATATAAATCCGGGTATTGGCAATCGGACGACCGATATGGCTGTCAAATCCCGTTGCACGGTGCATTCGTGTCCACGTTGAATACGTTGTCGTTTCAGAAGGGCCGTACAAATTGCATACATTCTGGACATGGGTGTGGGTAAATAAGTGTTCAACAACGTGTGATTTCAGGGCCTCACCGGCTAAATTGACGGTTCGGACGCTCATGGGCACCGCATTGACTTCAATCAGCCTTGCGATAGCCGATGGCACGGTGTTAATCAGGCTGATGGCCTGTTTTGTGACGGCTGATTCTGTATTAACCAGCGACAACACATCAGGGACAAGGTGCACCGTACCGCCAGAGAGCAAAGGAGCAAAACATTCGTACACAGCCAGGTCAAAATTCAGTGAAGTGGCAAACAACGTATGTACCAATTCCGTCGGGCTAAACATTTGTTGTGCCCACGTCAGGAAATTCACGGTATTGCGGTGTTCGATTGCCACACCTTTGGGCAGACCGGTAGAGCCTGATGTGTAAATAACATACGCCAAATGGCGTGAAGTCAGCCCCAGAACCTGCGCATCGGGATTGTGGTCTGGCTGTTCTGTCAGGAATGGTGTTTGGGTGTCGAGGATATTATCGAGCAGAATCTTGGGTACAGAACGGGTCAGCTTGTTGACCAGTGCCGTTTGGGTCAGGATTACTATCGGTGCTGAATCTTCCAGCATATACGCCAGACGTTCGGTGGGATAGGCCGGATCCAACGGCACATAAGCCCCGCCCGCTTTGAGGATAGCGAGCAGACCAACCACCATTTCGAGACGGCGCTCAACACAAATGGTTACCCGATCATCCGGGCGAACTCCCAACGCAATCAGATGATGTGCCAGACGATTGGCGTGACGGTTTAATTCGTCATAACTGAGTGTTTGGTTTTCACATACAACTGCTGTTGCAGTAGGGCATTGTGCCATCTGAGCTTCAAATAGCTGGTGGATCAGGGCATCTTGCGGAAAATCGGCATGGGTGGCGTTGAAATCCACCAACAATTGTTGCCGCTCCGATTCGGACAGCATCGGCAGACGCGCAATGGCTTGGGTTGTATCGGTTGCCATTGCTGCCAATACGCGTTGTAAATAGCCAACCATGCGCTCAACGGTGGTGGAATCGAACAGATCAGACGCATACTCCAATCCGCCAATTAAGCCCGTGTCGGTTTCAGTCAATAACAACATCAAATCAAAGTGTGCGCTATGACTTACCTGTTCAATACGTGAGATCTGTAATCCGGGCGAAGTTTGCTCTTGAACGGGTGTATTGTCCAAAGCCAGCATTACCTGAAAAATGGGGCTGTAGCTGAGACTGCGTTCAGGCTGTAAGGCTTCTACCACTTGCTCGAAGGGTAAATCCTGATGGGCATAAGCGGCGAGTGCCTGTTCCCGGACTTGGGTAAGTAGGTCAGTAACGCTGAGGTCATCATTAAGTCGGACACGCAAAGCCAGCGTATTGACAAAAAAGCCCATTAATCCCTCAAGCTCACGGTGTGGGCGATTGGCGACCGGCGTACCAATCACAATATCATCCTGACCGCTGAGTCGGGCAAGGACAATACTCCAAGCGGCCAGTACCGTCATAAATAAGGTGGTGTTATGACGTTGTCCAAGTGCCTTAAGCGATGTCAGTACGCTGGCATCAAGATGGAAGGGCACCTGACTGCCAACATAAGTTTGTACCGCCGGGCGTGGCCGATCAGTGGGAAGTGACAATAGGGCAGGTGCATTTTCAAGTTGTGCATACCAGAAATCGCGTTGTTCTGTAAGATTGTTTCCCTGCAACCATTCACGCTGCCAGACAGCATAGTCAACATATTGAATCGGCAAAGGCGGCAAGGGAGCGTCATAGTCGTTGAGGATGGCGTGATAGAGAACATCAAATTCGCGCACAAATACACCAATAGACCAGCCATCAGTAATAATGTGATGCAGGGTGAGCAATAACACATGTTCTTCATCTGTCAATTGCAACAATTGACCACGAATAAGCGGGCCCTGAGTAAAATCGAAAGGGGTTTGAGCCTCAAGATCAGTAAGTTTGACAATATGGCTGATGTGCAGGGCCGGATCGAGCTGACGCAGGTCATGGCTGGACAGGGCAAAACCCATATCAGCGGGATCGATATGTTGGCAGGGTTGACCTTCCACCAGAACAAAACGGGTCCGTAAGCTCTCGTGGCGGGCAACCAGACGTTCCAGTGCAGTCGTCAGGGTGTGGAAGTTAAGTTCACCGGTCAGACGCAATGCCACGGGAATATGGTAAGCCAGACTTGCCGCCGGATCGAGCTGACTCAGGAACCACAACCGCTGTTGGGCAAAAGATAAAGGCAATGGCTGGCTGCGGTCAGCCACGGGAATCATGGCCTGAGTGGTTGCAGCCGCGTTAGTAATGGTATGGGCTAAATCCATCAGGATCGGCTGGGTAAAGAGCTGTTGCAGCGGCAACTCTCGTGCCAGCGTCTGACGTATGCGTGCTACGAGCTGAACGGCCAGCAGGGAATGTCCCCCCAGTTCAAAGAAGTGATCATGACGGCCAACCCGCTCTAATCCTAGCAAGTTTTGCCAGATTTGCGCCAAAGCCATTTCTATTTCACCGACAGGTGCTGCATAATCGCGCGTTACTATGGCAGATGAATCCGGGGCAGGCAGGGCTTTGCGGTCAAGTTTGCCGTTAGGCGTTAACGGGAAAGTCGCTAACGTGACAAAGGCACTGGGTAGCATATACTCCGCCAGATGTTCGGCGAGTTGCTGACGCAGTTCAGCGGGAACCAGTTCAACACCCTCCTGTGGACGCAGATAAGCGACCAGACGCTTCTGACTCAGCTCATCTTCACGGGCAAGAACAACGGCTTCACGCACCCCGTGACACCGCATCAGTTGGGCCTCAATTTCACCCAATTCAATACGGAAGCCACGTAGCTTGACCTGAAAGTCATTGCGGCCAAGGTATTCGATATTGCCGTCAGACAACCAGCGGCCGAGGTCGCCAGTTTTGTACATGCGGGCATTCGGATCGGCGGAGAACGGATCGGCAAGGAAACGTTCGGCAGTGAGTTCAGGACGGTTCAAATAACCACGGGCAACCCCCGCACCCGCGATATGGATTTCTCCCGTTATGCCAAAGGGCACTGGCTGACCATATTCGTCAAGAATATAAATCTGGGTATTCGCTATCGGGCGCCCAATGGGGGGAAGCGTTGGCCACTGTTCAATTTCCTTGCCCAATGTATATGACGTTACGACATGGCTTTCTGTCGGGCCATAGTGATTGTGTAACTGGCAATGACCAGCCCGTTGCAGGAACCGCTGAATGGCGGGTGTAATGCGTAATTGCTCACCGGCAGTAATAATATGAGCCAAATAAGAAAAATCGTCTTCACTGTCGTTGGCGGCTTCCGCGAGATGCTGGAGGGCAATATAGGGAAGAAAAATACGATTAACCTGTTCTTGCCGGATCAGCCGAAGAAACTGTTGAGGCTCCCGGCGCACGGCTTCATTAATCAGAACCAGACAGCCACCTTCACACAGGGTGGTAAAGATTTCCTGAAACGCAACATCAAATCCCAGTGCCGAAAATTGCAGGGTTTTACCGATACCGGCGGGAGTTGAAGGGGAGTGACGGTGCCAATGCAGCAAGTTTGATAATGCTGCAAGCGGCATTTCTACCCCCTTGGGTAATCCGGTCGAACCTGACGTGTAGATCACATAGGCCAAATGATGTGATGCCAGCCCCAGAGCCTGAATATCCGGGTTATGAGTTGGTTGTTCAGCCAGATAAGGTTGCCGGGTATCAAGTAACACAGTTGTGTATCCGGCAGCAGGTACGGCACCGTTCAGGGTTTCAGCGAGAGCCGTTTGGGTGAGTAACACCACCGGAGCCGAATCCCTGAGCATATACGCCAGCCGTTCGGTCGGGTAGGCGGGGTCGAGTGGAACATAAGCCCCACCGGCCTTGAGAATAGCGAGTAACCCCACCACCATCTCCAGACTGCGCTCAACGCAAATCGCCACCCGTTCATCTGGGCGAACACCCAATGCAATCAAATGATGCGCTAAACGGTTGGCGCGGCGATTGAGTTCACCGTAGCTGAGTGTTTGCCCTTCAAACATCACGGCTGTGGCATCAGGTTGCTGTGCAGCCTGTGCTTCAACCAGTGGATGAACCAAGGCATCTTGCGGGTAATCCGCCTGCGTAGTATTGAAATCCACCAACAATTGTTGCTGTTCTGCCGGTGGTAATATTGGCAGGTTGCGGACTTGAGCCTCCGGAGACGTGAGTGCACCTTCTATCAGTGTCATCAGGCGGGATTGGAGTGCTATGGCTTCGGCACGACTCAGATAATCGGGTGAATAATCAAACTCAAGTGTGTAGGGCTTATGGGCATCTTTACTGTTGGCGAAGGCGTATTGGTGGATCGCAATAACGAGAGGGAATGGGGCGCCACGTTGTATTTTTGAGTATGCGAGCGTGGCGTTTGGCATACCGGCATTCACTTCGATCTGCTCAAATGACAGCATGATATCGAATAGTTGAGTTTGCCCGGTCTTTTGTTGGGCTTGTATGTGTCGGTTCAGCTCTGCAATCGGCAAACGCTGACGTTTATAGCAACGCCGCAATTCTGCTGCGGTTTTGTTCATCACATCAAGGAAAGTATCATGCGGTGTAACGGTAATACCGACGGGAATAACGGATGAAAACATCCCTACTATGCGTCTTTGTTTGACGTTTTTACGGTTGTGCACGGGGATGCCAAGAACAATTTCCTCAACATGGCTGGTGCGTGAGAAGTAACAAGCCAGAACGGCATACATAAAATGCAGGACAGATAATCCTTGTGCGGCCACAATATCTTCGATTCGCTGATAAATCGCTTTGTCCAGTTGCCAAATTAGAGGTTCAGGGTGTTCGTGTTCTGTTATTTTGTTTGAATTTGATGGCTGAATTAATGTGGGTGGTAAATTTTTATAGCGTTCCAGCCAAAATTGCCGATCTTGTCTATAGCGCTGTGAGTTCAGGTAAGCGATGTCTTCATCAATAAAGTCGAGATAAGAGGGAACCGCTTCGGTGAGTTCCTCACCTTTGGCTAAGCGACTATAAGTGTTAGCTATCTCTTCGGGGATAAGTCCTAACGTTATCCCGTCAGCAATCAGATGATGGCAACTGAACTGCCAGTACCAGCGGTTATCACTCACCCGCAGCAGCTCAAAGCGCCATAGTTCACCATTCAAATCGAACGGACGTATTAGGGCAGCACGTATATGTTGCTCAGCAAGTTCTTCTGAATTGGCATGACCAGAGAAATCATGAATTGT
Source organism: Xenorhabdus sp. PB62.4 (assembly GCF_014467285.1). Classification (NCBI taxonomy): domain Bacteria; kingdom Pseudomonadati; phylum Pseudomonadota; class Gammaproteobacteria; order Enterobacterales; family Morganellaceae; genus Xenorhabdus; species Xenorhabdus sp. PB62.4. Next base: position 13,779 of record NZ_NKHR01000010.1, on the reverse strand, counting down.
CACGGACACAGGCAAAGCGTCTGCCAGTTCTTGCAGTGGTAATTCTTGGGTATTCACGAGTCGTAAGCGCAATACATCATGACGATCAACAACGGTCTCAAAGGCGCGCACTAACAGCGCTTCATCCAATTCTCCCTCAATGAGAATAACTGAACCCAGATTGTAACAGGTGCTGTCAGGGCGAAGAATCTGGTCAAGCCAGACGACTTGCTGGGGAGAGCTGAGGGGAAATGGATGAGAGGGGGAGGAAGAACAATTCCCAAACGAAAGTTGATCTTCGTTGTTAATACGATTGCATGACATAGGCATTACTTAACTCCTGCTCGCGAGTCTAATAAATTAGGCTAATGAATTAAATGTGATTTATGTGACATTGCGACATGATGAGATGTTGAAGGACTCACTATTTCATAATCATAAATGGTTACTTTATTTTTTTAATTTCTATTATGAAAGAGCTATACTCTATCTATTTTTGATAGTTGTTTATAAAAATTCTAATATGATTGTTGTGGGTAATGGCATTACGAATAAATTTCTCTGCATATTCAATGTTGATTCGTGTACGACGGCAAAGTCGCGGATGTCCTGTACGAGAAATATTTCTTAACTAAGATTTATTAACACCCATGCAGATTCCATGCTGATTGATGTTATGGGCGGGGGATGTGTACTGATTTTGTGATTCACTACAAGGGCTTGTTGAAGGTTTAGCTGGACTTCGTGTTGATGATGAAAGACTTTATCTTTGCCCCTGATTACCATCTGATTGGAATTCCTATCGGTTCGTAATTTATTTCCGTGGACGACGACTTATGATCACTGTACTTGCAGATGGTATTGTGGATATCTATTGTGGGGAGAAGAAACTCACTACCACATCTTGCTCCGATGGGCGCATCTATATTTGCGGAGAAACAGAATGACTTCATTCGCTGAACGCGTATCACCTTATTCCGAGGTGTTACGCTCTCCATCATTCCGGAAATTACTTATTGGTCAAGGTTTGTCAATGATTGGTGATGCAGTCTGTTTGGCAGCTCTTCCAGTTGCTCTGATCCATGCCAAACTTAGTGGAGAAGTGTTCGGAGTTGTCATGGCTGCGGTAGGGTTGGGGACGGTCATTGGCGCTGTCGCTGGTGGGTTGCTGGCAGACAGAAAGTCACCAAAGCATATTCTTATCACGACAGATACCATCAGAGGATTGGCGCAAGTTGCTGCAACTATGTTGCTTGTGTTAAGCGCCCCGTGGTGGGGATTAGTACTTGCCTATTTAATATTTGGTATTGGAATTGGTGTTTCTCGACCATGTGTTCAAGTTATGCTCGTGAATTTACTACCCAAGCAAGCCTTAGTCGCAGGGAACGGAGCCATGAATTTTGTTGATAACTTTGTGGCTGTGGTTTTCCCTGCCACAGTAGGCGTTATGATCATATTATGGGATCCTGTATGGGGAATATTGATTGATGGTATTACGTTTTTCGCCGCGGCTCTTTTTACTGCCCTGATACCCGATATCGGGTCTCGCAACTCCGACGATAAATTCTCCATACGAGAGGTATTGAACGGCATCACAGTCATTACTGGTAACTCTGTTTTGTCACTCGGGTTTATCGCTACTTTGATCCTGAATGTATTGTGTTTTCCAATTTTCTTAGTCGTCGCTCCATATGCAATCAGCGATCGATTCAGCGATACAATGTGGGGGTTTTGTCTAGCAGCTTCGGGGGCTGGTGCATGTATTGGATCTGTTGTCACGGTACTTACTGCCGGTCATCAGCGCCTGATACTTCTTGCTGTGATCTGTGGTTTATTTCTCTGTAGTGCAATGCTTTTATTGGGTATGGGTGGCTTAGCTTGGATGGTAATTCTGGGGGCAATGTTTGTTGGAATTGTTGAAGCATCTTGGCTTACTGGTTGGGCAACTTCTATGCAAATCCTCTCTCCGGAAAAAGACCTTGGAAAAGTTGTAGCTGTTGATACCTTTGTTACCAGTGGTGCACATCCATTCATTTACCTTGGAGCAGGAATCATAGGTGCAACGGTCGGATATTCTGAAACGTTGATACTTACTGCAATCGTCAGTGCTATTGGAATCGCTGCCATCGCACTTGCTGCTGTCACACGAAAAATTTAAAAGGCCGTGATATGATTAAATGCAACAATATTCAAGAGCAGGCGTTCGACCTATCCGAACAAATTTAGAAAAATGGATGTCACAATGTTGTGTCGCATGAGGGGGGTGTCTGTTATTGAAGATTGTGCCCAAGCTATTGGAACCACTATCAATGGCCTACAGGTTGGTACATTAGGTGATGCTGCAGCTTTTTCACTACACCCACTGAAAACACTGGGAAATTTTGGTGATGGTGGAGTTCTCATCACTATTAACCCGAAGATCGCTGAATATGCAAAACTTGCTCGTAATCATGGATTGCAGACACGTAATGAATCTGTCTTATTTGGTATGAATTCGCGTCTTGATACTCTACAAGCGGTGGTATTAAATATTAAAACTCAGTTACCTAGATCGGTGGTTGCAACGTCGCAAAGAAATTTCAGCTTTCTATGATAAGGAATTATTCAATACAACAACTGGAATGGATCTAGGGACGGGAAAACCGGGGAACGCTTATTATCATTATGTTGTGAAATCAAAAAATCGAGACAAACTACAGCAGCACTTAGCTAAACATGATATTGAAGCAGCTATCCGACATAACGCTTGAGCCAAATTTCAGAAGTATAAAGGGATAGCAAGCTCTCCTCTGATATCAATAAACCCTATTCTGCCAATTTATAATGGACATCAGTACAGCATTATCGATTGTGTTGCCTTTCAGAGTGATGATTTAATGCTCGGCACCATCTTTTCGAGATAAATTAGGAGAATGTGAATGAATAAGCTAATTCTTCCCCCTGATGTGTTGTTGAAAGAGGGACAAACCGTATCATTAACCCCAATAGATCTAACCAAAGAAGATTCATCCATGCTGGAGCTACTACAACAGCAAACAGAAGCAGAGGACAATCTGGCGCAACAAGCCGGACCAAGTTGGTATCGCGCTAATTCAGGGCCTAAACCAACTCAAGGCGGAGTGTTTATTTCTGGTGCGACTTTGGCTCCTTTAAGTGGACAAAATCCGTCAGGGGGAGTTGTAAGCACCATTCTGTGTAATTATAACCGGCTCAATTGGGCTGGTTGGCAAAATCAAATCACGTTGCGTCTTGTTATTACCACTCCAAATAATTCTGCTGCATGGGAAGCGTTTTTGGATGTAGCCAGTAGCTCGACTACGGTCAATGCTGCAGGATCGAATATTCCGGCAGACTGTAGGATCACCCTGCAAATGAAAGTTGGAAATATCACTGGCGGGTTGTATCAACCACCGTATATTTCGACGTATGACTGTACGGTGTATTACAACTAATATGAACGAATAAGGACTTGCCTTTGATTTCCCGTTGCGCTTTAGGTTTCACGGAAGTAATCAAGTCGAAAGGAATCCTTTTTTCAGTTGTTAAGACAAGTAGTTGTTCTGCATAACAGTAAAAGGGCAGGGGAGATATATAGTGCTCCCCCGCCCTAAAAGATGGGGGAAGATATGAAGAAGAGAAGTTATTGACAATAATTATGAATGCTGATGTGGCACCCTAATTTTGGTCACCGTCATAGAGGTGATATTCTCACTTCGATAATTCAACAGGTGACAGGATGAAAAGAAGTTTCAGCCCCGAGTTTAAATTAGAGTCAGCCCAATTAGTGCTGGATCAAAACGACAGTATTGCCGAAGCCGCCAGCGCCATGAATGTCAGTCAGTTCGCGATGGGGCGATGGGTTCACCAATTAAAGCAGGAGCGACAAGGTCAATCCTCCAAAGCCTCGCCCATCACGCCGGAGCAAATTGAACTCCGTGAACTGAAAAAGAAACTCCAACGCCTTGAAATGGAAAACGAAGTCTTAAAAAAACGTCAGCACTCTTGATGTCGGACTCCCTGAACAGTTCTCGTTAATCGAGCAATTCAGAGTGCATTATCCGGTGGCTTTCCTTTGCCAACTGTTCGGGATTCATCGTAATAGTTATCAGGCCTGGCATAAGCGGGGAAAACACCCAGATCCTAACCGGGTGAAATTGAAAAGTCTGGTGCGCGAGGCGTTTAACGAGAGCCACGGTTTAGCCGGTGCACGAACCATTGCCATCCTAGTGACCGGCAAAGGCGGGCCATTAGGTCGCTGGCTGGCCGGGAAGTTAATGGCTGAATTGGGGCAGGTCAGCCGTCAGCAGCCAAAACACCGCTCTTCACGAAAGGAGTAAGAACATGTTGATATTCCTAACCATCTTGACCGTCAGTTTGCGGTCACCGAGCCCAATCAGATTTGGTGTGGTGATGTGACCTATATTTGGACCGGAAAAGGTTGGGCCTATTTGGCGGTGGTTCTCGACTTGTTTGCACGTAAGCCTATCGGTTGGGCGATATCTTGCTCGCCAGACGCTGAGCTGACGAAGAAAGCGTTAGAAATGGCATTTGAATCAAGAAGGCGGCCGCAAGGGATCCTGTTTCACCGTGATCAAAGCAGCCACTATACCAGCAAAGCGTTCAGACGATTATTGCAGCGTTATGGCATCAAACAAAGCCTGAGTCGGCGGGGAAATTGCTGGGATAACAGCCCGATGGAACGTTTTTTCAGGAGCTTAAAAAGCGAATGGGTCCCTTTGGCGGGATATGCAAATTTTAGGAAGACTCACCACTCTAGTACCCAATATATAACGGGTTATTATAGTCAGCTCCGCCCTTACTGGTATATTGCCTTCTAAGGTTAAATGGCACTCAGGTTTGTCATAAACCCAATCCATGTGTTGCATTAACACAAATAGCTTATTCCAATGAAGATTCTGTTAACATAGTTTGCAGCATGATGATGAGATCTGGTTGTTTTTTGCGGAAGTAATTAAAATAAATCATCATGCTGTCTAATAATCTCTCACAAAACGTCAACAGACCACAATATAAATTATTTTTATTTTTCATTAATATAGTGAAGTAAGTAAAATAACCATTTCTGTAATAGATAAATTTCCTGCATGATATATAAACATAAGCTCAATACGAATATGTTATTTGTTGACGAGTGTACTTATTGAGTGACATTATATCTATAACAACAAGTTATAACTTTAATAATTAATTATCAGGTGATTCTGATCATTATAGTTTATAACAAAAATGGAAAGGATAATAAGATATTAAAATTATTACTTACTACATGAATTCATATAATTAATCGAAGATCATGCAGTCTGATCATATAGCAAGTTAGGTCATGTATTCAATCTGTTAATGAGTATCAAATATAGTAATGACGTTCAATGAATGTACCAATGATTTTATCGTGCAGTTCGGGGGATTTAGAATAACCGAGTGTCTTGCGATTGAGCCGCTTAATTCGGGGGCGTAAAGTCCAATTTTCTCGCTCAATACGTTGGGTAAAACTCTTTCCGACGAGATGTTGGTTTTCGGGTAGGAGATTGTACGCCTTGAAATTATCGGTACACCAGAACACAACATTAAACGAGGCAAGCTTCTTGAGCAGTTTCCTGAGTGTTTTTTTGCTTCTTTTTCCAAACGGATGAGCAATGATCCGTTTCAGACGAGGCTCCCAAGCATACCATAACTGTAGCGGCTCGCAATCGAAATCCCCCCGACTCGCAATCAGCGCAGATTTCGGCCCACATTAACTGCAAATGAAAACCGCTTCCGACTCACATTAAGTGATAATGGGTTCGCATTTATCCTGCCCGGCTCGCAATCCATTTCGCCGGGCTCACAATAACTGCAAATCAACATCGTCATATCGGCAAGCCAACCGCCAGCATTCTGTCACGAAGCTCAGCTGTGCGGGCAGGATCCAGTTGATTGTTAAATAATGCCCTGATTTCAGCAGGTTTTGCATCAAACTGCTCTACCATGTCTTTCAACCTGTAACCATGTCGCGTGAGTGTCGGCTCAAGGTCATCCAGCTGGCGTGACAGAACGGACTCAACCAGCGTGGCTGTTATTGGTTTTTCGCCTGTCTGGTATCCTGCTTCCATTGCCAGCGTCAGGTGCAACTGAACCTGCAGCGGTGTACGCAGTTTCATTGCCAGCAGGTCGACAGCTTCGGTCGTCAGAATATCTTCCGGCTTACCTTTGCCAGTGCTGGTTTTCAGCAGCCACTGGATGTACTCGCGCTGGCTGCCGGTGATCCCGTCCAGCGTAAAAATATCGGTACGATAGCCAATTTCCTCCATCGTCGGACGACGCAGGTCATTACGCAGCTTTGGATGACCGGCCAGAACGACAGATAACCTTCCGCCACCATCCTCGACCACTTCCATCAACCGTTTGAACCCCGTCAGTGTATTTCCGTTCAGGTCATGCGCTTCATCAACAAACAGAGCTACCGGGCGCTTACCTTTTTTGACCAGCTCCTGCAGTTCTCGCTCACGGCGTTCACCCTGTTTGGGGATCTGCACCTGCTTATCCTGCGCCAGATCGTAAAACAGGGCGTTAATCAGCGTGGCGAGCCGGACACTGTGTTTGTCCACCGACAGGGAGCGGGCGACAATAATTTTGTTTTCATCCATCAGTTGCTGCTGCAGGCGTCGCAGGGTGACCGTTTTGCCACTCCCGACCACGCCACAGACGGCTATCAGTCGTCCTTCGCGTATCGCCCCTTTAATGTCTTTCATCAACTGCTTATGGTGGGCAGTTTCATAATACCCCGCCTGTTCAATAGACTGCGTCAGTCCATAATGCTCCATTACTTCAACCCGCATGGTCTTCTCCTGATTGTCTGTTACGAAAATAGTCTCTGATGCGGGCGAGTACTTCACTACGGTTAAGCGTCTCAGTCAAAATACTGTCGATAAACGCCCGGTCTTCATCCGACATTCTGGCCAGCGGTATGGCCAGATCGTCGGCAATAGCCAGTTTTGCCGCGATGACGGTGGGAAAGTGGTATTCAAATTTTCGGGCATCAAAGGGCTGATGTGGCAACTCATCAATGCGCTGCTGAGTGTCATCACTGACCACGCGGAGATCGCTGCCGGACAATGCGCTGATGGGGATGTTCAGCTGCCTGGCCAGAGCATGGATACGATCGGCTCGTTCAGCCGCTTTACCGCGCCTGAACGTCCGGTAACGGTGTAGCGGCACAGGCCCCGATACCGGATAATAAGGACCCCATGTTTCACCGGTAAACTCCACATACATCTCTTCGTCAAACAGCCCCCACAGCAGAATAACGGTTTCACCCGCCATATCCGGTTCAACTTCCCATGCGGTGCCGTCTATCGTTACCCGCGCATCAACACCCACCTTGCGGGACTCAGGCTCCCGGGCGAACCGACAGTATTGTTCCCAACTGCACATATCTCTCACGCCGTCCTGGGGGATATTTGCCAGCCAGTCCTCCAGTCGGGAGTGTTTCTCGCTGCGGTGACGCTGCGCGTTATAACGGCTCAGATAGTTCCAGAGCCATTCGTTGGCCTGCAGCTCCGTCTCTGGTTTATGGAAATGGTACAGGGTTTCATGCGCCTCTTTGACGGTTCTGAACGGACGCTCTACTTTACCTTTGGACCGTGCCGTCGTCCGGGTGCCATCCTTACCTGCAGGTGTATGCGTCAGCCAGTCAATCTTCAGGGACTGCATCACATTCTGGAATACATGGCTTTTGGCCACAGGTCCATTATCGAGGTACAGCATTTTCGGGCGGCCCTGGAAAGGAAAGTCAGCTCTGGCTTTTGGTGCCATGGCGTTGAAGAGAAAACGTAGCGCTGACTCCGCATCTTCGCCATACACACATCGGTATTCCTGGTAAGCAACACCGCTCCGGTCATCCACAACGCTGAACAACATCAGTGTGGGTTCGCCCCGGGCAGGATCAATCCAGTCAGGCCGTTCAATATGCTTGAGATCGGACGGTGACATATCAAACTGCCAGCAGTCGTTGCTGTTTTCGGCCTGAAATCGTACCGCCGGAGGCTCACGCAACAGTCGGGGCTGGTCGAGACGCCAGCGGGAAAGCCAGCGATTAACTGTTTGTTTTCGAAGTAATCCTTTGGGGCTTTTGATCAATCCCTGAACCGTCTCCACGCCGTGCTCTTCCAGCAACTGTATTGCCCGCCCGGTTGACAGATGGCGGCCGGATTTATTCGTGGTTCGCAGCTTCAGCGCGGCAATCAGCTCACAGTAATGCTCCAGTTCGGACGGAGGCAGTATGCGGGGCCGCCCATGATCGCTGCGGTGAGCCGTTCGTGGTCTCAGGACCAGACGAAGGGCGCGATAGACAGTTGTGACTGAAATACCATACAGCTGAGCAGCAGCGGTAATCTGAGTGGCCCGTTCAGGACTTTTTGGCGGCAGGCGATCAAGCCGTTGCCGCAGTTGCAACAGGGAGTCAGCCGGGATAGCGCTACGCCGGCTGCTCATAATTTTCCAGGGCCCGGTAGACTGAGGCCCTCCCTATCCCAAGCTGGCGGGCAATGGCCGTGGCCCCCATCTTCTCCATAGTGTACAGGCGCCAGACCTCCGCAGGGTCTATTGAGGGCTTTCTTCCGCGGTACACGCCCCGTGCTTTCGCCGCGGCAATCCCTTCCATCTGGCGTTCACGTCGCAGATTGGTTTCAAACTCAGCGAAAACGCCCAGCATATCGAGGAATGCCTTACCTGCTGCCGAGCGTGTGTCCACTGGCTGTTCTGTTGCCCTGAGCGTTACGCCCTGCTGATTCAGGACATATACAATATCCTGCAGATCCTTAATGCTGCGGGCCAGGCGATCCACTCGGGTCACCATCAACGTATCACCGGGGCGCAGGAACTCCAGTAATAGCTGCAACTCGCTCCTTCCGGTCCGGCTGCTTCCACTGGCTTTTTCTGCACGAATGATTTCACAACCGGCAGCGCGGAGAATTTGTGTCTGCAGGGTAAGATCCTGATCACTGGTTGAAACGCGGGCATAGCCGTAAAGTGCCATAATGATGAAAACTGTCTCGTTTAACTCTAGATGATGAAAACGTAACACCAGGATGAGACGAAAACAACCCAAATGAGACAGAAAAACTGTCTCACCGGATTGTCTGCTTTGGGTTTACCTAAAACGGACGGGTTTAATATGGCTTTGCCCACAGGAAGGTCAGTTATCTTAGTTACGATCACCAACTAAACCGTGAGTTAATGTCTCCCAGAGGTAATGAAAATGCCCTTTGGTTGGCCTGGTGCTTACCAGAAATTCAGAAGTGTGAGGGAGGTCAAGTCCTTGGCGTACAGAGTACTGGTTAAATCCGACTTCAAATGTACCTTTAGTATTGAGTTTGTAGCCATCATAGTTTTGGCATAATTTATCAGATAACGCAGCAGTCTGGTATGCACTGTGCAATTCCATAGCTTTAATAATGCGCATCTGAGCATTGCTGGACTTATTCTGATATAAATCAATATGCTGCAACCTGGCTGTCTCGGCAGTATTGATTATGGCTGCCAGGCCGTAAGCAGTATGCTCAAAATCACGGCAACTTTCCTGTGTCAAACCATCAACATAGCTTTTGGGGTTATTCCAGTATGCATTTATTTGTGAGTCATTGCGTGAACACCATGATGCGTTTTTAGGTCTGGAACCATCGGACGACAGATAAATATAGGACGGGACAAGGCTGTGCCATTTTTCAATGGCACTATTGAACCAATTCGTATTTTTATTGAAAATTGCAATATTTAACATCGCCTCTATCGCACTTGCATGCCAGTTCTTATTATAACAAGCGTAGCTACCGGAAAACATTCGTGAAATGTCGGGGTAATACTGCTCGGCAAATAATTTAGTCACCTTGTTTTTTTCTGATTGAGGCCAACTGGTATAAGTGTACTTAACAATTTCAGCCGCCCGGGTAAACATTGTTGCGGCCCAGGATGCCTGCAATGGTCCATTGCTATTAGTATGTCCCCCCGTGAGGGTATTAGCCCAGGCATTCAAAATCTTGCGTACATTTTCAGCGTAGACAGTCTCACCACTAAGCCTCCACAACAGCGCCTGTGTATAAGCGGCTTGAGCATCCCTTACTTCATCCGTACATCCATTATTTGGATTAGAAGAGGAACCACATTCAACAGTACTCCAGGGGGTTGGTTCATAATGTTTGTCAGCGAGAGGGTCTTGTAAAACCTTTTCGTAGGCTGACTTCCACGGCTCTCTGGATAGATTATCCTTAACATATTGCAACTGTTTTAAACTTACAAAGACACCAGGGTGATTAAAGCCGTTCTCAGCAGCGCCACAAAAGAAAGGTGTCAAAATAAAAAACATAAAAATATATCTAATCATAATTTCCTCTCAATAAAAAACATAAAAATATATCTAATCATAATTTCCTCTCAATAACATGAAAAGTAGTGTGTAGTCAGGACACAGTGCAATCCAGATCCGACAGCTACCCCGACATGGAGGAAATCATAGTATGGCTTATACAATCTGCGTAAATTTCATTTGCAGTTATTGTGAGCCCGGGGCAATGGATGGCGAGCCGGAAAAGATAAATGCGAGCTCATTATCACTTAATGTGAGCCCGGGAGGATTTTCATTGTCACTTAATCTGAGCCGAAAATTGTGCTGATTGCGAGCTTGAGGGATTTCGATTGCGAGTCGTTACACCTACTGGTGTAGCTGCTCTACGTGTGTTGATGGATCAACATGGCCTGTCATACTCAGATTTACAAAAAGAGATAGGTTCAAAATCACTTATCAGCCAAATTTTTTCGGGCAAACGCTCATTAACTATTGCACATATCAAAGCGCTTTCCGAACGTTTTGATGTGAAACCAGATATCTTTCTTTAAGAGAAAGAGGATGAGTCTGACGTTAGCTTGGATGAGCCAATGCCGCGCAAAAGCGCGGCTATGTTCATACAATGGAGATACTATGGATAAAAAACAGTTTAATCGGAAGTGGCGATTACACAAAATACTAAACAAGGTCTAAGTATGTGCTTTTAAATGTTTGTAACATCAATAAACATTGCTTCATCAATGTTCGTTGATGATACGACCGCTTCGTTAAACGCATACTCTTCTCTTTCTCCCTCGCGGGACAATGGCAGGTTAACAAAGTCGAAAAGCGTTCTATCGGCCAATTGGCTTGGGCTAACATTTTGCAGAGATTTGAAAATACTTTCTACTCTGCCCGGTGTTTTCTTGTCCCAATCCACCAACATTGCTTTGATTGCCTTGCGCTGTAGGTTTTCTTGGGAACCACATAAATTGCAAGGAATGATTGGGAATTCTTTGTGTTCCGCATACTTAATCAGATCTTTTTCCCGGCAATATGCCAGCGGCCTTATGACAACATTACGGCTATCATCAGAACGCAGCTTTGGCGGCATTGCTTTCATTCGTGAACCGTGAAACATATTAAGAAACAGGGTCTCAACAATGTCATCTAAATGATGTCCAAGTGCAATTTTCGTCGCCCCAATTTTTTCTGCAAAAGAATAGAGCGTGCCCCGGCGCAATCTTGAACACAAGCCACAAGTGGTTTTGCCTTCCGGTACTTTTTCTTTCACCACTGAGTACGTGTCTTTGTCGACTATGTAGTAGGGAATATCCAGACTTTCAAAATATTGAGGTAAGATGTACTCAGGAAAACCAGGCTGTTTCTGATCAAGGTTTACTGCAACGACTTCAAATTTTATTGGCGCAGCCTTTTGCAGATTCAATAGAATATCTAACATCGCAAATGAATCTTTGCCGCCACTGATACATGCCATTACAACATCATTATCTTCAATCATATTGTAATCAATAATAGCATTACCAACACTTCTCCTCAGGCGTTTCTGGAGCTTGTTGAATTCAAGTGTTTCTTTTCTCGTATCTTTCTGATTCATTGCGACTTCTCACCATTGCCGATCGTATCGACGATAGATTTCTTATAGGGATTCTTTGCAGGGGGTGGATTATACGGATTTTTCTTTTTGTTTGAAACAGATCTGTGTCTAATCAAGCCCGGTCCTGTTATGAAGGAACACCGGTTACCACAATTGCCTGCAATATTGCTATGCCATGGTGAAGACCTGACTTGACCTCATCATCAGACGAAGGTTGTTGCAAGGCTGGATAACCGCTCAATTTATCAACTAAGGTTAATTCTATTGGAAATTGCGCAAACAAAGTTTTTTGATCAAAAAGAGATAAGAAAATATGAGGCCAGTTTTGCTGGCCTCATTAATCGTAATCAAATTAACTTATATTATCTTTAATTGATAATGTGTTGATTATTTCTGTGCTGATAATGGAAACGGCTTCAATAATATTCTCATGATAAAAATCATCAATCAATGTAATTACTAATGGATTGACTGTAAATTGAGAAATATTATTATCCGGGATTTTCTTTGTTAATTGACCAAGCTCAAATCCAACGCCTTCTTTATAGTATGGGTTTGTTCTGCCCGCTTTAAATAAGGTGATGTTTGTATGTGCCAATTTCCCACTTAAATTACCATTCGCTATGTTAAGCTCAAGCGGTATTGCTCCCAATACTGTATTGATATAAGCATCGCTTGCCCCCATTTCCTGCAATTTTTGGGTGGCTTTCTTATATTCACTTGGCATATCCAGTTTACTCTTAAGATCTTTTATCTCATCGTTATTGATAATAGTATCTAATAAAAATAAATGAATCTCTTTTGCGCCTAGCTGTTCTAATTGAAATGCAATTTCTATAGCTAATTGCCCTCCCAATGACCAACCTAAAATGCGAATAGGTTGATCAATAGAAGTTTCTGTCAGGATTAACTCCATGTAGATTTGAGTTATCTTCTGTAGAGAATCTGTTTGATTATCCATACAGTGATTATAATTATTGATGCCTATGCAGTTATACGCATCAGATAATGTATTTGCCAGAGAGGCATATACTTCACTACCGCTATTAGCCGGATGAACCATAAACAGTTTCTTTGTTGCCGTTGATTCTGGTGTTAAGAAATTAAGTAAATCAGGTTTAACACTGCCTATTTCCAGCCATTGAGCTAACAAAGCAATACATTTGTAGCTAAACAAAATATTTAAAGGAATATCAATGTCTATTTCATTGCGTATTGCTGCGGTCAGTTTAATCGCTGTTAAGGAATTGCCACCAATGCGGAAGAAGTTATCTTCAATACCAACGCGTTCTAAGCCCAATACCGCCTGCCAGATAGCACACAGTTGGGTTTCCAGTGTATTACGGGGAGCGGCATAACTGTCCTGCGTTCCCCATACCGGCTCCGGCAGGGCGCGGCGATCCAGCTTGCCGTTCAAGGTCAGCGGCACGGATTCAATGCGGGTAAGGCTGGCAGGTAGCATATAATCCGGCAAATGGGCAGAGAGGTGTTTAATCAGGGCTTCATCGGACAGTGCTTCTTCTGCCACCAGATAGGCGGCCAGCACTTTATTCCCGTTGTGCTCGCGGTCAATCACCACGGCCTGTTTCACCTGCGGATGAGAAGCGAGGGCATTTTCAATTTCGCCCAGTTCAATGCGGTAACCGCGGATTTTGACCTGAAAGTCATTGCGCCCCAGATATTCCAGATTGCCGTCCGGCCGCCAGCGCACCAAATCGCCCGTTTTGTACAGGCGGGTATAGCCTTTCGCCTTGTCTTCGGCCGTCGCGAATGGGTTCGCCACAAAACGCTCAGCAGTCAGTTCAGGCCGGTTCCAGTAACCCCTCGCCAGTCCCGCACCGCCAATGTACAGTTCTCCCGG
>NZ_NKHR01000001.1:219469-429843 GCF_014467285.1 Xenorhabdus sp. PB62.4 | reverse complement strand
TTTTTTTTATGGGTGATCCGAAGCCGTTTCAAGGCGTAATGAATAGCCGATTGTGAGACACCTAAACGTTTTGCTCTTTCCCATTGATAGTCATCGGGAAAGTTTTGGACATCCGCAATGAGCACCGCATCAGGGATTTTCGTGGCGGGTTTATCGCGGGTCATGCAAGGTTCTATCTTATTACACCACCGAAACAAGGTGCGCATGGAGATTTCAAAATGGGCACTCGTTTGTTCGAAAGTCAACGAATGCTTGTCTTTGTATGCCAGTACCCGCTTTCGAAAATCTAAGCTGTAGCCCATCTCGTGTTATGCCTTGTCGTCTAGGGGTTAGGTATTATGTCATATTAATATGATTTGGCTATATCTCAGTTTGCTTAAGCGAGCGGTATTAGTCGTTGTCCCGGCTTTCCATCAGACCAGCCAGACAAAATTGAGTTAACAGTAATTGGCAACGGGGCGCTGATAGCCCCGTCAGGGCAGAAATGTCTGAAACAGAGGCCCAGTCATACACGGATACGGTTTCTAAAACGCAGGCGGCGGCTGTTGTCATATCTTCATGTTTTAGCATGATAATTTAAACCTTTGGTCAGTTATTCGGCATGAACACACATGTAACTCTGACCAATGACAACAGCAAGTCTTACGTTTATTTCAGGCGTAAAAAAACCTTGCATAGGGCAAGGTTTAAGCTGTCTGGTATTAATAAGCCTGGTGACTTTGTCATCACGTTTATCACAATAGCACCGTTTTTACGATCGTAAAGAGTTATTTTCACAAGCCACATAATGGGTATTGCGCTAACAGGATGTCTTTATCCATTTCCAGTGAGATATCCAGCATCATTAACATCCCTTCAATAACACCTTCGGCCTTTTGTAATCGCTTCCCGATGTGCGTATCAGAACAGTGGTGATCATGAGCCAATTGCATAAATGTTTTACCGAACACGTAATAATCAAAGAGCAAGTCATGCGCATCGCGATGCGTCTGATTCAGTTTTGCCATGCAACTGGCGATAACCATGGCATCATCATCACAACATTGCACGCGGGATTTCACTCGGTTCGGGATTAATCCTTTGAAGCCCGCTGCAATAGAGGACCAGTAAACCCCATCGCGATTATCCGCCGCCCATGCCCCCCAGCGTTCCATGACTAATTGAATATCACGCATTCGCACACTCCCCTGTGATTAAAGTGCCCTGTCGGCATAGCGGCGTTCTTTTTGTTTGGTTTGTCGCGGCATCCGGCAAACTTCGGCCGCCGATATCTGATCGGTCGGCAGATAATGTCCGTGCCTGAATGCCTGATAAATCGTGCCGGTTTGCCCGTGACTGTTCTTCTCCAGAATAATTTCCGCGTACTGGCTGGCGGAGCTGAATGGGTTATACACCCCATCCCGGTAAGTAAAAATGATGCGATCCGCATCCTGCTCCAGAGAACCGGAATCACGTAAGTCTGCCGCCACCGGACGACGCTGATGCAAGGGGCGCTTATCCACTTCCCTTGATAACTGGCTCAAGGCCGTGACCGGGATATGCAGTCGTTTCGCCAATCCTTTCAGTGCCTTCGATATTTCTGCCACAGCTAAGTCGTGACGGTCAGCCCGGGGTTTTCTAATCAACCCAAGATAGTCTACGAAAATGCCCTTTAAGTTCGGGTGGCGACGCTTATGGGTTTCACTGATGGCGCAAATTTGTTCGATACTCAAATCACTGGCATCCAGCACATAAATATCCCGATCGATGAGCGAACCCAGTGCATTGCCAATACGCCCCCAGTCTTCATCATACAGTTCACAGTTTCTGAGTTTAGACACGGGCATTGCAGCCGAACCTGCTACCATGCGTTCAGCAATTTGTTGCGCTGCCATTTCCATGGAAAACAACAAAGCACCGCCACCATTTCGGGTCATGCCGTCAATCATGCACAGGGCCAGTTCTGTTTTTCCCATGCCCGGACGTCCACCCAGTAAAATCAGGTCAGTCGGGTTAAATCCGCCTGTCAGTTCGTCCAGCGGCTCAATGCCCGTCAGGATCATGCCTGTCTTGCCCTGATTACGCGCTTCCAGTGTTTCAACATATCTATCCAGCAATGTGCCGATGACAATAGGCTGTAACCTACTGTCACTCCGGGATAATCCATTAAACTGGGACGCAAAAGCCTCAATCAGTTCTTCAGCTTGCGTGTGATTGCCGCAGGCCTGAATCTCTTTCTGGTAACGATTAATCAGGTCAGTGACCTGACGTACACGCCAATAACTCATGACCTTTTCCGCATAGCCTTTTAGGTTTGCCTGCCAGACCGGGGTCTTGGCCAGTTCCAGCAAGTTAGCCAGAATACCGCGTTCTTCGCCCATTGCATCCGCAATGAAAAAGGGATCGATAATGGCACTGCTCAGGACCTGCTTTTTGATTTCCCCGTACACCCGGCGCAGATGAACGGAGCTGAACGCCTCATCCGGTAAAATCGCCAATACGTCGTAGGCATCCGGTGTCGCCCCACCTGATAACAAGCCACTGATGACGGCCATTTCCAAATCATATACGTTCATGCGATTACCCTCCGGTAGCTTTCCCAGTCAAAGGCCAATACCGTGCCACCCTGAAGCACTCTGTCCAGCGTCCGATCCCCCAAAAACTGCGCCAACTCAGTCACGGGTAAATTACTGATCAGGACGGTGGGCAACAGGTCTTCGTAGCGATTATTCAGCACCTCAAACAAAATATTGCGTTCAGACTCTGTACCGTACTGCACGCCAATTTCGTCAATCACCAGCAAATTCAGCTCGCTGTAAAATTTCAAGGTATCAAATTCACTCATCTCCCCTTCGCTATTCCATGAACGACGAAACGCCCGGATAATGCGTGACGCGGTGGTGATAAAAACCGCTTCATCACCGCCTGTGGCAATTTCACGGCAGATGGACACGGCAAGGTGGGTTTTGCCCGTGCCCTGACGTCCGCACAGGATCATGCCTTCCCCTGCCCGCTTGCGTTCTTCCCACGTCTGGACGTAGCCCTGACAGGTTTTCAGGTTGTTTTCTGCCATTCGGTTCTGCGGCTGGTAGGTAGCAAAGCTGGCCTGCGCAAAGCGGGGAACGATTTTCAATATGCCCAGATCGGTTGTTTCCATCACGTCTGCTGCTCCTTAAAGATTTTTTGTCCAGTTCGCGCCATGTGATTCATAACGCTTGTGCTCAAATCCGGTATGGGTGTTGACTTGGGGCTGTCGCACGGATCTCGTTTTGTCAGGAAATAACCCTTGCCAACTGTTGGCAATGGAGGTGCAAATCACTTCGTCAGGGTTGGCACATGCTGCCAATTGCTTGGCCTGCTGTCGGCAACTGGTTTCTGTCAGGGGTTTCCTGATTTCCTGCCTGAACTTCACCCAGTCCGCCCATGTTTCAGCACTGACGTTTTCAGGTTTGGCCGTCAGGGGATCGAATGCTGGTTTTTTTGTCTTTCTTTCCTGTTTTTCCTGCTCAGCCCCTTTGGGGTTTATAGGTTCTTTGATTGATTCATTGACTGGTTCAAAAGAGTGACTGGTTCTGGTGCCATCTGACGGCATAGGAGGGATGTCACCAGACGGCACAGGGGTGCCAGCAAATGACACAGGGCTGCCAACAGGTGGCACAGGGGGTGTGCTTTTTGGTGACACAGGGCCAGCGGATAAATTCAGGTAATAGACATTCGAGGCATTCCCTTTCCCGTTGTGATTACCGAGCCGGTTTTCCTTGGTAAGCAAACCCATCTTAATCAGGGCATCAATGTGGCTTCGCACTGCGCTTTTGCTGCATTCACAGTGATCTGCAATATGCTGATATGAGGGCCAGCACTCCCCTTTATCATTTGCATTGTCGGCCAGCTTAATAAGCACCAGTTTTCTCAGGGAATTACCCACCCGGATAGCCATTGCCTGCGCCATCAGACTCATACTCATGCCGTTTCTCCCTGTTACCGTATGTTAAACAACATCCCCATGTTCAAAACACCCCGCATAATTAATCCCTGTCTAGAATTTATTGAGATTTTTTTTCAGGGGGCGGGAAAACGGTAGGCAGATCAGGACGCAATTCATGAGCCTGAACCGCACCGTTTGAAAAAACCACAATATCGGGGACCCGTGATACTGAAACCCGTTTTTTTCCGTACAACCACGCACTGATAAGCGATTGCGCACACCCCAGAACCTGAGCCAGCTTGGCCTGGCTGCCTGCGATATCTATCACTTTTTTTATCACACTGTTTTTCATTAGTTCCTTTCTCCAACACCACGGTAATAACAATATCACTAACAATCAATATAAATCACTATTGGAGTATTTGTAAAGGTATCACTTTAGAGATAGAATAAGCAAAAATGTTCCAAGACAGCGGTTCTTGGGCTTATCCCCTGTATTTCACATAAATGCGGGAACCACTCATGAGGCACTTATGACGCTTGCTGATAGATTAAAAGAAGCCATGGCAGATAAGGGGCTGACCCAATCTGCTCTGGCAAAAAAAGCCGGCATGGCACAATCCATGATATGGAAATTACTTTCCGGGAACGCCGTCAAAACAGGCCGACTCGTTGATTTGGCCAAGGCGCTTGATGTGCGTCCGGAATGGCTTAGTGATGGCAGTGGTCATAAATCTCAGTCCGGTGATACTGATTTTACTGTCAGGCATGACAACCGTTATGCACCGGTAAAAATTTATGAAGCAGCACAAGAAACCCCGGAGTTCTTCATGGTGCCGGCCTTTTCTGAACAGCAAACCTTGTTTGAATCCTGCCGGGCTTATCGCATCACCCAAAATACCGGCTGCGCTGAAGCGCCGGAAGGGACGGTGATCGTGGTGGATATACAGGAAGATATCGCCAATGATGATTTAGTCTATGCACGCATCGGAGAGCACTATTCCGTTTATCGTTATAAACAAGGGGGAGCTGTCAGCTTTTTATCTGTTGATGACTCACGTATCCCCTTGATAACCCTCTCTCCCGACATGGAAATCGTCGGTGTGATTGTTTATTTATTTCGTAACATGAAGCGAAAACGATAACATTCCCATCCCTACTAGAAACACCGCCAAACCCTGCCTCTATTTGCGACAAGATACTGTTTTTAATGCAGTATCTTTAATTTCATTGAAATTATTATCACCCTCAAGTTCTAAAATCATTCAGATAATATCAAATTAAAATTATTTGATATCAATAAGATAATTAAAAAAACTTGATTTATATCACTTTAGGTATGGATTTGATGGAATTTAAGTGATAATGTTAGCCACATCAAAGTGATAGGAATAATCACTACCATAGTCAGCGAGAGGATTTATGCGTACCTTCATTTCTGCCATCATCAAGAAACCGGCAACAAAACCAAAAAATGCTATCACCATTAATGGCATTGTTGCCAATATCGCACAAAAAAACAGCCTGCATACAGGAACAACACATATCACCTTTTTGGCAGACCAATATCATCAGGGCAAAACCCAGAATCATGGCATGGGCATAAAAAATAAAGATGAATTTAAGCATCATATATTAACGACGTATCGGGTCAGCCCAAAACATACAGAGCCTGTTCCTTGCTATAATTTAGAACCGATTGTCGATTACGGTTATGCGCTCTATAAACGGAGAGGACGATATATGCATTTAATTGATATCATTCCTCTGATTAAAGCAGACAAGAAAACACGGTCAGTAATAAAAATAGCCACACAATAAACGAATATAAATAAAATCTATAAATTTCAATAAACATTAAAACTTAATTACAACGCCTGCGCTGGGGAATGTTTCAATCTAAATTCAGAACGATTACGTACAAGAAGAGAATATAGAAGATGTAATATTATATGACAATTATAAAATTGCATTTAAATAATGCATAGATTACCAATACTGCAGGTGGACACTGGAAGAAATTTCCATACTGATGTGATGAACGGGTACTTGATACGGTGCCCTACAACGGAAGATCAAAAAATTCAAATGGCATTCCTCAGCACTGAGCTGGAATACACCATTTTTGGGTGATAGATGGGAAAATAGCCACTGAAAAAGTGGTCAGGTTGGCTTTGGCAAGCAATTATCAAAAAGGAAATAGTAAATAATGGCAACGAGATACATTAGTCTTAAAGAAATGTGCAAATTGGTAGGAAAGAGCCATCCTACTTTGTGGCGGATGTGGGCAAAGAGAAACGAATTCCCAAAACCATCAAAGACGGAAAGCGGGATTTTTTTGGGCTGGCCCGAAGAAGTTTATGAAAAGTGGGTTAGAGATAAAAATTCTTAAGACACCCATTAGAACACCTGCATTTCTTACAGCATTTAAAAAAATATTGATAACTCATTGATTTTAAATGGTACGCCCTACAGGATTCGAACCTGTGACCTACGGCTTAGAAGGCCGTTGCTCTATCCAGCTGAGCTAAGGGCGCATTTTGTGCGATATGTAAATAAGAAACATCATTAATGCGTTGATGCAGCACCGGATTATACGGGCATAATGGCCTGAGTCAATGCCCTTTTCGTTCGTATGTTCATTTTATGACTATTAATAAAACTGACAGACGGTTTATGTTCTGACAAAATAGCCCCTATTCCTATACTTGATGATGGAATCTTAAATACATGTCAGCAAAAATTATTGATGGGAAAACGATTGCGCAGACAATCAGAAGTGAAGTTGCAGAAAGAGTTAAACAGCGTGTAGCTGCCGGAAAACGAGCGCCGGGTCTTGCCGTCGTTTTAGTTGGAGAAAACCCTGCATCTCAGATTTATGTCGCAAGCAAGCGCCGGGCCTGTGAAGAAGTCGGCTTTATGTCCCGCTCTTATGACCTGCCTGATACCACCAGCGAAGCCGAATTACTCTCCCTGATCGATAACCTGAACACCGATACTGAAATCGACGGTATTTTGGTTCAACTTCCTTTACCTGCCGGCATTGATAATGTCAAAGTACTGGAACGTATTCATCCCGATAAGGATGTTGATGGTTTCCATCCCTATAATATTGGCCGTCTGTGCCAACGAGCGCCGAAGCTGCGCCCTTGTACCCCCCGTGGGATTGTTACGCTGCTCGAGCGCTGCAATATCAATACGTATGGCCTAAATGCCGTTATTATCGGCGCTTCTAATATCGTTGGGCGCCCAATGAGCCTTGAGTTGCTATTGGCTGGCTGTACAACGACGGTCACTCATCGCTTTACCAAAAATTTACGCCAGCATGTTGAACAAGCAGATTTACTGGTCGTGGCTGTCGGTAAACCGAATTTTATTCCCGGTGAATGGATTAAACCAGACGCGATTGTGATTGATGTTGGTATTAATCGGCTGGAAAATGGCAAAGTCATTGGTGATGTAGATTTCGATAACGCATCGGAACGCGCTAGCTGGATCTCCCCTGTTCCGGGCGGTGTTGGCCCAATGACTGTTGCAACATTGATTCAAAATACCTTGCAGGCTTGCGAGGAATACCATGATGTAGGTACAACTGAAGGATACTGATGGAAATTTTTTATTTAGATAATCACCCTTATGTCGAATTATGCGACCTGCTGAAATTACAAGGGTGGTGCGAAAGTGGTGCAGCAGCAAAGGCCATGATTGCAGAAGGTTTGGTTCAGGTTGATAGTCAACTTGAGACGCGCAAGCGCTGCAAAATTACTGCGGGTAAAGTTGTAACCTTTAATGGTGAATCTGTTCGCGTTGAAGAGTAACTTAGTGGGTAAAGATTACCACTAATATTTTTTCGAAAAAAGCACCTGAATTTATACATTTCAGGTGCTTTTTTTCATGCTATAAACGGCAATGATTTTTTTATCATCCTGATTTACAAATTAATATATTAGAAAAAATCAAAAGAATACCAAGAAAAGATCCTGAAAATATCAGGCTAAGAATAAATACAAGAGAAATACTATTATTGGGAGAATCACAGTGTAAAACTTCAAAAACTATTTAACAATATTAAGGAGCTGTTAAATAAATATAATATTAATAATATAAGGCCTTGCTGTTGCTATCTGGAAGAAACAGGATTCGCTCAAAAATAAGCATTATGGTATTGATGTTACTGGCAATAGATTTATCTGGTTTTATCCACAAAATATGTGATGCTGACGATATCTTGATAAACAATCATACCAACAATGTTTTGATTTTCTAATAAGTTGCTATACTGGGAAGCTTACGTACAACTGAAACGGGGTTAATTATGTTAAGTAATCGAGCTGCAAGAAGGTTGTTGGGTATGTCTTATAAATTAAGTAACTCTAAACGTAGGGTGACAATTTCTCTTCTTAATCTTGCTTCCAGTGATAGCACACATCAAGTACCAGAACATCTAAATAATGCTTCTTTTGTTGCCATGAAACGGAACTCCGTTTCTGGAAAAACCACGTATCACACTGGAAATGCTTTCTATCCTGAGTATCTGAATACTCATCGATAAATCTGACGTTTTTATTCCGCTCATGTATTGCAAATAAAAATATTGCTGTAAAGACGTAAATTCAAAAAAATTGAACCGCCCATATCAAGGGCGGTTCTGAGATATAACAACGTTCAATCAATCAAAAATCGATTACTTACGACGCCAGGTTGTTCCCTGTGGACCATCTTCCAGCTCAATGCCCATTTCATTCAACTGATCACGCGCCGCATCTGCCAATGCCCACGCTTTGTTCTTACGGGCATCGTTACGTTGTTTGATGAGTGCTTCGATTTTAGCTACGTCATCGTCCGCTTGCGCGCCGCCCTGCAAGAAGTGTTCAGGATCTTGTTCCAAAAGACCAAGAATTCCCGCCAGCTTACGCAATTCAGCCGCCAGACCATTTGCCGCTGCAACGTCTTCTGCCTTCAGGCGGTTGAGCTCACGAACCATATCAAACAGGACTGAATACGCTTCTGGTGTATTAAAATCATCATTCATCGCTTCAGTAAAACGAGCTTCAAATGCTTCTCCACCAGCCGGTTGAGCGGTTTTATCTGTACCGCGCAGAGCAGTATACAAACGCTCAAGGGAAGTACGAGCCTGTTTCAGGTTTTCTTCTGTGTAGTTCAATTGGCTACGATAATGACCAGACAGCAAGAAATAACGCACAGTTTCAGCGTCGTAATATCCCAGCACATCGCGGATAGTAAAGAAGTTGTTCAAAGATTTGGACATCTTCTCTTTATCCACCATGACCATGCCAGAGTGCATCCAGTAATTAACGTAAGGGCCGTCATGAGCACAGGTGGATTGTGCGATTTCGTTTTCATGGTGCGGGAACATCAAATCAGAACCGCCGCCGTGAATATCAAAATGGTGACCAAGAGTTTTGCCGTTCATGGCAGAACATTCAATATGCCAACCCGGACGACCCGCTCCCCACGGAGATTCCCAGCTAGGCTCACCCGGCTTGGACATTTTCCACAACACAAAATCCATTGGATTACGTTTTACATCTGCGACTTCAACACGCGCTCCAGCTTGTAATTGTCCCAGATCCTGGCGGGAAAGCAAGCCGTAATCAGGATTGGTATCAATGGAGAACATCACATCGCCATTAGCCGCAACATAAGCGTGTCCACGTTGAATCAGCTCTGACGCGATTTCAATAATCTCTGCGATATGTTGCGTGGCACGAGGCTCTAAATCCGGGCGTAGAATATTCAGCGCGTCAAAATCGCTGTGCATTTCTGCCAGCATGCGTGTGGTCAAATCGTCACAGCTTTCATTATTTTCAATTGCACGTTTGATGATTTTATCATCCACGTCAGTGACGTTACGGACATAGGTGAGATCGTATCCCATATAACGCAGATAACGGGCAATGACATCAAATGCAACAAACGTTCTGCCATGACCAATATGACACAAATCATAAATGGTAATGCCACACACGTACATGCCCACTTTCCCTTCATGAATCGGCTTAAATTCTTCTTTTTGGCGGCTGAGAGTATTGAAAATTTTTAGCATCAGGGGGTTTTCCGTAAAAATTGATGTACGTGTATTAAAGATGTACGTGTATAAAATAGAATGAATTCGCTGATTATAGGCCTCTTTATCAGCGATATAAATAAACCAGAATATAGAGAAGCCAGGCAAAGTATTTCACCTTGATATGCAAAGCTTTGCAAGTGCCGCAAATCACCTTATTCTGATGTGATTTCAGAGTACTGACTCAAAATCTCATATATGATATAACTGCGGTTGTTCCGAACCCCCTAGAATACAGGGTCAATCAAAACTATTATTAGGATTTTTATTATGGTGACTTTCCACACCAACTTTGGCGATATCGTGATCAATACTTTCGCGGATAAAGCGCCGGTAACTGTTGAGAACTTCTTAAATTACTGCTCTGAAGGCTTTTATGACAACACAATTTTTCATCGTGTGATCAATGGCTTTATGATTCAAGGCGGTGGCTTTGAACCAGGTATGAAGCAGAAAGTAACAAAAGATCCTATCAAGAACGAAGCAAACAATGGCGTAAAAAACAGCCGTGGTACCCTTGCAATGGCGCGTACCAATGATCCGCACTCTGCAACTGCTCAGTTTTTCATCAACGTTGTTGATAACGATTTCCTGAACTTCCGTTCAGAACGTCCTGACGGATGGGGTTATTGCGTATTCGCCGAAGTGGTTGAAGGCATGGATGTGGTTGACAAAATCAAAGGCGTTTCCACTGGCCGCAGCGGTATGCACCAAGATGTACCACGTGAAGATGTGATCATTGAACGCGTTACCGTTAGCGAATAATGACTGTTAGATAATAATGACTGTTAGATAATAATAACTGTTAGAGAATAGTTAATCGTTACATGAGTACACTGTTTATTGCAGATCTACATCTCAGTGAGCAAGAACCGGCAATTACTGCCGGTTTTCTTCGTTTTTTGCGTGAAGAAGCAATCCATGCTGAGAGTCTTTATATTCTCGGTGATTTTTTTGATTATTGGATTGGTGATGATGATCCCAACCCTCTACACACTAAAGTTGCCTACGCGCTCAATGAACTGAAACAGAAAGGGATTTCCTGTTATTTCATTCACGGTAATCGTGATTTCTTGCTGGGCTCCCGCTTTGCCAGAGAGAGCGGTTTGATCTTACTGCCACAGGAAAACGTGCTGGAATTGTATGGCAAGCGTATTTTAATTCTGCATGGCGATACACTATGCACAGATGACATCGGTTATCAGCAGTACCGCAAGCGGGTACATACTCCGTGGATACAACGTCTTTTCTTACTTCTTCCTTTATTCATCCGGTTGAAAATCGCTGCCAAAATGCGGGCGGGCAGCCAATACTCCAACACTCAGAAGTCTGAATCCATCATGGATGTCAATCAACAAACCGTTATCGAACACTTTGAAAAACATCAGGCCGATTGGATGATTCACGGACACACGCATCGCCCGGCAATACATGATCTTCAAATCGATAATAAAACGGTGCATCGCGGTGTATTGGGCGCATGGCATCATCACGGTTCAATGTTTAAAGTCACAGAAACATCCATTGAGTTGATATCTTTCCCATTTTGAATTGCGTTATTTATTTTGGAAAAATAGACAAATCAGGTAACGCAAACGTTTTCCTTGTGCAATTCGCGTGATATGATCCGTCGCCTTAAACATCACCTTGTTCTGGTAGACACTCTATACAGGAGCATCTGATTTATGACGGCCAGCTCTGATCCCACAACAGTTATGACTTCTACAACAGAAATAGAGACGCAGCACCACGCCAAAATTGCCATTGTCATGGGTTCAAAAAGTGATTGGGCAACCATGCAACACGCAGCCGATATTTTGACTTCTCTTGATATTCCTTTCCATGTTGAGGTTGTTTCGGCACACCGAACCCCCGATAAACTTTTTCATTTTGCCGAACACGCTAAAGAAAACGGTTTTGATGTGATTATCGCGGGCGCAGGAGGTGCAGCACATTTGCCGGGAATGTTGGCAGCCAAAACCTTAGTGCCTGTGTTTGGGGTTCCGGTGCAAAGCGCCGCTCTCAGTGGTGTCGATAGCCTGTATTCGATCGTTCAAATGCCAAAGGGTATTCCTGTTGGCACACTGGCTATAGGTAAAGCCGGAGCCGCAAACGCAGCCTTGCTGGCAGCCCAAGTGCTGGCTTTACATGATGATGCCCTGTTTCAACGTCTGTCAGGCTGGCGCCAGGCACAAACACAGGATGTTTTGGAGAATCCTGATCCACGGGAGGGCGCATGAAGCCTGTTTGTGTATTGGGTAATGGTCAATTGGGTCGGATGTTACGTCAAGCCGGTGAGCCATTGGGGATTGCAGTTTACCCCGTCGGGTTGGATGCAGAGCCGGAAGCAGTGCCTTATCAGAGCAGTGTGATTACTGCAGAAATCGAACGTTGGCCGGAAACTGCGTTAACTCGCGAGCTGGCACATCATAATGCTTTTATTAATCGCGATATTTTCCCGCAACTGGCAGATCGCTTACCACAAAAACAATTGATGGATACGTTGGGTCTGGCAACAGCCCCCTGGAAACTGCTTTCCGATCCAAGCCAATGGCCACAACTGTTCGCTGAATTAGGTGACTTCATCATCGTTAAGCGCCGGACGGGCGGCTATGATGGACGTGGTCAGTGGCGTATACGGCCGGGTGATGAAGCAGAATTACCACCTGAAATTTATGGTGAGTGTATTGTAGAGAAAGGGATCCCGTTTTCAGGGGAAGTTTCTCTGGTGGGTGCCCGTAATGCCCAAGGGGAATCGGTATTTTATACGCTGACTCACAATCTGCATCAGGAAGGCATTTTGCGTACCAGTGTTGCCTTGCCCGATACGGATAAGCAATTGCAGCAACAAGCAGAAAAAATGCTGGCTACCCTCATGGATCACCTGAATTATATCGGTGTGATGGCGATGGAGTGCTTTATTGTCGGTGATAATTTGTTGATCAACGAACTGGCGCCTCGGGTTCATAATAGTGGTCACTGGACACAAAATGGCGCTTCTATCAGCCAGTTTGAACTTCATTTACGGGCAATTCTGGATCTGCCCATGCCTCAACCAGAAATATTTGCTCCATCCATTATGATCAATCTGATCGGCACAGAGGTAAATCCCGCGTGGCTCAGTTTACCGTTGGTTCGTTTACATTGGTATGAAAAGGAAGTTCGTCCGGTTCGTAAGGTAGGGCATTTGAATTTGGTTCATTCTGATCGGGATACCTTGAAAATGGCATTGCAAATGTTAGCGCCATTATTGCCGGCAGAGTACCAAAGTGGTCTGGAATGGGCACAAAATAAATTAAGTTGATCAGCTTTTCATATTCCATGACAAAGGAATAGCAAAACAATTGTCAGGAAGTGGTAATTATTGCCAATAGTTACCGCTTCCTATTTTTTTATCATCCACTATTATTTTCTTGATAGTGTTCTGGTAAGAGTATCCTCTATATGCCCATAAAGACTGTGCCCGCCATTTTCTTTATTCATCTGATGTGAGCGTTCAATGTTGACCTCATCACCAATCGAAAGAAACTTTAACGTAGTGGTGTCAGCAGTGAAATCGGAAATATCAAAAGAAACGCGATCTCCACTGAATTGGGTGACAGTCAGGCATGTGCCATCAACGGCGACACTGGCGCCGACAGTAACATCATCAAAAAAATGATTGTGATTGCTAACAATCAGCGTACTGAATCCGTTATTTTTATTGAGTGATAATACGCTCTCTTTACCTTGTACAATGCCTGTATACATAATTCCTCTCTTCTGCTAAATATAATGTTATTTCAAACACAATCTTTTTATCACGACTTATGGGTTTTATTTAATGATAATTAAATAATTGTGACATGCTCTTGCTTAATAATATATTCAGTAACACCATGTACTAATTAGCATTAAAACTATATTGGTAATTAAAAAATTAAAAGCAAAGCTATTTTATAAAAATCATTTATTTACTTTTCTTTTTATATGAATAATATTTTTAATCTATTTTGTTTTTTCAGGAATAAAAAAACTTTGACAAAATTACCCTGTTAGCACGATGCTACTGCCCATCGCTCTGCCATAACGTGAAAGGAGAAATCATTTGCAATTTATCAACAAGCTAAAAAACCATATAATTAAAATGGGTTTATTTCCTTCCTTATTGCTATCCATTGCCAATGGCGTTCAAGCAAGTGATTTTGTCAATTTTCAATCAATTGATACCAGCCTCTATTTTCAATTCGAAAACAAAGTTGCTCCCCAGAAAACCATTTCTCCCATTGTAGAAGCCTTTGGTGATTACAAAATCGGCGATATGTATGTCTACAGTATTTGGCAAAACTCACTGCAACATGACTATAAAGGCGATAAAAGCACCTATTACTATAAGTTCGTACCAAGACTCAGTGCCAGTAAAATCACAGGATATGATTTTTCCTATGGCCCATTGAAAGATGTGCTGTTTGCTCAGTGGATTGCTAAAACCAAGAACGTAAAACATGATTATTTTCCCGGTATCAGTCTTGATTGGCAAGTAGGCGGGTTCAGTTGGCTGCGCACTATCTTTTATTTTGAAAATAATGCCAAAGGGAGTTGGGACGATCAGCGCATCCACATTGATTATGGTATTCCTTTCAGCAACCCATTGGGGGATTTCCGCATTGTCGGAACTTTCGACTATACACTAGGGTTAGGCGATAATCCTGAAATGATCGATTTCAAGCCTGAATTGCATTATGACTTGGGAAAAAAATTAGGGTATCAGCCCGGCCATTTATGGACAGGAATGGTTGTGAATCCGGTTAAGAATAAGTACAAAATAAAAGATACATCTGATTTTCGCACGAATCAATTTAGCTACGGGGTGTTTATTCGATACAGCTTTTTCTAATAAACACATAAAATAGTGCCGTTTTTAATGGTTTATATCCTTGATGGGGTCACAATGTCCATTCAACACGACAAATTCGGGCGTACTTATCAGTGGTTTTTGCTGATACTTTTAGGCATGGTCTATTTTTTATCCACAGCAACGACCTTTACGTCATTGGGTGTTGTCTTGCCCAGCATGATTTATGAACTGGGCTGGAGTTGGACGAATGCCGGGCTAGGCTTCACCTTGCTTGGGCTAACTTGCGGGCTATCCAGTTTTTTGCCAACGATATTCATCCGTAAGGCTGGTGTTCGATTTACTTTGTTTATTGGCCTGCTGATTTTTCTGGCCGGTTTCTACAATCTTTATCACACACATGTTATTTCATCATATTTTATTGGTACGGCTTTAATCGGCATCGGTTTTACCTTTTTGGCTACCGTTCCGGGCACTTATGTGATTTCACGGTTATATGAGAAGCAATCTCTTGCTTTTGGCTTCTATTTCACGATTGGTGGATTGGGCGGCGTCATTGGCCCTTGGATCTATTTTCTGGCAACCCGGATTTGGGGGACGTGGCGGATGCACTGGATGATTTCTGCCATTGTACTCACCATTTTCGTTATCCTGACGATTATTACTCTTCGGGAAGGAAAACGGGAAATTGCCCACGCCAAGGCCATAAATCAAAAACATAACAGCCGGGATATCTCCGGTATTTATCGCACTAAGCAGCGCTGGACGGCGCATCAGGCACTGCGGACATGGCAATTCTATGTGATTGCAGCCACTTATACTGCATTTTTATGGTGTGGTATTACCGTCAATAGCTTTGCAGTTGCCCATATTATCGAAAATGGTTTCAGCGAAGCCGTTGCCGCAGGGCTACTGAGCACGATGGCCTTTATTAATGCCTTTTCCCGATTGGCCGGTGGTGCCGTCGGGGAATGGATAGATCCGAAAAAATTACTGATTGGCAGCCTGACTATCATCATTCTTGGCCTGATTGCACTGAGTATCGCTTCTTCATGGCCGTTCTTGATCGCATTTACCCTGTTTGTCGGTATGGGCTACGGGATGACTTTCCTCGCTTCCAGTGTATTGCTGGCTAACTATTTTGGCCGCAAGCCTTATCTGGAACTGTTCTCAATCATGAATGTGATTTCTACACTGGCGTGTCTGGCACCTTTTTTTGCCGGTGCCCTCAAAGATTATTCAGGTAGTTTTACTTCAGCATTCTTAATTATTGCTATCCCCGTACTTGTTGTTCTTGTCGTAACATTGATGATGAAACCGCCTGCTCAGAAAATGAAAAAGCGCTCAATCGAAGACACTCAATTTACTGAATAGGGCCAAAATGAACTGAAACAACAACAAACAAGGAAATAGTGATGTCAAAGAAAGAGTTCGGTGTATTTCTGCCCATCGCCAAAGGTGGGTGGATCATCTCCAAAAACACGCCACCACTGGATGCGTCTTATAAACAAAACCGTGAGGCCGCCATTCTGGCTGACCAGATTGGCCTTGATTTCATTATGTCCATGGGTAAATGGCGTGGATTCGGTGGTGAAACAGATCATTGGGGCTGCTCGCTTGAATCTGTCACAATGATGGCCGGCATTGCCGAAGTGACCCACCGCGCAAAATTGATCGCTACAGTTCATGCCGGGCTACATAATCCGGCAGTCACCGCTAAAATGATCGCCACTCTGGATCATATTAGTCAGGGACGCGCCGGGCTGAATATTGTTTCCGGCTCATTCCGGGATGAATTTGAACAAATGGGTGAGTGGGATGGCAGTTTGGATCATGACCAACGCTATGCCATGACTGAAGAGTGGACTCAGTTGATCAAACGACTTTGGCGTGAAAAACAAGTCACTCATGAAGGCACTTATTTTCATTTAAAACAGTGTGTTTCTGAACCAAAACCGCTTTCCCTTCCGTGTCCTTATTTAGTTTGTGCCGGCCAGTCTGAGCAAGGGCTGCGTTTCAGTGTACGTCACACCGATGTTTGTTTTATCGGAGGCAAGGATGAGGCAGAAACTCGCAATATCAGTTTAACCGCAAAGCGTATCGCCGCCGAATACAACACAACCACCAAAACATTCTGCATGTGTACCGTCATTTGTGCCGAAACCGATGCCTACGCGGAAACCCTTGCCCAGTTCTACCGTCAAGGGTTGGATGTGGAAGCCGTCAAAAATATGATGCGCAGTTTTGGCGTCGATATGGATGGAAAAAGTAACGCGATGGTAGAGCGCTCACAAAATGCCTTTATGACCCATACTGCTATCGGTACGCCAGATACCTGCTACAAGCAACTGGTTGATTTAATCCGCACTTGTGACTTGGATGGTGTTATGTTGATTTTTCCCGATTACATAAAGGGGTTAAAGGTTTTCGGGGACCAGCTCCTGCCTAAATTAAGAGAGGAATTTGCCTGATAGTTTCCAACCAGTTTGCTGATAAACCTCGTTTTTTCAAACGAGGTTTATTTCATCCTTGTTAAGGATAAACCGAAAATATGCAGAAATTATTCAGGCAAGCGCCGATAGTGCCCTTGTCCCCGCAATAACCTGATCCCCAACCAACCGCCACATAATGAAAGCAGTAAGCTGCTGATAATGGGAAGTAAAATCCACATCTGCCATTGTGGTTGCCATGGGAAATTAAAGACTTGGGTTTGCAATAACCAGAGTGCAATTTCTGCACCAAATGCCGCAGCCACCCCCGCCATAAAGCCAAGCAAGGCAAATTCACTCCACAGTGTACGGCGCAGAAGTTTTTTGCTCGCCCCCAATGTGCGGTATACCACCAATTCAAGCTGTCGCTGGCTCATACCGACCTGAATTTGCGCCAGTAATAACAATCCGCCACAAACCATCACCAGAACGACCATGATTTCCAACGCCTTGCTGACTTGCTGCAAGATGCCTTGTATCTGTTTGATTATCGAACCAACATCTAACATGCTGATTGTCGGAAAATGCCGGTTAATCTCTGTCAGCAACCGCCCATTACCTTCATAATGGAAGCTGGTCAGCCACATTGCCGGCTGATTTTCCAATGTCTCTTTAGAGAAGATAAAAAAGAAGTTCGGGTTCACACTTTCCCAATCCACCTTACGAATACTGCTTACCGTAGCATGGAATGTCCGGGTATCACCGGTGAATGAGAGTTTATCTCCCACATTGATTTGCAGCCGTTCAGCAACGCCTTGTTCCATGGAAACTTCGTTTGGCTTCGGTGGCCATGTTCCCTCCACGAGGGTATTAAAAGGCGGTAATTCTGATTTCCATGTTAAGTTCAGTTCGCGACGCACCGTTGTACTATTGGGATGCCTTTCATCAGCCCATTCAATAGCGGATTGACCATTTACTTCCGTCAGACGCGCCAACACCACAGGGTAAAACTCAGTGGGTTTGACCTGATATTTGTTCAACATATCATTAACCTGGGCAATTTGTGGTTTAGTTATGTTAAGCAGGAAATAATTTGGGCTATCAGGCGGCAACTGTTGTTGCCACTGATTCAATAAATCGCCCCTTGCCATAATAAGCAAGGCCAACAGCATAAATGACAGTGAAAATGCAGCCAATTGTGTCATGGTCTGAAATGGGCGGCATAATAGACGATTAACAGCCAAACGCAGGCTTAATTGGCTGAATGTCACGCGACGCAATATCCATAAGCCGACCCATCCCAACAGCGCCAATAATAATGCGATAACGGGTACTCCCGCCAGCAATGACCATAACAGCGGCTTGGTTCCTGCCAGTAAGACCAACCCTCCTGTCACAATCAAGGCGACTACAGGCAGGTAGTAACGCAATGGCCATATAGTCGCAGTTACATCACTTCTCAATACGCGTGAAGGCTGGGTAGCCATTAATTGGCGATAAGGGCGAATTCCCACCAACAAGGCAATACCAAACAAGGTGCCAATCGCCCATATCCACGGCCACATTCCCGCTTCCGGCAACATCTTAGGCAGCATTCCAGCTAAAACCCGAATCAAGGCGGACTCAAAAACCAGACCTAAAACAGAACCCACCACAATCGCTGCCAGCAATATCACCAACCATTGTCCAATAATCCACTGCCGCAAAGCCCAACGCCCTGCTCCCAATGTTTTCAGGATGGCAATTAAATTATGTCGGCTGCGGCAATAATGCGCCATGGAAACCGCCATCGCAGCCACGGCAAGCAATAACGTCAACAAGGCTGATAAGAGTAAAAATTGCTGGGCACGCTCAATAGATTGCGCTAATGCACTATTATCCTGTTTTAGCGTTAACCAACGTTGATCTGCTTTTAATTGCGGATCAACAAATTGTTGGAAGGATTGGATAGCCGGCGGAGGACCCGCAAACATATAGCGATAAGTCAATCGGCTACCTGGTTGGATTGCCCCTGTCGCTTTGGCATCCTCAATATTGATTAAGATTCGGGGAGAAATCTGGAATGGACTAAAGCCACTGTCAGGCTCTTGCAGCAATTCTCCGCTCACTTTTAGTGTGGTATCCCCCACGTCAAGGTTATCCCCGATATTAATACCCAATAATGTCAGCAATTGCGGTGCCACCAGCACAGAACCTTTTTCCGGTTTTAACCCCCGCGGGTAAGTTTCCAGCTCTCCATACAATGGATAACGATCATCAGCCGCTTTCACCTGAGCTAATTGCGGAATATCTCCCGCGTATGTCATGGTGGAAAAAGAGATTTGACGACTCAGTGTCAGCCCTTGATCCTGCGCTCTTTTAAGCCAACCTTCATCAACGGGATACGAGGCCCTTAAGACCAGATCACCCGCCAGAAAGTCACGGCTCTGATAATGCACACTTTGATCAATGCGATCACTAATCCGCCCTAATGCCAACACACAAGCGACTGCCAATGTCAGGGACAGCCAGACAATCAGAAGAGACGGAGTACGCCATTCACGCCAAAACCAGCGCCAAATCATTCTTCCTCCCGCAATTTGCCATCCATCAAACGTAAACGACGCTGACAGCGGGCAGCAAGTTGACTGTCATGGGTCACCAGAATCAAAGTTGTGGCGTAATCATGATTGAGGGAAAACAATAAATCAGCAATGCGATCACCTGTCTGGCGATCAAGATTACCTGTTGGTTCATCAGCAAACAGAATCTTGGGACGGGTACAGAACGCCCGGGCCAAAGCCACCCGCTGCTGTTCTCCGCCTGAAAGTTGGGCTGGCATATGTTTCAGACGTTTTCCCAATCCTAACTGCTCAAGTAATTCGATGGCTTGCTGACGACTTTGATTTTCTGACTCACCACGCAGCAACGCAGGAAGCTGGACATTCTCTAACGCGTTCAAGGTAGGGATCAACATAAACGATTGGAAAACAAAACCGACATTTTCTGCCCTTAATTGCGCCCTCTCTTCTTCATTCATGCGGCTGATATTTTGCCCCAACAGGTGAACCTCTCCCCCGCTACCATCATCCAGTCCGGCAATAATGCCCAAAAGGGTTGATTTGCCCGATCCTGATTCACCAATTAATGCAATTGTCTGCGCTGGCTCGACAACCAACTCAATACCTTGCAATATATTAATTACCTCTTCCCCTTGACCGACATGTTTAGTGAGATGATGAACTTCAAGAATACTTTCTACAGCCATGTATTTTTCCTTTTATTGTTGGTTCTATGCAGCGCCAGAGCGGTGGCGGCTGATACCCTGCTGATATTGGGTGATAGCCTCAGTGCCGGATATCGCCTGCCCGTTGAACATTCATGGCCCAGACTAATGGCAAAGCAATGGCAGCAAGCCGGAAAAAAAACAACCATCGTTAACGGCAGCATCAGCGGTAATACGACAGCACAGGCATTTGAACGTCTGCCTGAATTATTGAAACAGCACAATCCCAAGTGGGTTTTGATAGAGCTTGGTGCAAATGATGGATTGCGTGGTTTTCCCATTAAAAACATAGAGCAAGATTTGCAACAGGGCATTACTTTGATCAAACAAGCCGGCGCGCAACCACTGTTAATGCAGATTCGGATTTCACCTAATTATGGAAAACGTTATACCGAATCCTTTGCAAAAATTTATCCTGCACTGGCTGAACGCAACCAAATTCCTCTGCTACCATTTTTCATGGAGCACGTTGTTATTAAACCAGAATGGATGCAAGACGATGGGCTGCACCCCAACCAATCTGCGCAGCCTTTTATTGCTGATTGGATGTCCAATAAACTGTCGGCATATATCAACCATCCTTAATAGCTTACTCCAAGAGGCTATTTTATTTGTCATTTTGTGCGCAGTCAGTATCCAGGCTATCTGCAACAATAAACGCTTACTGAGAGTAAGCGTTTAATCAAAATATTTCTCAATAGTAAATCATTTATTTCCATAAATTAACGCAGATAAACAGGTAAATTTATGCAAAAAGCTATTCTTATTACAGGGTGTTCCAGTGGGATCGGGTTAGCTGCGGCCAAAACACTCCACCAACGTGGTTACCGTGTGCTTGCAGCTTGCCGCAAGCCGGATGATTTGGCCCATATGCGTAAGTTAGGATTCGAACCGATTGAACTGGATTTAGACGATAAAGAAAGTGTTGAACGTGCAGCCAAGACAGTCATTGAATTCACCAATGGCCGTTTGTTTGGGCTATTCAATAATGGCGGATTCGGCGTTTATGGCCCATTGGAAAGCATTTCCCGTGAACAGATGGAAAAACAATTTTCCACAAATTTTTTTGGTACTCATCAACTTACCTGCTTATTACTGCCAGCCATACGTGCTTATGGCGCAGGACGGATTGTCCAGACCAGTTCTGTTATGGGGCTACTTTCAACGCCTGGGCGTGGGGCCTATGCTGCCAGCAAATATGCCCTCGAAGCATGGTCAGATGCCTTGCGGGGAGAATTAGCAAAAACAGGCATTAAAGTCAGCCTGATAGAACCGGGCCCAATCAATACACGTTTTACGGAGAATGTAAATCAAACGCAGCAGGATAATCCTGTCGAAAATCCAAGCCTTGCTAGCCGTTTTACACTGATGCCTGAAGATGTTGTTTCGAAACTGATTCACGCCCTGGAAAGTCCCAACCCTAAATTACGTTATTCTGTTACATTATTAACTCACGTCGTAAAAGTGTCGCGTCGTATACTCCCGGAAAAATGGCTCGATAAAATTGTACGGTGGCAAAGCTAAGACTAATAAAAGCGAATAGACATTGAAAAACGTACAAACGGGTCTTATTTATTCATGTAATCGCCTAGCAAAGAATCAGAGAGAAACGCCCATGGAACCCACAGTGAATACAAACAATAGTACTGCCTATATCATTAATATTGATGAATTAAATATTGCTCAAATTGTTCAGCACTCACTCACCCAACTCGTCGTATTCTACTTTTGGTCTCCGCAAAATCTGCATTGCCATGAATTAGAAGCGACCCTTGATAAAATTGCACACGAATATGCCGGGCAATTTATTCTGGCTAAAGTCAATTGTGACCAACTTCCTCATTTCGCTGCACAATTTGGGGTACGTGGTTTGCCTACGGTACTGTTTGTGCAAGAAGCACGGCCTGTTCAGGGCTTTGAAGGCATTCAAACAGATGAATCTATCCGAAAAATTTTTTCCCAGCTTCTGATCCAAGAGGAAAAATTACCGTTAGAGCAAGTGGATGATCTTCTTGCCGAAGGCAAAAATCAGGAAGCCTTGTCTTTACTGAAAGAAATTCACAAAGAAGCGCCTCAAGATACTGAGATTACTTTATTGTTAGCCCAAGTGTATCTTTTGCTCAATCACCTCGAAGATGCCCAAAAACTGCTGGATACCATTCCATTAGAAGAGCAAGACGAACGCTATCATACGTTACTTGAACATATTAAGTCCCAGAAAGAGGCCGCAGATTCACCTGAGATTCGACAACTACAGCAAGAGTTGGCGACTCAACCAGAAAATGCAGAACTTGCCATTCAACTTGCCTCAAAATTACACGAAGTCGGTCGTGATGAAGAAGCTCTTGAATTGCTGTTCCGCTTTTTGAAAAAAGATCTTGCGGCTGCCGATGGTGCAGTGAAAAAGACAATGATGGATATTATTTCTGCACTGGGTACCGGGGATGCACTGGCATCTAAATATCGTCGTCATGTATACTCTTTACTCTATTAAGTAAAGAAAACTTATACATTCCATAATTAACGAATAAGGGAATTGTTATGGATTTACTCTCTCTTGGTGCGGTACCAATCCTCATCATTATTGCTGTCGTTATCGTCTTTACCTGTGTGAAGACGGTTCCACAAGGCTATCAATGGACGGTTGAACGCTTTGGGCGTTATACCCGTACATTAACGCCCGGCCTGCATATCATCATGCCGTTTGTTGATCGCATTGGCCGTAGAATCAATATGATGGAACAAGTTCTGGATATTCCATCACAAGAAGTTATTTCTCGCGATAATGCGAACGTGACCATTGATGCAGTCTGCTTTATTCAAGTGGTCGATCCGGTACGGGCGGCTTATGAAGTCAGTAATCTGGAGTTGTCCATTATTAACCTGACTATGACCAACTTCCGTACTGTGTTGGGTTCAATGGAACTGGACGAAATGCTGTCTCAGCGTGATTCCATTAACAGCCGTCTGCTGACAATCGTTGATGAAGCCACCAACCCTTGGGGAGTCAAGATCACCCGTATTGAGATCCGCGATGTGCGTCCACCTAAGGAATTGATCTCTGCGATGAATGCTCAGATGAAAGCTGAGCGTACCAAACGTGCAGATATTCTTGAGGCGGAAGGTATTCGTCAGGCGGCCATTTTGAAAGCGGAAGGGGAAAAGCAATCACAAATCCTGAAAGCAGAGGGTGAACGTCAATCTGCCTTTCTTCAGGCGGAAGCCCGTGAACGTGCCGCAGAAGCAGAAGCACGTGCAACTAAAATGGTTTCTGACGCCATTGCCGATGGTGATATGCAGGCAATTAACTACTTTGTCGCCCAGAAATATACTGATGCCCTCACTAACATTGGTGCAGCAAATAACAGCAAAGTTATTATGATGCCGCTTGAGGCCAGCAATTTGATGGGAGCCATCGGTGGTATTGCTGAATTAATTGGCGAAAGCAAAAAGAGCAAACAGGATAAATAACCATGATTGAACAGATCGCCACTCAGCCAGCTTGGTTCTGGCTCTGTTTTGGTGGACTGCTTCTGATTGCGGAATTGCTAGGAGCGGGGGGATATCTATTGTGGACAGGAACCGCAGCCGTCGTTGTTGCCCTGATCACATGGATTTTCCCTGGTATGGGCTGGGAACTGCAAGGCATTTTGTTTGCTGTTCTGACCTTGCTTTCTGTTATTGCATGGCGTAGCTGGCTACGCCACCGCCCACGCCAAGCGAGTGATAAAGCTCTTAATCAGAAAAATCACCAATTGATTGGCCTGCGTACCCGTTTAATCACGGATACCGAAAACGGCTTTGGGCGAGTCAAACTGGCTGATGGCAGTTGGCGCGTTCACTGTGACCGGGAGCTTCCGGCCAATACCGAAGTTGAAATTATCGCCGTTGACGGAATCACATTAAAGGTGAGACCGATTCCCCATTAACCGTGATGGAAACAGCAGCCAGATAAATGCTCAATGATGGGGCAATCCGCTCCATCATCTCCCGGACATTCAGCCGCCAATACCAGCAACTTTTCCTTTATCTTTTGCAATTCCACAATCGTCTTTTCTATTTCAGCCACTTTTTGTAGAGTTGCTGTTTTTACATCTGCACTGTGACGACTGGGGTTGCGAAATAACCGCAACAATTCGCGACACTCCTCCAGCGTAAATCCAACTGCTTTCGACTGACGCAGGAGTACCAACTCATCAATGTGCTTTTGCTGATAAAAACGATAGCCATTATCTCCCCGCTCCGGCGCAGTAATTAGCTCTTTTTCTTCATAAAACCGGATAGCTTTGCTGGTCAAACCGGTCTTCTGAGCAATTTCACTGATATTCATAATTCCCCCTTGACCTTCCCCTTGCAGGAAGGTTTAGCCTTAATGATAAGTATATCACTCTGTATCAGGAGATAGTGTTATGTCCACAGAAACCATTCTTGCACTTCAAGGCTTAACTTGCACACATTGTGTCGGTACGGTCAAAAAAGCGCTGGAAAAAATAGCCGGTGTTGAACAGGCCGATGTGAGTTTAAATTATGCCAAAGTTATCGGTGATGTCTCATCTGATGTATTAATTGCAGCAATTATCGCCGAAAATTATGCCGCTTCTGTTGCTACGCAACCTGATATTGAATTGCGGCTGTCAGGTTTAAGCTGCATGAGATGTGCAGGTAAAACACAAAAAGCATTAGAAGCTGTCGAAGGTGTCATTGCGACAGAAGTCGATACTCAAACCGCAAAGATCTACGGTAAAGCAGAGAGCAGCGTTTTAATTGATGCCGTCAAACAAGCCGGATACCAGGCCGAATTAGCCACGGCAGTAGCCTTCCCAAAAACTGAGCCGCTGGCAACATCTGTTCCACAAACTCCGGAGTCTTTGGCAGCGGCAACATTTTCCTCCTCAATAAAAGCGTCTCCGGTAAAAGCGTCTCCAATAAAAACAAATGCAATTGAAACAGCACCAATTGAGCATAATAAAATCAACGTCATTGATGATGACAGTGTTCAGCTATTACTGGATGGCATGAGTTGTGCCAGTTGCGTCAGCAAGGTACAAAAAGCACTGCAATCCGTTGATGGTGTAGAGCACGCCAGAGTCAATCTGGCGGAAAGAAGTGCGTTGGTCACAGGCAATGCCTCACCAAATGCCTTGGTTGAAGCGGTCATCAAAGCCGGTTATGGCGCAGAAATCATTCAGGATGAAACAGAACGCCGCGAACGCCAGCAACAAGTTGCGCAAGCCAATATGCACCGTTTTCGCTGGCAATCAGCCTTTGCTTTAATCGTTGGGGTGCCTGTCATGATCTGGGGCATGATGGGTGATAATATGATGCTCACCCCGTCAAACCACGCTACTTGGCTGACGATTGGGCTATTGACACTTGCTGTCATGGTCTTTGCTGGCGGGCATTTTTATCGCAACGCATGGCAAAGCCTGAAAAATGGCAGCGCAACTATGGATACATTGGTAGCCCTCGGTACTGGCGCAGCATGGCTCTATTCGATAAGCGTCAATTTGTGGCCTGAAATCTTCCCTCCACAAGCTCGTCATCTTTATTATGAAGCCAGCGCCATGATCATTGGTTTAATCAACCTTGGACATGCCTTGGAACAACGGGCCCGTCAACGTTCTTCCAAAGCGCTTGAACGATTATTAGATTTAACGCCTCCAACAGCACGTGTGGTCACTACAGAAGGCGAGAAAACACTGCCACTTGCTGATGTTAAACCCAATATGACATTGCGTATGGTAACAGGAGACCGTGTTCCTGTAGATGGTGAAATCATCCAGGGTACGGTTTGGCTGGATGAAGCCATGTTGACCGGAGAACCCATTCCTCAACAAAAATCCATCGGGGATGCTGTACATGCAGGTACCGTTGTTCAGGATGGAACGGTATTGTTTAAAGCCAATGCGGTCGGCAGCCAAACCACGCTGTCACGCATTATTAAATTAGTGCGTCAGGCACAAAGCAGTAAACCAGAAATCGGCCAACTGGCAGATAAAATATCATCAATATTTGTGCCTGTTGTTGTTGCCATCGCCCTGATTGCTGGCGCTATCTGGTACTTTATCGGCCCGGCGCCACAAATCATGTACGCATTGGTCATCGTGACTACGGTGCTGATTATCGCCTGCCCCTGCGCACTTGGGCTGGCAACCCCCATGTCCATCATCTCTGGGGTGGGACGGGCAGCAGAATTAGGTGTGCTGGTGCGTGATGCTGATGCACTGCAACAAGCCAGTCAATTGGATACGATTGTCTTCGATAAAACCGGCACCTTAACCGAAGGTATGCCACAAGTGACAGAAATCCATACCTTTAACGGCTTTACTGAAGAACAAGTATTGGTATGGGCTGGTGCCTTGGAAAATGGTTCAAATCATCCTCTGGCAAAAGCCATTTTAGATAAAGTTGAAGAACAAAAGTTACCTGAAATACAACAGTTCCGCACATTAACGGGACTCGGAGTACGCGGAGAGATAGGTGACACCACTCTGTTATTGGGTAATCAAAAGTTGCTTGAGCAAAATCAGGTTGAAGCAGCAGAATTAAAACCATTAATTGCCGCACAGGCCGGAAAAGGCATCACTCCCGTTATTCTGGCTGTTAATGGGAAAGTCGCCGCCCTATTTTCCATCCGGGATCCCCTGCGTCAAGATACTATTTCTGCCCTGCAACGTTTACACCATCAAGGCTATCGTTTGGTCATGTTGACAGGAGATAACCCAGTGACAGCCAATGCCATTGCTAAAGAGGCCGGGATTGATCAAGTGATTGCCGGTGTCCTGCCTGAGGGCAAAGCAGCAGCCATTCAAGCGCTCCAGGCAGAAGGTAAAAAAGTGGCCATGATCGGTGATGGCATTAATGATGCTCCCGCATTGGCACAGGCAGATGTCGGCATCGCCATGGGCGGAGGCAGTGATATTGCCATTGAAACGGCATCGATTACTCTTATGCGCCATAGTCTGCACGGTGTTGCTGAT
The DNA here is from genome assembly GCF_014467285.1 of Xenorhabdus sp. PB62.4. Lineage (NCBI taxonomy): Bacteria > Pseudomonadati > Pseudomonadota > Gammaproteobacteria > Enterobacterales > Morganellaceae > Xenorhabdus > Xenorhabdus sp. PB62.4. The sequence continues at coordinate 402,343 of NZ_NKHR01000001.1, read as the reverse complement.
GCAGTTGAATTATCCAGAGGAACATTGCGCAATATGAAACAGAACCTGTTTGGGGCCTTTGTCTACAATACATTAGGCATCCCAATTGCAGCAGGTATCTTATATCCTTTCACAGGCACATTACTGAATCCTGTCGTTGCAGGTGCAGCCATGGCACTATCTTCAATTACTGTCGTGAGTAATGCCAATCGATTATTGCGCTTCAAGACAAAATCCTGAAATAACATTTAGAAAGTTTTCTCTAACCGATGAAAAGCTAAACATATTGAGTTTGGCTTTTCATCCCGCACTTTTCCCCCTTTCCTGTTAACTCTTAACGAGTTAGCATACCCTTCAATGCCAACCACCGGAGTATGCAAAGTGGGAAAATTAATGAAATATTTCAACAAAATATTAGGTCTAAATTCTCAACGGCATTACCCCTATCCTGCTTTTGACATTAATCTTAATCAAAACATACAATTACATGTTATTGGCAGTATTCATATGGGAGCAGAGAATATGTTCCCACTTTCGGAAGTACTGCTCGATCAACTAGAGCAATCTGATGCTCTGATTGTCGAAGCTGATATCACACAGGTTGACTCTCCTTTCAAAGAACAGTTTCCTGAGCAAGTTGCTCTGTCACAACGTTTATCTTCCGAACACTTTGAGCGCTTACAGCACTACTGCCGGGAGATCCAGCATCCTATTGCTCTTCTTGATTCATTACCGTCATGGCAAGTCGCATTGATATTACAGGCCGCCCAAGCCCAATATTTAGGATTACGCCCTCAATATGGCATTGATTACCAATTACTGAACAGTGCAAAAGCTACCAATAAACCTATTATCGAGTTGGAAGGAACGGAAACGCAGGTTAATCTACTCACCAGCCTGCCAAATGGCGGCCTTTCTCTGTTGGAAGATACCCTTATCCATTGGCATACCAATGCCCGTGCTTTACAAACTATGATTAGCTGGTGGATGAATTATAAACCTGAGCAACAGGATCAGATACTACCGATGACATTCTGTGAAGAGATTTATCAAAGTCTAATGATTGAACGCAACCATCAATGGAGTGAACAATTACATTGCTTATCAGAAGGAAAATATCTGGTTGCTGTAGGGGCCTTACATCTTCACGGCGAGAATAATTTACAGCAAATGCTGTTAAAACCGCTGGAATAACAATACCTTCATCTATTCCACTTTTGTAGATAAATAACGATAGGTAAATAATTACAGGAAAAAACATGACTCCCGCTATTGTTTTGCTGGAAAAGCAAAAAATTAATTTCAAACTTCATCCTTATGCACACGATGCCAATGAACATAATTTCGGTGATGAAGTGGTTAAAAAACTCGGCTTAGATGCCAGCCAGGTTTTTAAGACACTACTGGTTTCATTGAATGGCGATGCCAAAAACCTTGCTGTCGCCATTACGCCTGTTTCCGGGCAGCTCGATCTGAAAAAAATCGCCAAAGTTTTTAAAGCCAAGAAAGCAGATATGGCCGAACCTCTGCTGGCACAAAAAGTTACAGGTTACCTCGTTGGCGGCATTAGCCCACTGGGGCAGAAAAAGCGCCTACCGACTGTGATTGACATTCAGGCACAAACTTTACCAACTCTGTTTATTTCCGGTGGCAAGCGTGGATTAGATATTGAATTATCACCCACTGATTTATGCCAACTACTTAATTGTTCATTTGCTGATATCGCTAAACGTTGAAAATAAGTTTCAATTCTTATTGAAATTTTTCGAGCTGGCTCTGTTTTCTTTAAAACAGAGTCTTGTGCTATATGACAATACCGATATACTTTCCTTACAGAGAAAAAACATTAATTACTATTTCAAGTAACTTAGTTAATCTAAATAAAAGAGGAATAAAATGGCTACCTCATCATTTTTCCGTCAAATTGTCATTACTGATCCCAAAGCAATTAAAATGCTAAGGAGAGCTAATAGAAAGCCGCCAAAAGATGATTTTGAAAAAATAGATTTCGAAGCTCAACAAAAAGAGGCAATAGAGATATTAAAACGAAAATTCTCACTCTAAGGAAGATGTTAACGGATTTTGGCAGTGACAAAACAAAAGAATACTTACTTTCTTTTTCCTGTCCGCTAAACCGCGACGTAGAGTCGTTTTTACATTTTAAATCAATTAGATTTGAACAATGTGATGTAACCAGAACTTATCTTATTCTGGATGAAAAAGGAGTTATTCTTGCTTATTTTTCACTAACCTTCAAAGAGTTATTGGTACACAATTTTGCTATTTCAAAAACAAAGTTAAAGAAAATCAATGGCATCAGCAAAAATGCTAATACTATAAAAGTTTACTTAATCGGACAAATAGCCAAAAATTTTTCATTAAATGAAAACCCAATAAGTTTAAAGGATATTTTTCTTTACGCAAAAAACATCATTAATATATCAAAATCACTAATTGGAGGAAGAGTTATTGCTGTAGAATGTGAAGATAACGTTCACCTTATAGAGTTATATATGAAAAATGGACTCGAAAAATTACCAACAAAAGGAGATAACAATTCATTAATTACCATGCTATTTAATAATTAGATTATTATTCAGTTTCAACCATCCCTATTTTAGATTGTGCATAGCTGTCCTTACTGATAGTAAGTCAAAGACCATCTGTTTTTCAGATGGTCTTTTTATGCGACTAATTAACTATAATCTATTAATCAGTTATTATTTTTTATACGAAACTTCACTTTTCGGATCATAATCAGAGGCCTTCAATGGGGAGTGTTTTTCAATATAACCTTTCAACACTTCAGCATCGACAAAACCTGTATCAACGTAACCCGGTAAATTATCAATGCGTGGATAACCGTCACCTCCAATCGCGTTGAAATTCAAGGTCGCCATCCGATAAGTTTTATTTGGATCTAATGGCTTACCACCAATTTTTACGTCACTGATATTCTTACCATCAATCACGAAGCTCACATTATAGAACTGTCCATAAGCGCCGGAATCCTTTTCCATATTCGCAATGGCTGTTAAATATGACAAAACCTCGTTGCCTTTAAAATCCACATAAACCAGTTGATTAGCAAATGGATGAACTTTCAGAACGTCTTTATAAGTGATATCTCCTGATTCAATAGAATCACGAATACCACCACCACTCATCACTGCAAAATCAGCGTTTGTCCGCTCCATTTGAGCAGCCAGCACAAGATGCGCCATGTTAGTTTGCACGAAACGAACTTTACTACGATCACCTTCTAGTTTGTCGTCCACCGAACCAATTTTGACATTCAGTACCTGACCACCTTTGTTTTGATAAGGTGTCAACAGGTTAAGCATCTCAGGGTTTTGCTTAATTTCATGTGTATAGTAAACACGCTCCGTACTGCCATCTTCTTTTGTCACTTTTTTCTTTAAGTTGATGGGAATCAATTGATAATGAACTAACTTGAGTTCACCATTACGGAATTGGAAATCAGCACGACCAACGTATTTTCCCCATTCATGGGCTTGAACGATCCATGTGCCGTTTTGACGATCTGGCGAGCACGGCGTTCCCGGCACATAATTCACTTGTTTATAGTTTTTCTTCTCTGAAGACATGCAGACCGGATCTTGTGAGTGACCACCCACTATCATATCTAAATAGCCCGTCGGTAAACTACGTGCCATTTCAACATCTCCCGGAGCATTAGTGCCATGGTGACCATCGTCATAATGCCCCATATGGGTTGCAGCAATAATAACATCCGGTTTTTCGTTCTTTTTCAGCTCTTCAATAACTTTTTTGGCTTCTGCTGCGGGAACACGGAATTCAACATCCGGAAAATTCGCAGGGTTACCTACTTTCGCCGTATCATCCGTTGTCAGGCCAAGAACGGCGATTTTCACGCCTTGTTTATCAAACATGACATATGGCTTAAATAAACGTTTGCCTGTGCTGGTTTGGTAAATATTGGCAGATAAGAATGGAAAATTCGCCCACTTTTGTTGTTGGTGCAATACATTTAAAGGCTTATCGAACTCATGATTCCCCAATGCCATTGCGTCATAACCGACCAGATTCATCCCCTTAAAATCTGGCTCAGCATCTTGCATATCTGATTCCGGTACACCTGTGTTAATGTCACCACCAGACAACAGCAATACGCTGCCTCCCTTCTTAGCAACTTCCTGACGGATGGAATCTACTACTGTTTTTTGTGCAGCCAAACCATACTCACCATGATCGTTATGCCAGAAGTGACCATGATGATCATTAGTATGCAGAATAGTAATATCGTAAGTTTTATCTTGCTCCCAAGCAGTGGCGATTAGCGGCGTCAACGACAAGGAAACGGCAAGAGCACATACTGACGCTTTAAACGAAAATTTCATGGGTATCTCCATGTTCTTTAAGTGTTATTAGTTATACGATTGTGGTTAATGATATGAATTTTATTCATTATCCCAAAGTGGGATACAAACGATGGCATGCGGCGCTATACCGCATTTTTCTGATCAGGATTACATACTTGTATCATTAAATAATGTCTTCTTTCATTTTTTGAGATAGCTATCAAATTATATCAATATAAATAAAATTTTTGTTAGCAGACTAAGAGGTACTATGGTGTAAACACCAAACAAAATTTACATTAATCACCTGACGTCCCCCTACGGGCTACATAAATAAGCGAATAATCATGAGCGAACAAAGCAACACAAAATCTTTGCCAGCCTCGTCAACAAAAACACGCAAGACGGTTTTCTCTGTACTCGGAGCGATCAGCTTATCCCATCTACTGAATGATATGATTCAATCGCTGATTCTGGCAATTTATCCACTGCTGCAATCTGAATTTACACTGAGTTTCATTCAGGTTGGGTTGATAACCCTGACCTATCAGATAACAGCATCCCTATTACAGCCGCTCATCGGACTCTATACAGATAAACATCCGCAACCTTATTCACTGCCTGTCGGTATGGGATTTACCCTATCGGGGCTGCTCCTACTGGCTTATGCAGAAAGTTTCCCTGTTATATTAGTGGCTGCCGCTCTCGTTGGTACCGGCTCATCAGTTTTTCATCCAGAGTCTTCACGAGTCGCAAGAATGGCATCCGGCGGACGCCATGGGCTGGCTCAATCCTTCTTTCAAGTAGGGGGAAATCTGGGAAGCTCTCTTGGCCCTCTGCTAGCCGCTATTTTCATTGCACCTTACGGCAAAGGGAATGTCGGTTGGTTCTCGCTGGCAGCACTGCTTGCAATCGTGATCCTATTGCAAGTCAGTCAATGGTATAAAATGCAGCACAGAACCGTCCTTCCCCAATCCTTACGCAATGTCTCTCTGCCGACTTTATCCAGAAAAACCGTTATACGTTCTTTTGCCATTCTTCTCATACTGATTTTCTCAAAATATTTTTATCTCACCAGTATCAGCAGCTACTACACCTTTTACTTGATCCAAAAATTTGGTGTATCAATACAAAATGCCCAAATCCATCTGTTTGTTTTTTTATTTTCTGTCGCAGCAGGCACCATGATTGGCGGTCCCATCGGAGATAAAATAGGCCGAAAATATGTTATATGGGGTTCCATTCTCGGTGTTGCGCCTTTTACCCTGATATTACCTTATGCTTCCTTATTCTGGACAGGCATACTGACGATCATCATTGGCATAATCTTGGCATCTGCATTTTCTGCTATTTTGGTTTATGCTCAAGAGCTCATTCCCGGCAAAACAGGCATGATAGCAGGTTTATTCTTTGGCTTGGCATTTGGTATGGGGGGAATTGGAGCAGCAATTCTTGGCTATGTTGCAGATAAGACCAATATAGAATTGGTTTACAAAATTTGCGCTTTCCTACCACTTCTTGGTATATTCACACTGTTCCTGCCGAATATAGAAAAGAAAGTATAAAAAAAATAGAAAAATCATTAGGTAAATGATAATAGTTATTACATTATCTCCCTTTGTAAACAAGCGTAAATAATGACAAAATCTACATAAATTTACATTAAAATAGGGTTTATGCAGATTACTCTTGTTTTCACCACTCAGTATGTTTTTTAGCAAGTTTATCTTTAACTACTTATAAAATATATTTATTACCTTACCCAACCACACAATTTAATATTCTCTACCCCAGAAGGAGCCTTGATGGAGCATTCGACACCTCTTATCACGACCATTGTTGGTGGTTTTGTTCTCGCCTATCTGCTTGGCATGCTTGCACAGCGCCTAAAAATCTCACCTCTGGTAGGGTATCTTATAGCAGGTGTACTCGCGGGGCCTTTTACACCCGGCTTTGTTGCCGATACTTCCCTGGCTCCGGAACTTTCAGAAATTGGTGTGATCTTACTGATGTTTGGTGTCGGTCTGCATTTTTCACTCAAGGATTTGTTAGCCGTCAAATCAATTGCCATTCCTGGGGCCATCGCCCAGATTGCCGTTGCTACCTTATTGGGAGCAGGGTTATCAGCATTACTCGGATGGAGTCTATCCAGCGGTATTGTCTTTGGCCTCTGTTTGTCCACCGCCAGCACAGTAGTATTACTCAGGGCACTGGAAGAACGGCAGCTCATTGATAGCCAAAGGGGGCAAATTGCCATTGGTTGGTTGATTGTAGAAGATCTGGCGATGGTGCTGGCGCTGGTATTACTTCCCGCAATAGCCGGCCTTCTGAGTAATCAGGATGCCAATATTGGTCAGCTTCTGCTTAAGCTGTCCATTACAATTGGTAAAGTTGTTGCTTTTATTTTATTAATGATCTTTGTTGGAAGAAGAGTGATACCTTGGCTACTGGCGAAAACGGCCAGTACAGGTTCCCGTGAGTTATTTACACTGGCGGTGCTTGCAATTGCACTGGGTGTTGCTTATGGTGCCGTAACACTATTCGATGCTTCATTTGCTCTCGGAGCATTCTTTGCCGGCATGGTACTGAATGAGTCAGAATTGAGCCATCGAGCAGCACAAGATACTCTCCCGTTAAGGGATGCGTTCGCGGTTCTTTTCTTTGTCTCCGTTGGCATGCTGTTTGATCCAATGGTTCTGCTCCAGCAGCCTCTCGCTATTTTAGGCACACTTGCCATTATTATCATTGGCAAGTCATTGGCTGCTATGTTGTTAGTCAGAATGTTTGGTCATACACGACGTACGGCCCTGACTATTTCTGCCAGCCTCGCCCAAATTGGTGAGTTCGCCTTTATTCTGGCAGGTCTTGGTGTCATACATGGATTTTTAGATGGGGAAGCGCGTAATCTTGTGCTGGCTGGTGCCATCATTTCCATCATGCTGAACCCTGTTCTGTTCAGTCTGCTGGATCGCTATTTGGAAAAAACAGAGACGATTGAAGAACAATTACTCGAAGAAACACTGGAAGAAGAAACCCAGATCTCCGTTGATATCTGCGGACACGCCATTATAGTGGGCTATGGTCGGGTCGGGCGCCTACTCTGCCAGCGTTTACAAGAAAAAAACTTTCCTGTGGTGGTTATTGAAGATACACGCGCTCGGTTTGAAGAATTGGGCGAAATGGGTATTAGTGCCGTGATGGGTAATGCAGCCAATAAAGATATTATGGCCCTGGCAAGGCTCGATTGCGCCTGTACGTTATTCCTGACAATCCCTAATGGCTACGAAGCCGGTGAAATTGTTGCGAATGCCAGAGAAATTAGACCAGATATCAGTATAATCGTACGCGCCCATTATGATGATGAAGTTGCCTATATTACGGAGCGTGGTACTAACCAGATCATTATTGGTGAGCATGAAATAGCAAGGGCAATGGCTGATGTGCTTCCTGAATATGAAGAAGGTTGTCCGATAGAGCCGCCATTATCACTTTCATCAGCAACCCCACCATCAACAACATAATTTGCTGTTTAAGGAATATCCCTGATTATGGGGATATTCCCAGTTTCCACTATTAACGTTCCCAGTAAGATTCTTCCAAACTATCTTCTTTTTCCGGCAATCCTCGTGTCAGGCGTGGAGCATGTTGGCTCAATACCTGATAACTTACCCTATTTGCGTACTTACACACTTGAGCTAAAGAAGAGTACGTTAAATAAGAACGCATATGTTTGCTAGAATTCGGCACGTTCATGCGATGATAGCTGTTGGCAGTGATATCATGCAGCAATGCGGATAATGCGCCGTCGCCTGCTCCATTGGTATTCATTATTTTTTCAGGGCCGCCCATATAAGGTTCAATATGGGAATAGACTCGCATTGGATTCTGGCAATCTACTTTGCGCATCGCGCGGCTGAATTCATAACGGTTAAATTCTGCAATTGCACCAGGTAATAAAGGATGGGATGTCTGGCGCTTGTACTCTTCTTCAGTATAACCCGCCATATATAACCCTGCAGGCCCTGCCGTGCACAACACCAAATCGACCCAATCAAGCGCCTTATCTGCCGCCAGTAAAGGATCACTGAAGCCTGTCAGCTCATGAGCTTCATCTTCATTCATTGCTACCACTGAAACATTTTCAGCCAGGAAATCACGCCACCATTGAGGATCATCAGCAATAACGTATTTTGTTCCCAATGTCAGCACAACCGGTACATTATGTTTTTTTGCATATTCAATGGCTTTCATCGTTGCTTCCGGCATGGGTTCACCCGGTTTGCAACGTACCAGATACGCGGTAATCACTAATGCTGACGCTTCCGCGATAATATGTTCTGGAATGCTTTCTGGACGAAGCTGATTCATTAAACCCGGACTGATAGCAAAGGTTCTTTCACCATTTTCTGTCACTAAAGTAAAGCAACGACCAATTGGGCCATCAACGCCCTGTAAGTGGTTCAAATTCATACGGCTGGATGTATTACAAAGATAACAATACGCATAACTTCCTATCTGGATGTTATTGCACATAGTACCAAGCAGTACAGATTTGTCGTCGGCTAAAACGGAATAATTATGCAGGGTGTTGCCAATCGTGCCACCTGCAAATTCATGGCTGATCAGATTATTATCTGTCAGTTCCCTATAGAGGGCCTCGGCAACATGGTCTTCAATAACTAACGAATGCCCCTGGCTCAGGTTATAACGTTGGATAAAACTCTCATCAACCTTAGCTTCAATATCCACCAGTGTTTGGTCAATGCCGACGATATAGGCTCGGTTATTTTCAGTGTCCATCATTTCTTTGATGGGCTGGAGAAGAGGATCTCTTAAGCTGACAGGAAAGTAATGTTTAGATTTACGTTTACCAGGGAATTTCATAATTAATTGCTGTTATAGAGCCAAAATATGCGGCATGTTAGCACAATATGGTGTGACACAATACTGGGACAGAACAAAAAACAACACGACAAAAACACAGGCAGCCAATGTTGCAATAACATTGGCTGCCGGATATTAGCGATATGATTTAGCTTTCAAGTAACCGCTTTATTGGCTGCGCTGCAACTTGAAATCTATTGGATAGATTATCATGTTAAGCTGCTTGTTTCTGGCGACTACGTACCATGTGATGCAGCAAAACAAACATAACAGAAAGAATAAATCCGATAAAACCCGCACCAATCAGGATCAATAAACGCTTAGGTGAGTCTTTTGATGTCGGTTCATAAGGTTCCTGCATAAATTTGAATGGTTCAAAATTAACCGTGTTGACATTTATTTTTTCCAGATTTTTGATATATAGCTGGCGGTTACGCAAATCAGCATCAATTTTTGTTGGATCGGTAATTTCTTCAGTAATTTGCAGTTTACGTTGCAAAGCATCAGAGCCCAATGCAATCGAATAATCCGGGTCATCCTTGATCATTGCCCCACCATTGGATACAGGTTTCTTAACACCTGCCGAGTCAGCAATAGAAATTGCATATTTCAATCGCTCAATATTTACACTGCGCATATTGGCGATACGTTCCAAATCGATAGCATAAAGCTTCTGCGAATATTCCAGTTTCTGATGAACCATGTCAGTAAGTTCATCTTTTATTTGATTACGAACAACCGAAGAGACAAATCTGATATAGCCCGTCAACAGATTGTAAGAATCCTTTGAGTTATCTGCACTGAAAGAAAGTGTGGATTCATTATCTTCATCATCTTTCTTAGGCAATGATGCAGAGATGTTTTTATTGACAATTTTCTCGATTAACCTTCTTTTTTCCTGCTCGGAAATATCATTATTCCTGGCAAGCAAGGTCTTAAAGTAATCGGTATTGACCAAATATTCTTCCCGCAATACACGCGAGTTATAGTTTTCAATAAAACGCTGATATAGGGACTCTTCTGTCACTTTCGGCTCAAGGTTCAGAACGTGCAACCCTGTCAAAGCATTTTTCAATGGCTGAAACTCTTCCAACCCCGGTTTAACCACCGCAGCAGTACTGGTCCATTTCTGTGGCATAAATGATGCAACACCGAAACCAACAACCGCAAAAACAAACGAGACTGCAATTATCAAATATTTTGATTGGAAGAGTACGGAAAATAGCTCAAACAAATCGATTTCATCTTCCTGCGCAGGATGGTAATAATTTGAATGTTCTTCATAAAAATCGGGGTGTTTAATAGGTTTGTCACTCATTATCTATATATCCAATCCAAATAGTTTTGCTTTTCATTGATGATACGCGAGCTTCTCTCTTGCTCACAGTACTCATTGATTAAAAACAGTATTCTTAAAAATTATACAACCAACAATGCTTGCCACTCACCCTGTGAGTCATTCCCCTATAACAAGCAGTTGCAACTTATTGAATGATATTATTTACCAAATTTTCGAACAACGAAATATGGCGCTCATTATCATTAAGTGCAGAGATATATTCAAACTTTTTCCCACCTGCATTCAAAAAGATAGTTTTATTCTGTTGCTTAATTTCTTCCAATGTTTCCAAACAATCGGCTGAAAATCCCGGACATATCACTTGAACATGCTCCACGCCTTGTTCTGGCAATGATGCCATTGTTTTGTCTGTATAGGGTGATAACCACGGTAAGCGACCAAAACGAGACTGATACGTCATCATGATTTTATCTGCCGGATAGTCCAATGTTTGAGCTAAGGTTTGAACTAAGAGTTGAGTCGTCACTTTGCAATCCTGCGGATAAACATCTCCTATTGTTGCCAGACGCTCGGGAATACCATGATAAGAAAGGATTAGACGATCAGGCTGACCATGTTTTGTAAAACTCTCTTCAATGGATTCCCTTAACGCGGCAATATAAGCAGGATGTGAGGCATAGCTACGAATAAAATGCAGCGTAGGGATTGTACGATATCCCTTCAATATCTTACTAATGCGATCAAATACCGCTGCTGATGTTGTGCTGGAATATTGAGGATAAAGCGGCAATATAATTAAATCATCAATATCTTGTTGCAACAAACTATCTACTGCCTGAGATAAAGAAGGTGAGCCGTAGGTCATTCCCAAAACAACGGGAATACCCGCCAATTTTTCACTCAGCAATTTCTGCTGACGGCGGCCATGAACCAGCAGAGGAGAACCCTCTTCCATCCAAATTTCTTGGTAAAGTTTAGCAACACGAGAAGAACGGAAAGGAAGAATAAGCCCGTACAGTATCGGCTTCCAAATCAGTGGGGGGATATCAACCACCCTTCTGTCACTCAGAAACTGAGCCAGATAACGCCTAATCGCTGCTGGCGTTGGTGCGTCCGGCGTACCAAGATTGACCAATACAACACCATACTTCTTGCTACTCATTCCTCAGTACTCCATTTAATTGACTGACAATCCAGTATAAAACATGAGTTATAGTCACATATAACATTTCATGGAGTGAATTTCTCATAGAGCGCGGTAGAGTGCAAAAAAGTCAGGCGGCATAAATACCGCCTGTTCCAACAATTCAAGAATACACTAAATCACTCACCCAGAATTTTGGTCAATTCTGCGCTGACTTCAGATACCTGACGTGTACCATCAAGTTTAAAGTATTCTGTGTTACCTGCCTGCGCTTCTTTTTGGTAGTAAGAAACCAGAGGTGCCGTTTGCGCATGGTATTCAACCAGACGTTTGCGAACAGTGTCTTCCTGATCATCTTTACGAATGGTCAGTTCTTCACCAGTAACGTCATCTTTGTTTTCCACTTTTGGTGGGTTGAATCTGATATGGTAAACACGGCCCGATGGCGCGTGTACACGGCGACCAATAATACGTTCAACAATGATTTCATCAGGAACATCAAATTCCAGAACAGAATCAATCTTGATACCCGCTGCTTTCATGGCATCAGCCTGTGGAATGGTACGTGGGAACCCATCCAACAAGAAGCCATTACGGCAGTCATCTTGTTTGATGCGCTCTTCAACCAAGGCAATAACCAGTTCATCAGTGACCAGCTTGCCATTATCCATCAATTCTTTTGCTTTCAAACCCAACTCTGTGCCAGCTTTAACTGCGGCACGCAGCATATCACCTGTTGAAATCTGAGGGATCCCATATTTCTCCATGATAAATTGCGCCTGAGTCCCCTTACCGGCGCCTGGTGCGCCCAGCAGAATAATACGCATTGCGTAAATCCCCTTGCTATTTGCTTTTCGTATTTTTTAAAGAAAACGTACCACCATAACATTTGAATAGGGCATGGCTCAAGAACACAGGTAAACGTTTTCGCATTATAAAAAAATAAACCACGCTCCATTTTCCGCTGAAGCGTGGTTTTTTATCATAATCTCGACGAGATTAAGCTTTTTCAGCTAATAATAATTGATTCATTCTACGAATGAATTGGTTTGGATCATCTAATGTGCCACGTTCTGCAAACAGTGCTTGATCCAGCAGCAATTCTATCCAATCAGCAAACTGCATCTCATCTTCAATATCAGCCGCCTTTTTAACCAAATTATGTTCTGGGTTCAGCTCAAAGTTATAGCTTACTTCTGGCATAGATTGACCGGCAGCAGCAAACAGCTTCGCCATTTGGGTGCTCATTCCATTAGCATCGGTTGTTACGATTGCTGGTGTATCTGTCAGGCGATGAGTTAACTTCACTTCCTTCACACGCTCACCCAGCAATGTCTTCACACGTTCAACGAACGGCTCCAGTTTTTTATCTGCTTCTTCCTGCTCAGATTTGTTTTCATCCGCCAATTTGTCAAGGGATTCATCAGCCTTGCTAACAGATTGGAATGATTTACCGTCGAATTCAGTCAGATAACTCATCATCCATTCATCGATACGGTCAGACAGCAGCAGAACTTCAATACCTTTCTTGCGGAACAGCTCCAGATGTGGGCTATTCTTCGCCGCAGCGTAGCTATCCGCAGTAATGTAATAAATCTTCTCCTGCCCTTCTGCCATGCGGCCGATGTACTCTTCCAGAGAAACGGTTTGTGCCGAACCATCATCGTGCGTTGTCGCAAAACGCAGCAATTTGGCGATAGCCTCCTTGTTTGAGCTATCTTCAGCAGGCCCTTCTTTCAGCACTAATCCAAATTGCTGCCAGAAAGTCTGGTATTTTTCTGCATCGTCTTTTGCCAGTTTATCCAGCATCTGCAATACACGTTTGGTCAACGCGCTGCGCAAGTTGCGAGTGATTGTGCTGTCTTGCAGTATTTCACGAGAAACATTCAATGGCAGATCGTTGGAGTCGATCAGGCCACGAACAAAACGCAGATAGTTTGGCATGAACTGATCAGCTTCATCCATGATGAATACACGCTGTACATACAGTTTCAGGCCATGTTTATGTTCACGGTTCCACATATCCCACGGTGCCTGGGAAGGAATATATAACAGGCTGGTATATTCCTGCTTACCTTCAACGCGGTTATGACTCCAGGTCAGAGAATCGGTAAAATCATGGGAAATATGTTTATAAAACTCTTGGTATTCCTCATCACTGATTTCTGCTTTACCGCGAGTCCACAAGGCTTGGGCTTTGTTGATTTTTTCCCATGTAACGGTGACCGAATCGTCTTCTTCGTTTTTAGTTTGTGTTTCGATTTCAACCGGTAAGGCAATGTGATCAGAATATTTACCGATGATTGAACGCAGACGCCAGTCATTGAGGAATTCACTTTCCCCATCACGCAAATGCAGGGTGATTTCTGTACCACGTCCTGCTTTTTCAATATCTGCAACGGTGTAATCACCTTCACCGGTGGACTCCCAGAACACGCCTTGTTCAGCCGCCGCACCCGCTGCACGGGTACGTACAGTCACTTTATCCGCAACGATGAACGCAGAGTAGAAACCTACACCAAATTGACCAATCAATTGGCTGTCTTTTGCCTGATCAGAACCGATGGATTCAAGAAATGCTTTAGTACCGGATTTTGCAATTGTTCCAAGATTATCAATCACTTCATCGCGGGACATACCGATACCATTATCACTGATGGTGATGGTTTTTTGCTCTTTATCAACAGCCAGACGCACACGTAATTCGCCATCATTTTCATACAGTTCAGGCGCGGATAATGCACGGAAACGTAATTTGTCTGCCGCATCAGATGCGTTTGAAATCAATTCACGGAGGAAAATTTCTTTGTTGGAATAGAGAGAATGGATCATCAACTGCAAAAGCTGTTTGACTTCGGACTGAAATCCACGGGTTTCCTGATCTTTCATGTTCATTTATTACCTCAATCTAAATCCAGTTCAGATATGTAAAATCGGACGATAGCAATCAGATGGGGATAGATCCGGAGGGTTTCAAGTTAGAACAACAAGAATAATGTAAAATTAATCCAGCCAACGTGTAAATGTATTATGGATGGTGGCATATTCTGCAACACCATCCATTTGAATTTACTACAAAGAATTGGAAAAAATCACACTTGAGTGATTTTTTGGCGGCCAGCCAGCGAATGGGATAGCGTTGTACCATCCACCATTTCAAGTTCACCGCCAACAGGAACACCGTGAGCGATTCGGCTGGCTGTCACACCATACTGCGAACACATTTCTGCAATATAGTTTGCGGTCGCCTCTCCTTCGACCGTTGGATTCGTTGCCAAAATAATTTCTGACAATGTTTCAGAAGATAATCGTTCTTCTAAACGATCCAAACCAATATCCATTGGCCCAATGCCATCCAGAGGCGATAAGTGCCCCATCAGGACAAAGTAACGCCCTGCAAACTGACCTGTCTGCTCAATGGCATGAATATCAGCCGGGCTTTCTACCACACAAATCTGCCCATTCTGCTGACGACGGGGATTGGCACAAATAGTGCATTGTTCCTGTTCAGTGAATGTCCGGCAATCCTGACAGTGACCAATTTCAGACATCGCTCGCGTTAATGCCTGCGCCAGCCGCATTCCACCACTGCGTTCCCGCTGCAATAGATGAAATGCCATCCGCTGCGCAGATTTAGGGCCTACGCCGGGTAAACAACGTAGCGCTTCCATCAGCGATTCAAGAAGAGGGCTGGTTTGCATTAGAATGGCATCTTAAAGCCAGGCGGTAATTGCATTCCGCTGGAAACACTTGCCATTTTTTCTTTCTGGGTTTCTTCAATACGGCGAGCCGCATCATTGAAAGCAGCAGCAATCAGATCTTCCAGCATATCTTTGTCATCGTCCATCAGGCTTGGATCGATTTCAATACGGCGGCAGTTGTGTGCACCATTAATAGTCACTTTAACCAGACCCGCGCCAGATTCACCCGTCACTTCCAGACTTGCAATTTCTTCCTGCATTTTCTGCATTTTTTCTTGCATCTGCTGGGCCTGTTTCATCAAATTGCCCAAACCACCTTTACCAAACATAATTCTCTCTCTTCGCTAGAGCCACAGCATAATAAGGTACACTGTGGCGGTTAGACAGGCCGGATACTTTCTTCATCCAATTCTGCATCGAATAATTGCTGAAGTGTTTGAATCGTTCTATCCGAAATAATAGATTGGCGCGCTTGTGCCAATTTTTCTTCATAAATGGCTTGTCGCCACTCCAAAGGCGTTTTTACCGCAGGATTATCATCTTCAACGATATTGAGTTCAATAGGTTTTCCATGCAACTCACTTAATGCTTCGCTCAACGATTTCTGTGCTGACGCCGAATTAAGGTGGCGCTGTTTTGAACGTAAATGCAGACAGAGTTGATTTTCACCAATCTGTTCCTTAAACGCATTCAGCGCTACCTGCTGAACCAACTTAGGAATATGCAGTTTATCAATTTCCGCGGCCCATGAATCCCTCTCTTTCGATTCAATAGCCAATTTCTCTGCTAATTCTGCGGTCTTCTCATGTTCTAACGCTGCTTTTATCGCTTTTGGCGTCGTGACTGGCTGCTGTTTTTCTTCAACATTAGTTGCCCGCCAACGATATGCCTCTTTCTTTACCGGTTTAGTCTCTCGCACTTTAGGGATATAAGATTGAGGCCGTTGTTCAGCAACGGCCACCAAGCGTTCCAGCGCCGAACTTGCCGGCTTTGCCCTTGCAGACTCTGCCGGCTCAGGCTTTTTTGGTGGGCTCTTTCCCTGGCGAGTCAGCGAATCCCTTGCCTGCAATAATTTTGCTGTTGGGCTGTTCGTTGTGGATGCCGAGCCTGTTAGTTGAGGCGATCTCTGTTCGTCTCGCCCATTTCCCTCATTTTTTGGAGAAAACTGGGCTACAGGTGCTGCTGCTGGTGTAACTCCTGTTGGCAATACAGGGACTTCCACAGCAGATAATGGTGTTTCATCAATGATAGCCTTAGGATGGAATGCCAAAGCCCGCAATAGTGCCATTTCAACACCCATCCGACGCTCTGGCGCATAAGGGAGCTCTTTGCGCCCCACCAGTATTGCCTGATAATAAAGCTGCAAATCAGTCGGAGAAATTGACCTTGCCAGCAGACGCAAACGCCCTTCCGTTGAAGAAGATTCACTTTCAGGTTGCTGGGGCAATAACTGGAGCATGGCAATGTGGTGCAACTGGGCCAACATTTCGATCAGCAAATTCTCCCAATCCACACCACGGGATGCCACTTGTTCAACCAAAGCCATCACTTGTTGCCCATCAGCACGAATGAGCGATTCAATTATCGCTAATGGTTGATCATCATTCAGTGTTCCCAGCATCTGGCTGACGATATCTGATGTCAGTTTTCCACCACCAAGAGCAATGGCCTGATCTGTTAAACTCAAGGCATCACGCAGACTGCCATCTGCCGCTCGTGCAAGAAGCTGACGGGCACGGGTATCACTCTCTATCTGCTCTTCATGCAGGACGTGTTCTAACTGGAGACTAATCTGGTTTACATCAAGCGCTTTCAGATGAAATTGCAAGCAGCGTGAAAGAATAGTCACAGGCAATTTCTGTGGATCTGTCGTTGCCAGAAGGAATTTCACATGTTCAGGCGGCTCTTCCAACGTCTTCAGCAAAGCATTGAAGCTATGGCGGGAAAGCATGTGAACTTCGTCGATAAGGTAAACCTTGAAACGACCTCGGGCAGGGGCATACTGAACATTGTCCAGCAATTCGCGGGTATCTTCTACTTTCGTTCGGGAAGCGGCATCGATTTCAATCAGATCGACAAATCGCCCCTGTTCAATTTCAAGACAGTTAGCACACTGACCGCACGGAGTCTTTGTAATACCCGTTTCGCAATTCAGTCCTTTTGCCAACAGACGTGCGATTGTGGTTTTACCTACACCTCGAGTGCCGGAAAAAAGATAAGCGTGATGGAGGCGCTGGTGCTCAAGACCATTCGCCAGTGCAGTCAGCACATGTTGCTGACCAACTACATCAGAAAATATTTGTGGGCGCCACTTACGGGCAAGTACCTGATAGCTCATGAATACCGGAGAAATTGAACATGACTGTCTATCATGCTAGCACAGCCTCACCATGAACGGCGAGGCTGATGTACCAATAATGCAAAAATCGGAGTAATCAGTGGCCAGAGAATTCAATGATCGCGTAGCTATCAACGCCCTGCTTTTTCAAACGCTCAACGCCACCTAAGTCTGGTAACCCAATGATAAAGGCAGCTTCAGACACTTCACCACCCAAACGGCGGATCAGGCTTACCGTTGCTTCAATGGTGCCACCCGTTGCAAGAAGATCATCAACAACCAGAACTTTGTCTCCTTCATTGATGCTGCTTTTATGAATTTCCAATGTATCGGTGCCATATTCCAGATCGTAAGTTTCACTTAACGTCTCACGCGGTAGTTTGCCTTTTTTGCGAACAGGGACAAAACCAACACCCAGGCGCAGTGCGACAGGAGCACCAAATAAGAAACCACGAGCTTCAGTACCAACAATTTTCGTGATGCCTTTTCCCTGATAACGCTCCACCAACAGATCTATCGTAGCTTGGTATGCGGCAGGATTATCCAGCAATGTGGTAATGTCACGAAAAAGTATGCCTGCTTTTGGGTAATCAGGGATCGTTTCGATACTATCTTTAATAAATTGGAGTTGTTGTGCGTTAGCGGTCATAATCGATGCCAGCCAGTTATAAAAAACGAAAACGGTAAAATCTATTCAAACTACTGGGAAAAAGCAACTGCAAAGCAAATGACAGCCTATATTTTGTTGATTTAGGTCAAGCTTTGCATTTATCACATTAGATGTTATTACTACCCAAAACGATAGGCCGATGTTACATCGGCTTTTAAATAGATTATTAACAATAACGGGGTGCTGATGGGCATACAAAATTTATTAAGTGCACTTGAAAAACAAATCAGTATGCTGGAAAAAGATCTCTCCTTACTGCCTGATACCCCCTTTTCCATTCCTCGTTTTGATCAAGCGCTCTTCCATCATCACAGCAGTAAACTTGGTGGCTATATGCAGGAAATCAAACAGAATATGGAACAATTAAAAACCTGCGTAAACGATGGTCGTATTGAGCAAGTTAAATTTCTTTCTGAACGTTTAGTGACACAAATCGAAGCATTAAAACGTGAAATATCAACCCAAGCACTACGAAAACAAGAAGATAAGTTTGAGCGTAGATCACAAGAACAGGATCTTTATCAACGCCTGGCTGAACATCAAGATTATGAGCGCCGCTTAATCGCGATGATTGATGACCGAGAATTACAGTTAAATAAGCAAAATACGATTACCGATAAGTATAAAC
Organism: Xenorhabdus sp. PB62.4; assembly: GCF_014467285.1. Taxonomy (NCBI): domain Bacteria; kingdom Pseudomonadati; phylum Pseudomonadota; class Gammaproteobacteria; order Enterobacterales; family Morganellaceae; genus Xenorhabdus; species Xenorhabdus sp. PB62.4. Next base: position 383,356 of record NZ_NKHR01000001.1, on the reverse strand, counting down.
TACAAAAAGAAATCGCTGCTCTGGCGGGAAGATTAGCCCGCTGTCGCCAAGCCCTGATACGCATCGAAAAATCGATCGAAAAACAGGAAAATTCAGATTAGCCACAAAGGGAATATCCATTTATGACTCTCGAACAAGCATCATCTGAAGTACAACTCGCAGTCGATCTCATTTATTTGCTTGAATGCAATGAGATTCCTCCAGATATCGTTCTCGCTGCCTTGGAGATCGTCAAACGTGACTTTCAGGGAAAACTGGAAAAACAATCTCTACGGCCTGAGGAGTAAGCAGGATTTATCCTTATTCCATTTTTTATTCCATCAGGCCCCATTTTAAAAAAATAACTTAACCAGAAAATAAATTAAGGCAGGAGTGGTTTGTCTCCAGAAGAAGATTTTCCATCTGAATGACGGTTCCCGATGTTCAGTTGCTTGTCGACTTCTTGCAAACTCTCACCCTGCCCATTGTGTAAATAAACTTCTAACTGGTTAAACGCAATATTGATATCGTTTTCCCGACATAATTTATCAATGCTGCGATTAACTTCGTCCACAGTACGGCTGCGATCACCTAATTCTCGTACATAGAGCCTTAATTCATGATCCAGGGTACTGGCACCGAAGCTCATGAAATAGACTTGCGGCCCTGGCTCGCTCATCACGCGTGAATTATCATTCGCCGCTTTTAACAAAACTTCTTTCACTTTATCCAGATCAGAGCCATATGCAACGCCAACCTTAATGATAATTCGCGTAACGGTATCAGAAAGTGTCCAGTTGATAAGACGCTCTGTCACAAATGCCCGATTAGGAATGATCACTTCTTTGCGGTCAAAATCTGTGATCGTCGTTGCACGAATACGGATCTTACTGACTGATCCAGAGTAAGTTCCTATTGTTACCGTATCGCCAATACGGACAGGGCGTTCGAACAAAATGATCAAACCTGAGACAAAGTTGGCAAAGATTTCCTGTAAACCAAAACCTAACCCGACCGAAAGAGCCGCTGCCAACCATTGCAATTTATTCCAGGAAACGCCCAATGTTCCTAATGCAGTTAACCCCCCAACCCCAATGATCAGATAAGTGAGTGTCGTCTTAATGGCATATGAAGAACCTTGCTGTAACTGCAATCGGGATAGTACCAACACTTCCAATAATCCGGGCAAGTTTCTCATCATGACCCATGCAATCACCAACATGGCTATCGACAATGCTAAATCCTTCAAGGTCACGTATTTCAGTACGTTGCCCAACTCTGTTGTTGTGCTGTACTGCCACAGATTAACCCCATCAAGGTAAGAAAATACTGTCACCAGATCAGACCAAATCCAATAAAATGCACCTAAAAAGATCAAAAACAGCACCATACTGGTCAAACGCAATGATTGCTGGTTAATGCGATCCAAGGCCATTGGCGGTTCTTCAATGACTTCCCCTTCAGCCCCTTCTTTTGCCAACGATTGACGTCGGGCAACTGCACGTCGATAGGCAATGCCGCGGGCGGCAATGCCTAATCCCCGTAAACAAGCCTGGTAACTGATATGCCAGAGAAACAGCAGATACAAGCTATAGAGCCAACGTTCTGCCAAACGCAAGGTTGTGTAGAAATAGCCTGATACCATCAACACCATCAAAATCAACGGCGCAAACGTTAATGTTGTCACCACTATGGTGCGAATCATGTGCACACTTTTTTCACGCCATATCTGACGGCAGAATGGAAAGATAAAAAGAAAGACAAAAAACAGACAGATCAATACAGTGCATTGGCCGATAACATCATCTGACAGCCGAAGGGGATGTTTGACGCCCAGTGTTATCCAAAACAAAATAGGCAACACAGCAATTGACAAGCGTGCAAGATTTTTGCGGAATAACGTGCAATCAGCTCTGTTCAAAGAAAAATGTTTCTCTCCAATCCCCCCCTTAGCCAGAATTTGGTAACTACAACTGAACATAATCCAAAATAGTGCCAATTGACGTGAAAATCCCCAAATCAAATCTCCCAAATCATCACCTGATTTCGAATACCAATAACCCACCGCTAGCACAATAAAAGCGAGCGGTAATGTTTTTATCAGCGTTAAAATCAGTGCCAGTGGAGTATGTAACTGGCTATCACGACGAAATTGCCCCACTTCATCAGCGATTTTCTGTAATTGCTCATTAATGCTTTTAGTTTGCCAGCGCAAAAACAAACCAACCAGCAAAAGCGGAATAACAAAATGAATAGAATTCTTCAAACCTATAATCAGGTCACTCAACGTCAAATGAATATTCAGATTGCTCAGCTCTCCTTGAACCTGCTCAGGCAGGGATTTCAGCCAGGCTAAATTCATCGGCTTGTTGCTGTTTACCCAAAAGATTTGCTGGACAAGCGTTTGTTCCAGCGATTCGGTAACATCCGACAATTGCTGCTGATCTGTCTGTAAGTTGATGGCATGAGTAATCTGATTTCCCAACTGATTATTGAGTTGATCCAAAAGCTCACGGCGAACGTCCAGAATTTGGTTGATAGCATTATGGACTTCTTCCAGCATCTCAGGGGATGCATTCTCTATTCTATTGTGATTATCCTTCAATAAATCATCGGCATAAGAATTATCTTGATAAAGCTGTTCTCGTTCCTGAGTGATTTCAAATTGTTCCAGGCGTAAATCAGCAATTTTTGTCGGTAAATCCTTCGTCAGCACATCTTGAGGTACTTTCAACTGTTCCTGAAACAGAATACGCGACAGTAACAAGCTACCACGTAACACCTTGACCTGCTCTTTGAGATTCCTTTCAGACTGAATAACTCTGTCCAGATAATTTTTGACGCGAATGTTTTTCTGCACCAATTGATTATTATCACGGGTTGCAGCAACCAGCCGTTCACTGAGTTCACGGTTGTTATCGATTTCCTCTTGAATCAGCGGATTATCCTGAATGTGTGAATTTTTTCCGTCTTGCGTTTGTGCTTCTTTGGCTTTTTCTTCAGAAAGGATCAGGCGCTTGCCACTTACCACATCTTGGATGAATTGGACATAACGTTCCAATTGCCCAATTTGAAACGTCGTGTAATCCCGTTGCTGCTGTAAAAGCGATTGTAGCTGCGTATTCGCCTGTAAAGATGCTCTTTGAAGATCATTTTGCTGCATCAAGAAAGACTGTTCTACCAACAACAATTCCGTCTGAGTACGGCTTGATTCCTGCTGTTCAGTCAACGCGTTATTGAGTTGATTACGAATTTGCTGCAATCTTTGCACATTGCGAAATAGTACGTTTTGCGCACGTTCTGGTTGCGTTTGCAGCCCGATTAACTGGCTATTGTAGTTGGCAAGATTTTCTTGTGCCCGCTGCAAACTATACAGAGTGTTGTTCAGTTTTGATTCAAGCTGTTTCAGGGATAATGTTCCCAACGCCTGTTTATACTCATTTTCATTTTGCTCAGCGTTATTTCTCAGGCTTTCCAATTCAGTCATAACCTGGCGTGATTTTTGCGGGGCTTCTTGCTGATTTTTTTTCAGTAGATTGGATTCCTGTTTCACCCAATCTATCTTATCAAAGAAAGAGAGGGCTTTTTCCAAGTCAGCTATGGATACCTTTTCCTCAACCGTATGCTCTTTACGTTCTGTCAGGGTATTAAGCTGATTTTGAATATCAGTGCGGGTTGGAATATCACTGCTGAAAGCCGCATTCGCCGGAGAAAAGAACGATGACAGGAGAAAAAGTAACACCATCATCAAAACAAAGCGAAAAAATAGTATATCCGGGAGTTTGTTGCACAAGCCCCCCTTATTGAGCAAAACACCCAAGTATCGGTTAACAGAAACCATGAACTCATCTACTCGTCATTTGCAGATAATGGAATGATAGTGCTAACTATCAGAAACACTGGCTGCATTTCTGATTTCGCACTTCCTGAGGCGTTAATCTTAAAATGATAACACTTTCGATGCAGCCAATGTCCACTGAGCCAATTCACTCAACGTACCAATTTCTACACCATCAACCAATACCAGTTCACTAATCCCTCTGGCATCCGTACAAGTTTTGCACAATTTAACTTCGACATTCTGTGCTGTCAAAATTTCCAGCATCTGCTTTAAATTATAGCCTTCTTTGGGGGCCTGCCCGGCCAAACCAGCAACGACGGCATCAGACATCAGGAACAATTTCAGTTCGTTGCGGGGCTCATGCTCTTTAAGAGCAATAGACAGTCTCAACGCATTAAAAAGAGACTCATTACCATATGCCGCCCCATTGGCAATAATCAGGATGGATTCCATTGACATTGACTTCTGTTATTCCTGTATTCAGCGTGTATTTTTCTCACCGCATCGCAGATGCTGACTATGTTTAAGTGTATCAATGATACTATCCACCAAATGTGCAGATTGTTCTTGAATATTAAAACTGTTCGGTGAGAATAACCAGTTTTCCAGTAACCCCGCCATAAATGCCCTCAACATGATGGCAGAACGCCTGAGATCAAGATCATAGGGCAACTCTCCTGATTGAATGCAATCCGACAATATTTTTTCAATCTTCTGGTAATCAGAAATACATGTCTCCCTAAGCTCCTCTGCTAATAAAGACATTTCTCCAACGAACTCACATTTGTGGAAAAAAATTTCCATTAAATGGCGTATTTGGAAATCATCAATCATCATTCTTAACATAGAAATCAATAAAGATCTCAATGCAAGGAGTGGATTATTAGGGTATTTTGTTTGATACTCTTTCTCTAACTCGTCTATTTTATGCGCTGGCATTTTGCAAACAATAGAAAGTAGATCCATTTTATTTTTAAAGTGCCAGTAAATTGCTCCGCGCGTTACGCCGGCTGCAATTGCGATATCAGATAATGAGGTACCGGAAACACCACACTCAGAAAAGATCTTTATCGCGGCTTCAATGATTTGCTGACGAGTTTGTTGTGCTTGTTGTTTAGTTTTTCGTGCCATTTTCGCGCCATAAACTTTGTTTTTGACTTAAGCTGATTTACATACATTCATGTATGTTTGTACTATAGCACCCTTAATCAATAAAGTAATGATTTCACTCATTAGATTAGAGAATCGACATTGAAAAATTGAGGTTTACTTATGCGAAAAAACAGGGGAGTTTTGCCTCTGGCCACATTACTGGTACTTTCAGGCAGTTTCATTCTTTCAGGATGTAATGACAATCAAAATACACAGCAAGGGACTACCGGCCAGCATGTTCCTGAAGTGGGTATCGTAACGCTGAAAGCAGAACCTCTTACAGTCATCACGGAGTTGCCAGGCCGTACAACAGCCTATCGTGTTGCAGAAGTTCGGCCTCAAGTCAGCGGCATCATTCTGAAACGTAACTATAAGGAAGGAAGTGATGTTACTGCTGGAGAGTCGTTATACCAAATAGATCCGGCAACCTATCAGGCTGAATACAATAAAGCCAAAGCAAGTCTGGCCAGAGCACAAGCCAATGCGAACGTATCTCACTTAACCGTTGAGCGTTATAAGTCTTTGTTAGGGACACAATATGTGAGTAAACAGGAGTTTGATAAAGCAACTTCTGAGTACGAACAGGCAAGCGCAGATGTTCAGTCCTCTCAAGCGGCGCTGGAAAATGCCAGAATCAATTTAGCATATACCAGAGTCACTTCCCCTATCTCTGGTCGCGCGGGTAAATCCACCGTCACAGAAGGGGCATTGGTTTCAGCAGGGCAGTCAACCGCTTTGACAACCGTTCAGCAATTGGATCCTATCTACGTTGATATCACTCAATCAAGTGATGACTATCTACGGCTTAAAAATGAAGTCGCAAGAGGAACTGTGCAGAAAGAGAGTAAGAAAAACAAAATTCGCCTAATTACTGACGCAGGCCAAGAGTACAGCCAAGAAGGCTACCTTGAGTTTTCAGATGTTACGGTTGATGAAACAACAGGCTCTATTACTATGCGTGCTGTTTTCCCAAACCCAAATGAAGAATTACTCCCGGGTATGTTTGTCCGTACCAAGCTAGAAGAAGGTGTGCGCCAAAATGCGATTTTGGTTCCTCAGCAAGCAATTGCCAGAACACCTCGAGGCCAGGCAACCACATTGGTTGTTGATAAAGATAACAAAGTAGAATTGCGTAATATCAATGCTGTTCAGGCACTCGGCAATAAGTGGCTGGTAACAGAGGGTTTGAAAGCTGGGGATAGAATAATCGTTACAGGGTTACAAAAAATAATGCCAGGAATAACGGTTAAGCCAACAGAAACTGATCTGAACGCCAAGCCTACAGCTGATCAAGCTGAGCCTGCAAAAAAGCCTCAATAAGGAGTAGGTGATTCATGCCTAAGTTTTTTATCGAGCGGCCAATCTTTGCATGGGTAATTGCGATTATCACCATGTTATCTGGCCTGCTGGCAATCATGAAATTACCCGTGGAGCAATACCCCGCAATTGCACCACCGGCGATCTCTATTTCAACGTCTTACCCCGGAGCTGACGCGACAACAGTACAGAATACTGTAACACAGGTTATTGAACAGAACATGAATGGTATCGATAACCTGGTGTATATGTCTTCCAGCAGCGATTCAGCCGGTCAGATGAATATCACGCTGACCTTTGAAGCGAACACGGATCCAGATGTCGCGCAAGTACAAGTTCAGAATAAATTGCAATTGGCAATGCCCTTGTTACCTCAGGAAGTTCAGCAACAAGGGATCAGTGTTGATAAAACCACCAGTTCGTTTTTGATGGTGGCAGGTTTTATCTCTGAAGATGGTTCCATGACTCAAGATGATATTGCAGACTATGTTGGCGCCAATATCAAAGACTCCTTGAGCCGTGTTACTGGCGTAGGTGAAACAACCCTGTTTGGTACACAGTATGCCATGCGCATCTGGCTCAACCCTGACAAATTGCTCAACTATAAAATGACCATCAGTGATGTCATTAGTGCGATTAAGGCTCAGAATAATCAGGTTGCAGCCGGGCAATTAGGCGGAACTCCTGCCATTCCGGGTCAGCGCTTAAATGCCTCAATCATTGCACAAACTCGTCTGAATTCGGCGGAAGAGTTCAGCAATATTTTGCTGCGTGTGAATCCCGATGGCTCACACATTAACTTAAGTGATGTCGCCACCGTTGAGTTGGGTGCTGAAAGTTACAGTATTATTGGTCGGTTCAATGGCAAACCTTCAGCAGGGATCGGTATTAAGCTTGCGACAGGCGCTAACGCATTAGATACCTCAAAAGCTGTCAAGAAAGCACTGGCTGAGATGTCGCCTTTCTTCCCACATGCGTTGACGGTTGTATATCCCTATGACACGACTCCATTCGTTAAAATTTCTATTTTCGAAGTGGTAAAAACATTGGCAGAAGCCATTTTGCTAGTGTTTGTTGTCATGTATCTGTTCCTGCAAAACTTCCGCGCAACCTTGATTCCAACCATCGCGGTTCCTGTTGTATTGCTCGGCACATTTGCCATTCTTGCTGCATTTGGCTATTCCATCAATACATTAACCATGTTTGCCATGGTGCTTGCTATCGGCTTGCTCGTGGATGATGCCATTGTTGTGGTGGAAAACGTCGAACGTGTAATGCAGGAAGAAGGGTTATCACCGAAAGAAGCCACCAAAAAATCGATGGGGCAAATTCAAGGGGCACTGGTCGGTATTGCACTGGTACTGTCCGCGGTATTTGTACCCATGGCATTCTTCGGAGGAGCGACAGGGGCAATTTACCGTCAGTTCTCAATCACCATTGTTTCAGCAATGGTGCTGTCTGTGCTGGTAGCCTTAATTCTGACTCCTGCACTATGTGCTACCATGCTCAAACCTGTTGCTAAAGGCAGCCATGGCACACAGAAAGGTTTCTTTGGCTGGTTTAACCGCATGTTTGAAAAGTGCACCCATCATTATACCGATAGTGTTGGTCGGATGTTGCGTGCTACCGGGCGTTATCTGGTGATCTATGTCGTATTGATAGGCGGTATGGCCTGGATGTTTGACCGCATGCCATCTTCCTTCCTGCCAGAAGAAGATCAAGGTGTCTTATTGGCAATGGTGCAATTACCACCTGGCTCCACGCAGGAACAGACGCAGAAAGTATTGGATCAAATCAATGACTATTTCTATACCAAAGAAAAAGATGTTGTTAAATCTGCGTTTACAGTTAACGGCTTTGGTTTCGGTGGTCAGGGGCAAAATACCGGTCTGGCATTTGTCAGCTTAAAAGATTGGGAACTGCGTAAAGATGAAAAAGATAAGGTTCCAGCCATTGTGGCACGAGCAAACGCGAATTTTGCTCAAATCAAGGAAGCTATCGTCTTTGCATTTAATATTCCTTCAATTGTAGAGCTAGGTTCTGCCAGTGGTTTTGACTTCCAATTGATTGACAAAGGAAACCTGGGGCATGAGGCACTGACAGCAGCACGTAATCAACTACTTGGTATGGTTGCACAACATCCAGATATGCTTACGAGCGTTCGTCCTAATGGACAGGATGACACGCAGCAATACCGTATCCATATCGATAAAGAAAAAGCGGAAGCATTGGCTGTATCTACCACAAATATCAACACAACATTAAGTACGATGTTTGGTGGTACTTACATCAATGATTTTATTGACCGCGGTCGTGTCAAAAAAGTCTATATCCAGGCTGACGCACATTACCGCATGTTGCCAAGTAATATCAGCAACCTATATGTCCGTAACTATCTTAGCCAAATGGTGCCGTTTTCTGCATTCATAGACACATCGAAAGAACCTTGGGTTTATGGTTCTCCACGTCTGGAACGCTATAACGGTCTCCCTTCCATGGAAATCGTGGGTGAAGCAGCTTCAGGTAAAAGTACCGGTGACGCAATGGCTCTGATGGAGCAACTAGCATCACAATTACCACCTGGCATTGGCTATGACTGGACTGGAATGTCTTATCAGGAGCGCTTGTCTGGTAATCAGGCCCCGGCTCTATATGCACTATCATTGATTGTTGTCTTCCTTTGTCTGGCAGCGCTTTATGAAAGCTGGTCTGTACCATTCTCAGTAATGCTGGTCGTTCCTCTCGGGATTATTGGTGCATTGTTAGCAACATCAATACGTGGCCTGGGCAATGACGTTTACTTTAAGGTTGGCTTGTTGACGACTATCGGATTATCCGCGAAGAATGCCATCCTTATCGTAGAATTCGCTAAGGATCTGATAGAGAAGGAAGGAAAGGGATTAATAGAAGCAACTTTAGATGCTGTCAGAATGCGTCTGCGCCCAATCCTAATGACATCTTTAGCGTTTATGCTTGGGGTTATGCCTCTGGTATTAAGCAATGGCGCAGGGTCAGGAGCACAAAACGCCGTAGGAACCGGGGTACTGGGTGGCATGATTGCAGCTACATCGCTGGCAATCTATTTCGTTCCAGTATTTTTCGTTGTCATTAAGCGTCGATTTACAAAGAAAAGTGAGGAGATTGAACAGATCTCAACCCATCACTAAATTCAACTATGTTAAAAGGCCACTTGTGTGGCCTTTTTAAATGAAGTTGAATCAGTTCACACAACAAACCATCAACCTTACAATATTTACGTTAAAACACACCCATAATCTAATCAAAATAAACACTTATGAAATCCGGGTTATGTTTAAAATCGGCATCTTTTTGTTTTTTATAATAAATAGAAGATAAATTGGTAACCTTGTTTGTTTTTCTTCTGATAACACCTTTAACGGTAAAAAGTGTTCCATCTCGATGGTGACATATGTAATAATGGCGCTATATTGATTTTGAAAGTCGCAACACAATCGCCTATAATGACTTCTGTGCTATTGCTACAGCATCTACTGTATTAGCTTATTTCAATATATTTAACAGCATATGCAGATATGGCTATCCTTTATAGTAGACTGTTAAGCTATCGCCCGAAATCAGGCTTTGCTAGAACTAAGCATTTTTGTCATAATTAAGCGTAAATTAGTCTTCTTTAAAAACCCTAGTTGATCAGATACGTAATATAGGGCTTTAATATTAATAAATAATAATCATGTTTTGATAGGCTCTATTCTAAAAGAATGACTATAATAAATAGCATGTATAAGCCTTAGTTCAAATAAGCTGCGCCTTGTTTACGGAGGTGATTATGGATGAATATTCACCAAGAAGACACGATATTGCTGAATTAAAATATTTATGTGAAAATTTAATTCACGAGGCACTTTCAGTCCTGAATCGCACTGACAATCATTGGATTCATGATCTAAGTTCCGAAAAAAGCTTAAAATTAAACGAATTGATCGAACACATTGCAGCTTTCGTCTGGAGCTTTAAAATTAAATACGCAGATAACTACGATCTTAGTACCTTAATTGATGAGTATCTGGATGAAACATATAATTTATTTGGAAGTGATAAGATAAGCTTTCTTGAACTTACAAAGTGGCAAAGAACAAACGAACACTTAACTAACATTCTGTTACATGATTTGAATGCTTCTTTAAGCAAAACCTAATAAATATATTTCTAACTATTTTTTATACCAAATAAGATAAGGCGACTATGACTAAAACTGACTATCTGATGCGTTTGAGAAAATGCACTTCTATTGAAACACTGGAACGCGTAATTGAAAAAAATAAATATGAGCTCTCGGATGATGAACTTGAACTGTTCTACTCCGCTGCTGACCACCGTTTAGCCGAACTTACCATGAATAAACTCTATGATAAGATCCCATCGTCTGTTTGGAAATTTGTCCGCTAAACTGAAGTGATCAGATAGGAAGTGACCAAAGCCGGTAGCGATTATCGGCTGACGGGCATAAAGTCAATGATGGGCTTAAAACTGGTGAGGGCCCTGCCAGCGACATCCCGGCACACACATCCCCTGCTATGGCTGCTTCTTTCCAGACCTGACCAAGTTAACAAGTTAGCGTTGCGGGAGAACCAACAGAGCCCTCATTGATATTCGCTTCCAATTGCGAAGCGGTCGACATTATCTTTCATACGTTATGAAATAGCAAGGAAACTTCATTTGAATGCTTGTTTATTGCGCACATGGATGTAAAAATCGCCAAATAGACACAAATGTGGCACATTCTCTATATACAGATAGATAAAGGAATAAACAAATACATTAGGTAACCTCAATAAATCACTTTTATATCATACAAAAAGCCAATAATTTAAAATATCAAATTAACTAAAATATCCTCTTTCTTTTCATGTCTGTCAAAACAAAAAACAGCCATACAAATCAACAAATAAACCAGCAAAACAATATTATCCGCATTATTTGACAAGCATTGATAAAATTAAACGTGATAATTCATCTCCAAAATAAAAAACATAATCATAAATTTTATTTACAAATTTATGAATTTATTTTCAAATCATTTAAAATTTATTAGCTGTAATCGTCGTTTATCCATTTTTTACACACTTAAAAGGCAAAGGCATGTTATGAGCCAAGCATTACAAAATTTAATTAACTTAATACATCTGGAAAAGATAGAAGAAGGAATTTACCGAGGGCAAAGCGAGGATTTGGGATTTCCTCAAGTTTTTGGCGGACAAGTGATAGGCCAAGCGCTATATGCAGCAAAGCAAACCGTTTCTGATGACAGAATGATTCACTCCTTCCATAGCTATTTTTTACGCCCGGGAGATAGCAGTAAGCCAATCGTTTATGATGTCGAAATATTGCGTGATGGGAAAAGTTTTAGCGCTCGTCGTGTCAGTGCAATACAATATGGTCATCCTATTTTCTATATGACGGCCTCTTTCCAAAGTCATGAAGAAAGTTTCGAGCACCAAAACACCATGCCAGTCGTTCCCCCTCCAGAAGAGTTAGAATCCCAAGAAGAAATAGCAAAAAAAATGGCTGACTCACTTCCCGCCAAACTAAAAAATGCTCTTTCTATGCCACCTCTGGAAATGAAAATAATCAAACCTCACATCTTACCTAATCATTCCCCCAAAGCCCCTGTTCGTTATGTTTGGTTCCGCAGCAACGGGGAAATGCCGGAAGACCCATTCATTCATAGCTGCTTACTAGGGTATGCTTCAGACTTCAATTTCCTACCAACATCATTACAGCCTCATGGCGTAGAATTTATGGGGCGTAATATGCAAGTAGCCACAATTGACCATTCAATGTGGTATCACCGCCCTTTTAGTATGAATGATTGGCTGCTCTATGCGATCGAAAGTCCATCAGCATCAGGAGCGCGTGGTTTTGTGCGCGGGCATATTTATACCCGTCAAGGTGTACTCATCGCTTCGACGGTTCAAGAAGGAGTCATCAGAAAGCTGTAATGAATTAAATACACACTGTAAGCCGTAATAACAGAAATAAGTGCTGTGTCATTAGAATTGCCCCGTTATTACGGCACGGCCCACAGTGTTCAAGGAAGAAAAGTATGATTCAGTTATAAGCGCTTTCACCATGTGAAGTAATATCCAACCCTTCCCTTTCTGATTCAATACTAATGCGTAATCCAACCAGTTTATCGGCAATCTTAAATGAAATATAAGCAGCCGACGATGACCAAATAATACAAACTAATATACTAATCATCTGAATACCGAATTGCCGTAACATTGTCATTCCCTCAGGGAATCCTGTTCCACCTAAAATGGACGCGGTAAAAACACTGGTCAACAAACAACCAACGATGCCACATACTCCATGCACACCAAAAACATCACAGACATCATCTGCACGCAACCACCGTTTCAGTACGACCACTCCCCATAAACCAGCGACACCCGCAATCAACCCCATAATCAGTGCGCCACCAATACCAACCGTTGCCGCAGCAGGCGTAATTACCACTAAGCCTGAAATACACCCTGAACATGCTCCCAAAAGTGAAGGTTTCTGACGAAATAACCACTCAGAAATCACCCACGATAATACTGCCCCCGCTGTTGCTATTACAGTGTTCACGAGTGCCAGTGCTGCAATGGCATTTACTGCACCAGCAGACCCCACATTGAACCCAAACCAGCCGATATAAAGGATCGCCATTCCAATAAACGTCATTGGTAAGTTATGGGGTTTAAACGCCTCCCGTCCAAATCCTGAACGCTTTCCTAGTAAATAAGCTCCAACCAGCCCTGCCGCTGCCGCATTAATATGAACGACCGTCCCACCAGCAAAATCCAAAGCGCCATCTTCAGCGAGCCAACCTCCTCCCCACACCATATGTGCCATCGGAATATATGATGCCGTCAGCCATAACACGCTAAAAATCAATAATGCTGAAAAACGGATTCTCTCGCATAAAGCTCCCACCACCAAAGCAACAGTGATACAAGCAAATGCCCCCTGGAAAACAACATGAATTAATTTATAAAATCCTCCGTTCAGATCAGTTATAGATATATTTTTCAGCATGACTTGATCTAATCCACCCCAAAAACGGTTACCTGCCTCAAAAGTCATGCTGTAACCGTAGACAACCCAGAGCACACAAACCAATGAAAAACTAACAATCACCTGCGACATCAATGACAAAACATTTTTGCGGCGCAATAGCCCTCCATAGAACAGAGCAATTCCGGGTATCGTCATAAAAAGTACCAGTACAGTATTTATAAACATAAATACTGTATCAGCCTTATCGAGCGTTGTTTCCGCAGCAAAAGCAAATGAAGGAAAACTGACTGCAAGGCCAACTATGGATAAGGGTTTCTTGTTCATTTTTCGCCTCCTATTTACAGTGCTGAGTCATTCGTTTCACCCGTCCTGATACGAACGGCATGCTGTAACTCAAAGATAAAAATCTTTCCGTCTCCCATTTTCCCCGTGAATGCAGTCTGCTGAATAATATCGACAATTTCCTCAACCCGCTCATCACTGATAGCAATATCAATCTTAACTTTGGGCAAAAAGTTAACGTTATATTCAGCCCCTCGGTAAAGCTCAGAATGACCTTTTTGGCGTCCAAATCCTTTTACTTCTGTGATAGTCATACCTTGCACTCCTATATCAGCAAGTGCTTCTCTCACTTCGTCCAGCTTAAATGGCTTTATGATGATGGTGATTAACTTCATATTTCCCCCCACTTTTTGCTGTATTTGCTGTGTTTACACAGGGGTTGTTTGCAAGGGATATGCCAAAAGTTAAAAGTAATATTTAATCAATATATTACTGAAGAACATTTCTAAGGAAGGGATAAGAAAGGGGAGCAGCAAACACATCTGCTCCCCATATGCACATTAAGCGTGCACAGTCTCATTCAAGATCTCACCAACCTGTTGGAGTTGGTACATTTGATAGTAGCGCCCACGCTGTGCCAATAGCTGTTGGTGCCGTCCTTGTTCGACGATTGCACCACGATGCAGCACGAGTATGGAATCAGCTTCAATAATGGTTGAAAGACGGTGAGCAATAACTACCAGCGTTGTTTGTTTACGGATTATCCCTAGCGCTTTCTGCACTGATTGTTCCGTTCCCGAATCAATATTCGCGGTTGCCTCATCCAAAATAAGGATCTGTGGCGTTTGCACTAGAACCCTGGCCATTGCCAATAACTGTTTTTGCCCTGCAGAAAGGGTATTTCCTTGTTCACCCAATACTGAATTCAAACCATCTGGTAAGCTATGAACAAATTCAGCTAATTGAACCATTTCCAGCACTTCCCAAATTTTCTCTTCACTAATATCCCGCCCTAACGTGACATTGTCGAAAAATGAAGCAGCCAGAACCACAGGATCTTGCTGTACCATTGCCACACCATTACGTAATACAGTATGAGAAAGCGAAGATACCGGACGCCCATCAAGATAAATTTCACCGTCTTGCCACGGATAGTACCCCATAATCAAATTTGCCAGAGTACTTTTACCGCTTCCCGTATGCCCAACCAAAGCCACGAATCCATGTGGGGGAACATGTAGGTTAATATCACTCAAGACACGCTTGTCACTTCGATAGGCAAAATTCAGATTTTCAATATCAATCCTTCCGCTAGCCAACGCTTCCAGATCACCCCCATACTGTTGCTGGGGACTATCCATAAGTTCAAAAACCCGCTCTCCTGAAACTATAGCTTGCTGTAATACTGATTGTTGTGCAGTCAACTCAATCAACGGTTCATTCAATCGGCCAAGATAGTTGATAAAGGCGTACAATACACCTACGCCGATGATTTCGGACCCTTTCAGCCCAAACAGAAAAAGTAAACCGCATAATACTGCGGTAGAAAAAAAGCTCAATAATGGCCTCAATAAGATGCCATCTAACCGTAATGCCTGCATACGAGCCTGATAATGCGCTCGGTTGGTAGCCAGCATTTTTTCACCAAAACGTGCTTGCTGACGAAATTGCTGAATGACGGTCATTCCATTAATGACTTCATTAAAACCATCATTAATATCAGCCAAATAGCCACGAACCCTTCTCACAATTGGAGTACTGAAGCGCTGATAAATTACCATTACCAGCAATACAGCCGGAAATATTACTATTGCAACACACGCCATGCGCCAATCCAGAATAAACATAGCTATCAGCATAGCGCCAATCAATGCAATACTGCGAAACACAGTAGGGATCACATTTACAAACAGATCATTAATCACTTCAGTATCATTTGTTACACGAGATATCAATTGACCCACAGGTTGAGTATCGAAAGCACTTAATGGCTGACGTAATGCCGAGTTCATCACATCAGTACGAAGTTGCTGGACTACTCCCACCGATGCCTGATTAAAAAATAAAGTCTGATAATAATGCAAAGCAGCCGAAACAAGTTGTAAGACTAAAAATACGGCTGCAAGACTAATGACTATATCCAGCGGCAAGTTTCCCGTTGCGACCATGTTGTCGATAAAATAGCTTACAAGCAGTGGCCCGCTCACTTCTGCCAATGCAGCAATCCATAACATCAGTACAGCAATTAGTATTGGTTTTCGATAATTTTTACTGTAAGAGAGCAAGCGCCTTAATGATGGCCAGAGCTTACGCATATGAGTATTAGTCATTTTCCCCATCCAATGCGGCTTCTAATTGCTGGTAATGGTACATGTCAAAATACCAACCTGATTGAGCGATAAGTTGCTTATGCCGCCCCTGCTGCACAATCGTGCCATGCTGCATAACCAAAATATTATCTGCTTCCATTAATGCAGACAGCCGATGCGCACTGATAATAATGGTGCGATTCTGCCGCCATTGGCTGAGATTTTTCATGATTTGATGTTCTGTATGTCCATCGACCGCCGACAAGGCATCATCAAGAATCAAAATCTCAGTATCCAACAACAAGGCTCTTGCGATGGATATACGCTGTTTTTGCCCACCAGAAAGCATGACGCCACGTTCGCCTACTTCAGTTTGATAACCTTGAGGCAATCGCAAAATATCATCATGTACATTTGCCAAGCGAGCAACTTCTTCTATTTGTTCTTGGGTTGCATCTGGTCGCCCTAACGCAATATTGCCGGCAACCGTGTCTGAAAACAGAAAAGGCGTCTGGTTAACAATAGCCAATCGTGAACACCACTCTTCCATTCGGAGAGAAGAGATATTCTGAGATTGAAAAAGAATTTCTCCATCGGTGACATCAAATTGTCGCTGTAATAAAGCCAGCAAAGTACTCTTTCCTGCACCCGTTGGGCCACACAACCCGAATAATTGCCCGGGTTCCAGCTTGAAATGAATATTCCCTAAGACAGGCTTATCATTTTTGGGATAAATAAAAGAGTTAATAGTTGCTTGCAAGGTTCCCCGGCCTGGAGATAAAGACAAAGCGCCATCTTCAATCACCAGTGGCTCCTGCAACAGACTGCGGATACGTGTATACGCAGCACTGCCTCTCTCAACAATGTTAAACATCCACGCCAATGCCAGCATTGGCCAAATCATCAATCCCAGATACATAACAAAGCTGGTCAGTTCACCAAGGGTCATGGAACCATGCACAACCATCCAGCTTCCTCCCCCTACAGCCAAGAGGTTTGCAACAGCAATGGTGATAAAAATCGTGGGGTCAAAACATGCATCCACACGTGCTACGTGCATATTTTTACGCCCGGCATCAATAGCGACTTCTTTAAACTGATTGGATTGTAGCTGTTCCAAGCCAAACGCTTTTATCATGCGAATGCTGGTTAAACTTTCTTGTGCGTGGTTATTCAGGGCAGAGAATGCCCCTTGCGCAGATTTAAAACGGTGATGAAGCTGATTACCATAATGCTTAATTGCAAATGCCATGATAGGCATGGGCAGTAGTGATAACAACGTTAATTGCCAGCTAATTTGCACACTCATTACGATTAGGACAGCACATCCCATCACTAACGCATCAACTAAAGTAAGTACTCCCTCACCTGCCGCAAAAACAACTCTATCAACATCGTTTGTTGCGCGAGCCATAAGGTCGCCTGTTCGATGACGCAAATAAAATTCAGGATTTTGGCTACTCAGTCGCAGATAGAAATCGCTGCGCAATTTCACCGCCAGCCGATAAGAGGCCCCAAACAGCCATACACGCCAGACATACCTCAATCCATAGATTGCCACCGCAATCAGCATCATCAACCCCAACCAAATTAGTAGCTGGCTGGATGACATTGTTTTTGCACTAATGCCGTCAACAATAATTCCGACCAATCGTGGAGGAATCAGCTGTAGCACCGCAATGATGATGAGAAAAACAACAGCGCCTAAATAACGCCGCCATTCACTAATAAAATACCAGCTTAATTGTGAAAATAATCTCACACACCTATTCCCAAGGTAAAAAATGAAAGAATTAACGTCTGCCTACCAAAGGCGACTTCATATTACTGAATCTGGTATCGGCAACGCCGTTGTATATTTTATCTTCTCCATAGCAAAGTTGGAACTTACATCAATCAAACCAGAAATCCCATTCACCATGCGTTTATAAAATCGATCATAACTTTTCATATCAACAACTTCTACATGCATGAGGTAGTCATATTCGCCCGCCATGCGATAAAATGTTAAAACTTCCGGCATCTCTCTGATAAAAGACACAAACTGTTCATACCACTCGCTGTTATGTTGCTGAGTCTTAATCATCACTATCACCGTCAGACTAAGACCAAGTTTAGCGCCATTTATCAATGCCACTTTTCCAACAATATATCCTTCATCTTCAAGTCGTTTAAGCCGTTTCCAGCAAGGTGTGGAAGTCAGATTAACAGCTTCAGCCAGCGCATTCAGGGATAGACTACAGTCCTGTTGGAGCAGTCCCAGTAGCTTACGGTCTATTTTATCTAGCATATCTAAATCCTGTAGAAATATTTTCCAAATATAACGAACAATCTCAGAAAAATAATAATCTATTTCTCTAAATGTAAGGGTAATCTATATACCACTACGGTATTATTATTCAGGGTCAATTTTATGTCGTCTTTATGGGCTAAAAATGCCATAAGAGCTATTCAGGCTGATTATCAACGCAGCGCAGATACACATCTGATACGTCTCAACCTCCCCATGTTTTCGGATATCCACCTTTACCTCAAAGATGAAAGTACGCATCCTACGGGTAGCTTAAAACACCGGCTTGCACGCTCCCTATTCCTTTATGCACTCACTAATGGCTGGATTAAGGAAGGAACTCCAATTATTGAAGCTTCATCCGGCAGTACCGCTGTTTCGGAAGCTTACTTTGCCCGATTACTCGGTTTGCCTTTTATTGCTGTAATGCCTTCCTGCACAGCTAAACGCAAAATTCAGGAAATTGAGTTCTACGGTGGTAAATGCCATTTTGTGGAACATTCAGCTATGATTTATCAGGAGTCAGAACGTCTGGCAAAAGAGCTAAATGGTCATTTCATGGATCAATTTACCTATGCCGAACGAGCGACTGATTGGCGAGGCAACAATAACATTGCAGAAAGCATTTTCCGTCACATGAAACTGGAGCCATTTCCTGAACCGACTTACATCGTTATGAGTGCAGGAACAGGTGGTACATCAGCAACACTTGGCCGCTATATCCGCTATCAGGGATATGACACTAAATTAATCGTTGTTGACCCAGAAAACTCCGTCTTCTACGATTGTTACCGCCAGAATCGCCGCGATATTCTTGGAACTACTGGCAGTAAAATCGAAGGTATTGGCCGCCCACGTGTAGAACCTTCTTTTATTCCTACTGTGATTGATGACATGATCCAAGTTCCTGATCCTGCGACTATTGCTACCATTTATTGGCTTGAAAAATTACTTGGTAGAAAAACAGGGGCATCAACAGGAACCAACGTTTGGGGTGCTTTGCAGCTCGCCAAACAAATGCATGACAACAATCAACAGGGCGCAATTGTGACGTTACTTTGTGATAGCGGAGAACGTTATCTCGATACGTATTACAACCCAGAATGGGTTCACAATAATATCGGTGATCTCACACAGTATCGAACACAACTACCCAAGTTAAACGGTTATGAGTAACATATCTCCTTCAATTTACAGAGGTAGGTATCATGAAACGAGCCGTTGTTGTATTCAGTGGTGGGCAAGATTCCACCACTTGTTTAATTCAGGCACTCCGTCAATATGACGAAGTTCACTGTGTCACTTTTGATTATGGGCAGCGTCACCGTGCTGAAATTGATGTAGCTTGTCGTATCAGCGAAGAATTAGGCGCGGCTGCCCACAAGGTACTGGATGTTACTTTACTGAATGAGCTCGCAATCAGCAGCCTGACAAGAGATAACATTCCTGTGCCAGATTTCAGTGAAAGTGAAAAAAATGGCCTCCCAAATACTTTTGTGCCTGGTCGTAACATTCTGTTTTTAACTCTGGCGGCAATTTATGCCTATCAAGTCGAAGCTGAAACGGTTATTACGGGTGTTTGTGAAACTGATTTTTCAGGTTATCCAGATTGCCGTGACGAATTTGTCAAAGCACTAAATAAAGCGGTCAGCCTTGGTATCGCCCGTGATATCCGTTTCGAAACACCCCTAATGTGGTTAAACAAAGCTGAAACTTGGGCACTGGCTCATTATTATGAAAAACTGGATTTCGTCCGTAACCAAACTCTCACTTGTTATAACGGTATTCAAGGTGATGGATGCGGTGAGTGCGCGGCTTGCCATCTCCGGGCCAAGGGATTAGATAATTATTTAAACAATGTCCAATCCACTATGGCAGATATGAAATCTAAAACACATCTGGGTTAATCAAGCCGTTTTATTTAATTAATACTTATCAGGGAGAGGTTCATTGAACCTCTCATTTCGTTGTGTTATCTCTTATAAGATTCCATTTTTTCTCGTAACTCACCTTCTAAAACAAGCGTTTTTTGAGTTTTCAAATCAATACAGACAAACGTCGTTAAGGCATCAGCAATCACTTTATTATCACTCTTGCGTATAATTTCCTGAAAAAATACACCGCTTCTATTACCTAATTCCCGCATGGAAGAGTTTACTTCCAGCTCATCTGTAACCACTGCTGGATGACGATAATTAATATTGATATTTACCACAATAAAACCAATATTCTTATTGTTTAGCCATTCCAAGGTGTCATCTTCAGTCAGCAAATCCCAACGTGCTGCTTCCATAAATTCCAAATAACGTGCGTTGTTTACATGCTGGAAAATATCAATATGGTAGCCCCTGACTTTTATAATCGTGCTCATTGCTATGTTTTCCTTTAAACTCATCCGACCAGACAATACTTAACAATAGCAAAACAATTTAATTACAATAGTGTTTAATGAATTATTCTTGATCAGCATCACAGCCCTCTTGATAAACTTACAATATAAAATTATTAAGGCCTTACAAGAGGGCTTAACACTCAGTAAGTTAATTTACTTCTATTCTTTTCCATAAACATAGGTCCAATCCCTTGAACTTCCTGTAATTGTTCTATTGCCGTAAATGGGCCATATTTTTCACGATATTCAATAATTGCCTGTGCTTTTTTAGTACCAATGCCGTTGAGTTCTTTCGCGAATTGTTCAGCACTTGCCGTATTGATGTTAAGAGTTCCTTTTCCTTGTATTTGCTGGCTTGAACCTGGTTTTCCTTCCTCTTGCGATTCATTGTTCCCAATGGCAGTTTTCTGCTGGCTAACGGGTTGTTTCACTATTTTATCGGTAGATTCATTCACGGTGCTGGCATGAGATAACGGTATGTTGATACACAAAGCCATAACAAGCGAACTGAATAATATCCTTAAATATTTCATATAAATCCCTCCATGTTTTATTGACGCAGGAGAGATTGCCACAACAATATTTCCAGACAATAGGCAAGATTTAAATATGCGAAAGGCCACGAAAGTGGCCTTTTAAAATTGCTATTTTGCAAAAATAGCTGCGAGTAACTTCGCAATTTTATTCGATTTGACCTAGCTTAATATCTGCATCATCACGCAAATTAATTATTAGTGATTCCAGCATGACATTACCTGTTTGATACTGATAAGCTGACATATATTGTTTAATCTGCTCATCTGTAATAGGTCCTGGAATAACTTTATCCAATTGGATAAATACTGCGTTACCAAGCCCATCTTGAGCTAATCCATATTCAGCCTTACCTTCTTTAGGATGAGGCAGAGTGAATGCCACATCGGTAGCCTGATCGTTTTGTGATATGCGTTTTATCACAGTAGGTTCAGCAAACTGGATTCCTGCTGCTTTCAATGCTTGTTCACCTTTACCTTCTTTCAGCGCAGCCAACAATTTTTCACTATCAACCTGAAGTTGTTTCTCTGCTTTTTGGCGTTTCACCAATTCAGCAACTTCAGTTTTAGCTTGATCGAACGGCTGAACAGTTTCAGGTTTCACATCGTCAACACGCACAATAAAGGCTCTGTCACCCTCAACAGAAATGACATCAGAATTAATGCCTGTTGTCCCTTTATCATCCATCAAATTGCCAGAGAAAATAGCCTGAACAACTTGACTGAAGTTAATATCAGCCGGGATATGGTCACGATCAAACCAGTCAGTGGTTACAGCCTGATAACCTGCTGCTTTCTCTGCTGCTGCCAAAGATTCGTTATCATTGGCTGCGGCATCACTTACTTTTCTCTGTAACGCATAAAATGCGTCAACCGCTTTTTCCTGCTTAACGATTTTTTCTATTTCCAGGCGGACATCCTCCAATGATTTAACAACCTGAGGCTTGATATCGTCCAAACGGAAAATCGCATATCCATTAGATAATTTAACGACACCAGAAAGTTGCCCTTTCTGTGTCAAATTGGCTGCTTTAATCTCATTAGGCAGAGAACTCTCTTCCATCCAGCCGAGATCACCTCCCTTTTGGGCAGAAAATTTATCTGTCGATTTTTCGGATGCCAATTGACTGAAATTGGCCCCTTTATTTAATTCATCCAAAACCGATTTAGCATCAGAGTCTGAAGCTAATTGAATAAAACTGTACTTCTTCTGTTCAGACTTAGTGTATTTTGACAGATTGTTTTGATAATATTTTTCAATATCAGCATCAGATACGGTGATATTTTTCAGCTCATCCGCAGCATCCATCTTGATGTAACTGATTTTTACTTTTTCTGGCACAGTGAAATGTTTACTGTTCGCAGTATAGTAGTTTTTCAGCTCTTCATCGGTGACTTTTTGCTGTGCTTCAATTGATTTCAATTCAAGAGTCGCAAAACGTACTGTTCTTTCTTGAAAAAGAAGCGCAATTTCTTCTTTGACTTCTGTCGGCAATGCAATTTCAGAACCTATCAACACCTGCTCTAATTGGCGATTAATCAGCTCTTGACGAACCTGCTCAGCAAAGACATCAGGACTCATATTGGAACGAGCCAGCCAATTCAAATAATCCTGATATTTGTTGTTATCAAACTTGCTGTCAGTTTGAAGAAACGGTAGGTTACGTATCTCCTGTGCGACTTGCTCATCACTTGCTGATAAACCCAGCTTATGCGCGTATTGTTCAATCAAGGTGGCATTTATGAGGCGATCTAATGATTCTCGTCTAAGCTGTTGTACGGCCTGTTCATTACTCAGCAAAGTTGAGAATCCATCTCCTAGCCTCTCTTGCATAGCATTTTTTTCTTGTTGGAATGCTTGCTCCAGTTGAGCACGACTAATACTTTGACCATTCACCTTGGCAGCATAGCTACCATTTTCGCCTGACAGGTAGCCTGTTACCCCTGTCACCAGAAAGGTCAAAATAATTAGAGCCAACACAATTTTAAGCACAGGGCCATTTGCCGCCGTGCGTAGGTTGTCCATCATAAAGACGTAAAACTCCGCTTTAGTGAAAAAGAAACTGTCATATTACGACAATTCAAACGCTAAGAGAAAAAAAGCGCACCAATTGATTGATGCGCTTATATTCTAACCTATCAACATTGCCTAGTCAGTTTAAGTTTACTGCTATGGCAAAGGCGAGGAGCAAGTTTCTCGCTCATTAGCCGTTGACAGCATCTTTCAACCCCTTTCCAGAACGGAAAGCAGGTACTTTTGCTGCTGCAATTTTGATTTCCTTGCCTGTCTGAGGGTTACGTCCCGTGCGAGCTGCGCGCTCACGCACAGTAAACGTACCGAACCCTACCAAAGCGACATCATCACCGTCTTTCAAGGCATCAGATACTGAAGAAATGAATGCATCTACTACACGTCCGGCTGCTGCCTTAGAAATATTCACATCAGCAGCAATTTTGTCGATCAGTTGTGACTTATTCACTCTTATCATCCCCATTTAGTTTTACTAACGTAACAAAAACCGATTTATAACGGATAACACAACAGTCATGCCGTCATATCAATCCTTTCCAGTATTAGCAAGAAATCTTGGAACAGCAAAATATTTAATCAGATAATTAGACTAAACTAACTTAATGACACAAAAAAAAGCTGGCAAGTCTCAATTTACTTGCCAGCCTATATTTTATATACAGTTCTTGAGTTAGTTCACTATTTTTGTACTATTTTAGTGATACAACTTCTGCACCAAATGCGGGTTCCTGCAAAGCGATAGCCAAAACATCTTCTATACGCTTAACAGGATGGATTTCCAAATCTTGGATCACATTCTGTGGGATTTCTTCCAGATCTCGTTTATTTTCATCTGGAATTATGACAGTTTTAACTCCCCCACGATGTGCTGCCAGTAATTTCTCTTTCAAACCACCAATTGGCAGAACTAAACCGCGTAAAGTAATTTCACCCGTCATCGCCACAGCAGCACGAACAGGATTACCTGTCAGGCAAGAAACTAATGCTGTGCACATGGCAATACCCGCACTCGGGCCATCTTTTGGCGTCGCACCTTCAGGTACGTGGACGTGAATATCGCGTTTTTCATGGAAATCAGAACTGATGCCCAGCTTATCTGCACGAGCCCGAACCACTGTCAATGCTGCCTGAATGGATTCCTGCATCACTTCACCTAATGAACCGGTATAGGTCAATTTACCTTTACCTGGCACACTGGCTGTTTCAACCGTCAGCAGATCACCACCGACTTCTGTCCATGCAAGACCTGTTACCTGACCAACACGGTTTTCTGTATCAGCACGGCCATAATCAACACGCTGCACGCCCAGATAATCTTTCAAGTTACCTGCATTGATTTCAATGTGCTTAAGCTTCTTATCCATCAATAATGCTTTAACGGCCTTACGACACAATTTAGAGATTTCACGCTCCAGACTACGAACGCCAGCCTCACGGGTGTAATAACGGATAATACTGAGGATTGCACCATCATCAATGGTTAACTCGCCTTTTTTCAAGGCATTGCGCTCGGTCTGTTTTGGCAGAAGATGGCGCTTGGCAATGTTCAGTTTTTCGTCTTCTGTATAACCGGACAGACGAATGACTTCCATACGATCCAACAATGGGGCAGGAATATTCATGGAGTTAGACGTTGCCACAAACATAACATCAGACAGATCATAATCCACTTCAAGGTAATGATCGTTAAACGTTACATTCTGCTCAGGATCAAGCACTTCCAACAAGGCTGCCGCCGGATCACCACGCACATCAGATGACATTTTGTCGATCTCATCCAACAAGAACAGCGGGTTTTTCACTCCAATTTTGGACATTTTCTGAATTAATTTGCCCGGCATGGAGCCAATATAGGTGCGGCGATGCCCACGGATCTCTGCTTCATCATGCACGCCACCCAACGCCATACGCACATATTTGCGTCCGATTGCCCGTGCAATGGAACGACCTAACGAAGTTTTACCAACACCTGGAGGCCCGACCAAACAAAGTATTGGCCCCCTGATCTTGCTGACACGGCTTTGTACGGCGAGATATTCAAGAATACGCTCTTTGACGCGCTCAAGACCATAATGGTCTGTATCCAGTACTTCCTGAGCTTTCACTAAATCTTTTTTGACCTTGCTGCGTGCAACCCAAGGAACTTGCACCATCCAGTCAATATAACTACGTATAACCGTTGCTTCTGCCGACATTGGAGACATAATTTTTAATTTCTGCAATTCAGCTTCTGCTTTTTCGCGCGCCTCTTTTGGCATTTTTGCATCTTCGATCTTGCGCTTTAGCGTCTCATATTCATCAGGTGCATCGTCCATCTCACCTAATTCTTTCTGAATCGCTTTCATTTGCTCATTCAGGTAGTACTCGCGCTGGCTTTTTTCCATCTGTTTTTTAACGCGATTGCGGATACGCTTTTCTACCTGTAGAAGATCGATTTCTGATTCCATCATTGCGATCAGATACTCAATGCGCTCAACAACATCAGACATTTCTAAAACAGCCTGCTTGTCATTGATTTTCAAAGGCATATGCGCAGCGATGGTATCTGCTAATTTTGCTGCATCTTCAATACTGTGCAACGATGTCAATACTTCTGGCGGGATCTTTTTATTCAGTTTGACATAGCCTTCAAACTGATTGATAGCGGTTCTTACCAGAACTTCTTGTTCACGTTCATCAACGTCAGGGGATTCAAGATATTCAACTTTCGCATAAAAATACTCGCTATTATCCGTCAGTGTAGTAATGCGAGCACGCTGCAAGCCTTCAACCAGAACTTTTACTGTGCCGTCTGGCAATTTTAACATCTGTAAAATAGAAGCCACTGTACCTACGGAGAAAAGATCATTGACTCCCGGCTCATCAGTAGATGCTTCTTTTTGCGCGACCAACATGACCTGTTTGTCATGATCCATTGCTGCTTCCAGGCAATGAATCGACTTCTCACGCCCAACAAACAGAGGGATCACCATATGTGGGTAAACCACTACATCGCGCAAAGGCAATACAGGGATTTCTATGCGTTCGGAACGCTCAGGATTCATAGAGCTCTCTCTTCATTTATACCCTTCACTTTCAAGCTGCCTCTTTGCTAGCTGCGTTCACTTACCCCGGTCACACAATTCGTTATGCTATCTGGGATTCATTTACCTGCCACCACGGTGCAACTCAAAATCTATTGGGTACAGCTTTCGCCAGTTTTTAGGAATCTCGTGAAACACGGTTTTCACGAGTTTCACTTCAAAGAATACAAAATATATGGGGACAAGAATCTGACATTCAATAGCCTATATCTGCAAAAAACAAAATGAGGGAAAATCCCTCATTTTTGTTTTTTCAATGCGTATTGATAATCGGCATTCCCTACCCTATTTTCTTCACTCACCAGAAACTTGGGCATCCGGCTTGCTATATATCAATAATGGGACGGATTTCTCTTCAACAACCGTTTCATCAACGACCACTTTCTCTACGTGTTCCATTGATGGCAGGTCATACATTGTATCCAGCAAAACATTTTCAACAATTGAACGAAGACCACGAGCACCCGTTTTACGCGCCATTGCCTTTTTCGCGATGGCAGTCAGAGCTTCTTTTCTGAACTCCAGCTCAACACCTTCCAGATTAAACAGAGCCTGATACTGTTTAGTCAGCGCATTTTTTGGCTCTTGCAGGATCTGAATCAGTGCTTCTTCATTGAGTTCAGTCAGTGTCGCCACAACCGGCAAACGACCAATGAATTCAGGTATTAAACCAAACTTGATCAAATCTTCCGGCTGAACCTGAGACAGCAATTCACCTTCTGTTGCTTTCTCCGATTCACCTCTAACTGTAGCACTAAAACCAATACCTGAACTGACATTCAAACGCTGGCTGACAACTTTGTCCAAACCTGCAAACGCACCACCGCAGATAAACAAGATCTTGGAAGTATCAACCTGCAAAAATTCTTGTTGTGGATGCTTACGACCACCTTGAGGCGGAACTGCTGCGACAGTACCTTCTATCAGTTTCAATAAGGCCTGCTGAACCCCTTCTCCTGATACGTCACGAGTAATTGAAGGATTGTCAGATTTACGAGAAATCTTATCTATTTCATCAATATAAACGATACCACGTTGTGCTTTCTGCACATCGTAGTCACATTTTTGCAGAAGTTTCTGGATAATATTTTCTACGTCTTCCCCGACATAACCTGCTTCAGTCAAGGTCGTGGCGTCAGCCATAGTAAATGGTACATCCAAATAGCGGGCAAGTGTCTCAGCCAGCAGAGTTTTACCGCTACCTGTCGGGCCAATCAGCAAAATATTACTTTTGCCTAATTCCACACCATTATTGTTATCCCCATTACGCAGTCTCTTGTAATGGTTATACACAGCCACTGCTAACACTTTTTTCGCCGCTTCCTGACCAATGACATAGTCATCCAGATGTTGACGAATTTCATGAGGAGTAGGCAATGTGCTACGCTCACGATGTGGTACCAGCTCTTTAATTTCTTCGCGAATGATATCATTACATAAATCGACACATTCATCGCAGATATACACTGACGGGCCGGCGATTAATTTCCGGACTTCATGTTGGCTTTTTCCGCAGAAAGAGCAATACAGCAGCTTTCCTGAACCGTCTTTGCGCTTATCTGTCATCAGTCAACCTCACTTTATGAGCTGTTATCCCAGTTTATCTGGCATAACAGAAAAAACGCTGTCATTACTCCGCCTAGTTTAACGTCAACATAAAGAAGCGCCCAGAAAAGACTAGCATCGGAGTAATAAAGTAATTGTCAATAAATTAGTTGCGCTGGGTGAATATATTATCAACCAGCCCGTATTCTACGGCTTCTGCGGCTGATAAGAAACGGTCACGTTCTGTGTCCTCAGCGATCTTATCAAGGGGTTGCCCTGTATGTTTTGCCATTAATTCATTCATACGGGCTTTAACCTTGAGTATTTCCTGTGCATGGATCTCAATATCAGTTGCCTGCCCCTGGAAACCACCTAATGGCTGGTGAATCATAACCCTGGAATTTGGCAGACAGAAACGCTTGCCTTTTGCTCCAGCAGTCAACAAAAATGCCCCCATTGAGCAGGCCTGCCCCATACAAATAGTACTCACATCTGGCTTGATAAATTGCATCGTGTCGTAAATTGACATACCAGCAGTAATAACCCCACCCGGCGAGTTGATATATAAATGAATATCTTTTTCTGGGTTTTCTGCTTCCAAGAATAACATTTGGGCGGCAACCAGGTTCGCCATATGATCTTCAACTGGCCCTGTCAGAAAAATAATACGGTCTTTTAATAAGCGGGAGTAAATATCAAATGCACGCTCCCCACGTGCTGTTTGTTCAACCACCATCGGCACCAAAGACATGTTAGGTGCATATTGATCTTGCTTGCCACTGTATGACATTTCCGTCTCCTAATAGAACTCACGCTGGTGCCATTCATAACTGATTCTACTTGAGATAAGCAATGATGACCATGATCCAAAGTTAACTAACAAGGGGCTTTTCCCCTCTAAAAAGTAGTAAGCTCTTACATAATAGTAAGAAAGGATATGAGGTTAAATCTGTTTTTTTCAAGAACAATAAAAAAACCCGCAAGCAGAGCCTGCGGGTTTACTTCATTGAGAGTGAGATTTCATCATCTCAGGCAATCAATAAATGAAACTTATGCCAGTTGGTTTTGGTTCATAAGATCATTGAAGCCAGTTTCTTTTTCAGAAACTTTAGCTTTACTCAGAACAAGTTCAACAGCCTGCTCTTCCAGAGCAATGTTGCGAATGTTGTTCATCATTTCTTTGTTTTTGCTGTAGTATTCAACAACTTCTTTTGGATCTTCGTAAGCAGCAGCCATCTCTTCGATCAGTGCATTTACACGCTCTTCCTCGACTTTCAGCTCATTGCTGCTGATAACTTCACCTAACAGCAAGCCAACAACAACGCGACGTTTTGCCTGCTCTTCGAACAGTTCACGTGGCAGTTCCAGAGCTTGTGTTTCATTGCCGCCAAAACGCTGAGCTGCCTGACGACGAAGTACATCGATTTCCCCATCAACAACTGCCGCTGGAACGTCAATTTCGTTAGCCTTAACCAGACCATCAAGAACCTGAGTTTTGATGCGGTTACGAACAGCATTTTTCAGTTCACGTTCCATGTTCTTACGAACTTCAGTACGCAGACCTTCAACAGTACCATCCGCGATACCAAAACGCTTGATGAACTCTTCAGTCAGTTCTGGCAGTTCACGCTGTTCAACTTTCTTCAAGTTGATCGCAAACTTCGCAGCTTTACCTTTCAGGTTTTCTGCATGGTAATCTTCTGGGAAAGTTACATCGATGGTAAATTCTTCACCTGCTTTGTGACCAACGATACCATCTTCAAAACCAGGGATCATACGACCCTGACCCATTGCCAGAACGAAATCGGCTGATTTACCACCTTCGAACTCTTCACCATCAATAGAACCATTGAAATCAACAGTTACGCGATCTTCCGCAGTGGCTGCTTCATCAATTTCTTTCCAGTTTGCCTGCTGCTTACGCAGGGTATCCAGCATGGTGTCAACATCTGTGTCTTTAACTTCAACGACAGGTTTTTCAACTTCAATTTCTTCCAGACCTTTCAGTTCGATTTCTGGATAAACTTCAAACTCAACTGCATAAGTGAAGTCTTCTCCTTTTTTGAACTGTTCTGGTTTGTAGCTTGGAGCGCCCGCTGGATTGATTTTCTGCTCAATGATCGCATTGATGAAATTACTTTGCATCAGATCACCCAGAACATCCTGAAGAACAGAAGCGCCATAACGCTGCTCAACGATCTTCATTGGCACTTTGCCTTTACGGAAGCCATCAATACGGACTTTCTTTGCTACATTAACCAGTTCACTGCTAACTGCTTTTTCGATATCGGCAGCAGGAACGGTGATTGACACACGACGCCCAAGGCCTTGAGTGGTTTCAACAGAAACTTGCATCTTGTTACCTCAAAAAAATCATAGTGCTCGGTCAACTTCAGAATGACTGCAATGCTTAAAAAGCGGATTGCATCACTCTTTAAGAACCGGGGCGGTCGCATTTAAAAACCGAGAATCCCTGTGATCAGAAGCGTCCCGAAACCATTCTAAAAATTTAGACGCAGCATTATAGCGACGCAGACAGTATGAGTCGAGAATTGCAGACAAAAGCATGCATGATTCGTTGACTTATGTGATAAACGTTACTCAATGACTCCATCACGATATTGTTTATGCAATATTTATATAAACAAAAATACAGCCCGAAGGCTGTTATCTAAAATTAAATCCAGATTAATAAAATAAAACCAGACAGGTTATTGGATTATCCAGAAAAATCATAAGCTTGATGTCGTTGCACTTCCTCCACGACACGCAGGGGAAAGCAACACTGTATCTCCCAATTCTGCCCATTCCTTTTCCGTATAAGTATGAAGTGCCAAAGCATGTACGCCTTCTTCCAGTTCTTTAACCAAAATACTATATACTGAGCGGTGGCGACTGAGCATTCTTTGTTCAACAAATTCATTGCTTACCACAATAACTTTAAAATGGCTTTCAGAACCTGCTGGCACATTGTGACGATAACTTTCATCGATCACTTCCAGATGAGAAGGCTTAAATGCCGCCCGTAACTTTATTTCTATTTCCTGACGAACCATCTCATTCTCCTTAATCACCAAAGGTTATTTATCAACCACATCATTGATTCTAGTTTATTTCCCATAATTTATAACATCGGGGATAACCAAATCTCTTTAACAGAATTGCCTTGCGGTATTTCTCCCTGAGTTTCAATCATCAGGGATATGCCGTCACCTATGGCAATGCTATGATTACGGCTGTTTATACTACTGTATTAATATGTCGGATACTCGAATCTTGAATTGAGAAAACCTAAATGCTAAAGAAAATATTTATTTCATTGATTACGCTTTTCTTTTTAACTGGTTTATCTGGCTGTGCAGACTCAGGTAATACACTGGCTATTCAGCCCAAAATTACCCTGCCACAAGCAGATCCAACAATGAAAGCGATTACAATCAGTATTAGTGGGGTCGACCATCGTCAATCTCAAGCCCTGACCCAAATTAATCGCGATGCACGATTAGTCACGTTAGTTCCTTCCCGCGACTTACGCTTTTTACTTCAAGAAGCACTGGAAAAGCAAATGGTTGCTCGTGGCTATATGATTGGCTCTCCCTCTAATGCCAATTTGCAAGTCATTGTAAATCAGCTCTATGCCAACGTAAAAGAAGGCAGCCTGCGTCATGATATTTCAACAAAAGCAGAGATCTCCATTGTTGTTTATGCACAGGACGGTAGTAAACAGATTAAAAACTATCGTACTAGCTACAATGTCCAAGGGCCATTGAGTGCAACAAACGCAAAAATTGCTGACGCTGTAAATACTGTCTTATCTGATGTGATCGCAGATATGGCTCAGGACTCCTCAGTCAGCACCTTCATTAAACAAAACGTTCGCTAACCGGATAACAAATAAACTTTCTGCCTGATTTTGGAAAATCAGATAATATGCAGAAAGTTTTTGGGAGGCTCATGACTAACCATAGTTATTTAAACCTATCTGTATTACACAAATATTTGACCCTTCTATTACTGGGCTTTGCCTCAGGTTTGCCTCTTGCACTCACAGCAGGAACATTACAAGCATGGATGACTGTCGAAAATATCGATATACGAACTATCGGTTTTTTCACTTTGGTTGGTCAAGCCTATGTTTTTAAATTTATCTGGGCACCCGCAACGGATCGGTATTCCCCTTCATTTTTAGGACGTCGACGGGGATGGATGCTCATTACTCAACTTTTATTGGTTGTCAGCATTGCTGCGATGGGATTTCTTCAGCCATCCCAGCATTTATGGTGGCTCGCTGCATTAGCTGTTACTGTTGCATTTTTTTCAGCTTCCCAAGACATTATTTTTGACGCCTACAAAACAGACTTACTAAAACAGGAAGAACGAGGTTCAGGAGCCGCTGTTTCTGTACTGGGGTATAGGCTGGCCATGTTGGTATCCGGTGGACTCGCTTTATTGATGACTGTCTATATCGGTTGGCAAAGTATGTATTGGATTATGGCAGGTCTGATGCTGATTGGTGTTTGTGCTACTCTGATAGCCAAAGAACCAGAAATCAGTCATGCACCACCAAAAACATTACATCAGGCAGTATTCGAACCCTTGTCTGATTTTTTCAGCCGGAATAATGCCTGGCTTATCCTGCTATTGATTGTGCTGTATAAACTGGCTGATGCTTTCGCTCTTTCACTTAGTACTACCTTCCTTATTCGTGGTGTTGGTTTCAATGCTGCTGAAGTTGGCATGATCAATAAAACGCTCGGACTTGCTGCTACCATTGTCGGCGCATTGTACGGCGGCTATTTGATGCATAAATTGAGCTTGTTCCGTGCCTTGATGATATTTGGCATTCTGCAAACCATTTCAAACTTTGGATATTGGATACTTGCTGTGACTCCTAAAGACATCTATGCCATGGGGGCTGCTATTTTTGTGGAGAATATCTGCGGTGGTATGGGAACAGCGGCATTTGTCGCACTATTGATGACACTGTGCAATAAATCATTTTCAGCAACACAATTCGCTTTGCTTTCTGCATTATCAGCGGTTGGTCGGGTTTATGTTGGCCCTGTAGCGGGGTGGTTCGCGGAAGCACACGGCTGGTCAATGTTTTACCTGTTCTCTGTTGTGATCGGATTACCAGGGCTTGTACTGTTGTTCATCTGCCGTAAGACGTTAATTTACACTCAGGAAAATGACGGTTTTATTTCCCGGACATTATTTGGCAATCATTACCGATTGGCTTTTATTGCCATGATATGTGCTGCCCTTCTCTTTGTCGTTTGGCTAATATTAAGCATTCTAATATTCCTTGTTAGTCATATAGTCATTTATTTACCTTTAGATTTTCAGGCCCATCTCCTAAATATTAATCATATCAGTGACGTGATATCGCCTATGTTGTCATGGGGCGTGGCTATTGGGGCTTTTGGTCTGGTTCTGGGGGGAATTCTGGATTATTTGGCTTTGAGAAGAACTCACCTCACTTAGGGTGTTCCTCCAGTAAATACACGCTGACAAATCTTCGTTAGTAAACGCTATTACACCAACCTCTTACAACAGAAGGCTAACTAAGTTCAGTCTTCTGTTGCTTTTTTTAGTGACAAACGTCACAAGTAAAATAAAAAACCACCATTATGTGACTCAAAACATCTTTTTCATGACGAAATTATTTATATTCGAACTAACAAATATTATCATTTGAACGTATTTTATTTCGAATAGTCCGAAATATCTTTAACCACCTTAAAGCATTTAAAGGGAATTTATGAAAAGACATATTTTGACACTCTCCGCAGTTGCTACTGCCTTGGTTTCTGCTTCAGCTTGTGCGGAATACCAGTGGGGGTTTGCTAATGTCAGCATGAACTACCTTGACTGGAACAAACACACCACACAAAAAACCGGACAAACCTCGCATAAAGATGATTTTGCTTATCTGGAACTAGAAGGTGGAGCAGGCTTTAACTGGGGCGAACTCTATGGTTTCGCTGATTTAGAAAACCCATTTAACAGTAAAACTGCCCAGCCAGGTGATAACCAACGCTATACCTTCAAAACAACAGGGCGCTTCTATTTGGGGGATACCGGTTTCAACCTTTATGGTCACGTCTATGGAACCTATTCATTACCAGGCAAAGCGAATGGTGGAAACTTCCATGAAGTCAACACACTTTACGGATTGGGCTACAACGCTAATCTTGCAGGGCTTTGGTTCAAGCCTTTCGTCGCACTGCACTATGTTGATCAAACTTTCTACTCAGGAAACAACGGTTATGTTGTAGGCTGGGTTGCCGGGTACGATTTCAACCTTTGGGAACAAAAATTCAGCGTTACAAACTGGAATGAAATTGAACTGAACCGCAATCAGCGCTACGGCAACGGTGGACGCGAAGGCGTGAATGGCGCTATCGCATTGTGGTGGACTCCGCATCCTTCTTTTACAACTGGCATTCAATACCGTTATGCAGATAACAAATTGGGAGAAGATTTCTTGCAGGATGGTATTGTTTATAGTGTAAAATATAACTTCTAGCAATTAATTTAACCCGTGAGCAGCCTCTGGCTGCTCATTGAGTTAAATAAATAGCAGTTATCTCATTATTTAGAAAGCGTATTTTAGGTATTTCTTCTTTGATTCCTGTCAATTTTTTCTTTTAAAAAATAGATAGTTAATCTAAAATAACTTCCTATTTTGATTTCTTGGTTAAGATAACGGTCCGAAGTTAACTTTTTGTTAAATCTCCCACTACATGTGATCCCTCTAACATAAAAAGCCTACAAGCTAACCTGCTTCTATTACAATTGTTTACACTCCGGTAACCATACCGTAGAATGCCCCCACTGATGAAACGACAATAAAGCTTTTGTTATCTGGGGTCGCTCAATGAGACTTATGAAATACAAAAAAACTATTGGGTTATCGTCACTACTCGCAGCCACTTTAATGCTAAGTGGTTGCGATATGGTATTGATGAATCCCAAAGGGGCGATCGGCGCCGAGCAAAAAACGCTGATACTGACAGCGTTTGGCCTGATGCTGATCGTTGTTATTCCCGCTATCGTAATGGCAATTATTTTTGCTCTACGTTACCGTGAAGCCAACAAATCTGCAACTTATCGTCCAAACTGGGCACACTCAAATAAAATTGAGCTTGTCGTCTGGACAGTGCCTATCTTGATTATCATCACCTTGGCAACGATTACATGGAAAACAACCCATGAACTCGATCCATATAAACCATTGGACAGTGATGTAAAACCGGTGACGATCGAAGTTATTTCCCTTGACTGGAAGTGGCTGTTCATCTATCCGGAACAAGGTATTGCAACCGTAAACGAAATTGTATTCCCTAAAGATGTTCCAATTAACTTCAAAATCACCTCTGACTCTGTGATGAACTCTTTCTTCATTCCACAGTTAGGTGGTCAGATTTATGCAATGGCAGGTATGCAGACAAAACTGCACTTAATTGCTAATGAATCAGGTAAATACGATGGATTCTCAGCAAGTTACAGTGGTCATGGCTTCTCAGGCATGAAATTTACTGCAACAGCAACTGATGATCGTGCAGGTTTTGAAGAGTGGGTGCAGAAAGTTAAAGCATCACCTAAAACCCTGGATACCGTGCAAGCATTCAATGAGTTGGCTAAACAAAGCCAAAACAATCCAGTTGAATACTTCTCAAGCGTGAAACCAAAACTGTTCCAAGAAACCATTGCTAAGTTCATGGGTGACATGGGTCATGGTGGTATGCCTGGCATGGCAAATCATGGCAAAACAGAACATGGTGAAGCTGCGGGTCATAATATGAATATGAGTCAGCCGGCTCATTCAGGTGTTGAGGAATAAAGGCATGTGGGGAAAATTAACACTGGATGCGATCCCATTACATGAACCCATTATTGTGGTGACATTGTTGGGGATCCTGCTTGGGGGACTGGCTGTTGCTGGTTCCCTGACTTATTTCCGTAAATGGAAATGGCTCTGGAGTGAATGGTTAACCAGCGTTGACCATAAGAAAATTGGTGTCATGTATATCGTCGTTGCTATGGTAATGATGGTTCGTGGCTTCGCTGATGCTATCATGATGCGTGGACAGCAAGCCCTCGCTTCCGCTGGTGAAGCAGGTTTCCTGCCCCCGCACCATTATGATCAGATCTTTACCGCTCACGGCGTTATCATGATTTTCTTCATGGCGATGCCTTTTGTTGTCGGTCTGATGAACATCGTGGTTCCTCTGCAAATCGGGGCACGCGACGTTGCATTCCCATTCCTGAACTCTTTGAGCTTCTGGTTATTTGTTGTCGGTGTCGCACTGATCAACATCTCCCTGGGGGTAGGTGAGTTTGCACAAACAGGTTGGCTGGCATATCCACCGCTATCGGGTCTGGAATATAACTCGGGAGTTGGGGTCGATTACTGGATATGGAGTCTTCAGCTCTCCGGTGTGGGTACATTGCTGACAGGTGTTAACTTCTTCGTGACCATCCTGCGCATGCGCGCACCAGGTATGTCCATGATGAAACTCCCTGTATTTACATGGGCTTCACTGTGTACCAACGTACTGATCATCGCTGCGTTCCCAATCCTGACAGTAACTATTGCACTGTTAACTCTGGATCGTTATCTGGGCACCCATTTCTTTACCAACGATATGGGCGGCAACATGATGATGTACATCAACCTGATTTGGGCTTGGGGTCATCCTGAAGTTTACATTCTGGTTCTGCCTGTCTTTGGTATCTTCTCAGAAGTCACTGCAACCTTCTCGAAAAAACGCCTGTTTGGTTATACCTCACTGGTGTGGGCGACAATCGTTATTACCATCCTGTCGTTCATTGTATGGCTGCACCACTTCTTTACCATGGGTTCCGGCGCGAACGTTAACGCCTTCTTTGGTATCGCCACGATGATTATCTCCATCCCGACCGGGGTTAAGATCTTCAACTGGCTGTTCACCATGTACCGTGGTCGTATTGAATTCAAAACCCCAATGCTGTGGACTGTTGGCTTCCTGGTCACCTTCTCCATTGGTGGTATGACCGGCGTTCTGCTGGCCGTACCAGGCGCGAACTTCGTTCTGCACAACAGTCTGTTCCTGATTGCTCACTTCCATAACGTTATCATCGGCGGTGTAGTATTCGGCTGCTTCGCAGGTACAACTTACTGGTTCCCGAAAGCATTTGGTTTCACTCTGAATGAAAAATGGGGTGTCCGTGCATTCTGGTTCTGGATCACGGGTTTCTTTGTTGCCTTTATGCCGCTGTATGCACTGGGCTTCATGGGTATGACTCGTCGTCTGAGCCAAGACATTAACCCGGAATTCCATCCTCTGCTGGTTGTTGCCGCTGGTGGTGTTGTCCTGATTGCTCTGGGTATTCTGTGTCAGGTTATCCAGTTCTACGTCAGTATCCGTGATCGCAACCAAAACCTCGACCTGACCGGTGATCCATGGGGTGGCCGTACTCTGGAATGGTCAACTTCATCTCCACCACCGTTCTATAACTTTGCTGAAGTTCCACACATCCAAACTCGTGATGCCTGGTGGGATATGAAAGAAAAAGGCACTGAATATAAGCGTCCTGCTAAATATGAAGAAATTCATATGCCTAGAAATACAGGCGCTGGCGTGATTATCAGTGCATTCTGTCTGGTCTTCGGCTTCGCGATGATCTGGCATATCTGGTGGATGGCTATTGCAAGTTTCGCTGGCATTATCATCAGTTGCATCGTGAAAAGCTTTGATGAAGACGTTGATTATTATGTTCCTGTAGCTGAAGTCGAGAAAGTTGAAAGTCAG
This sequence comes from Xenorhabdus sp. PB62.4, assembly GCF_014467285.1. NCBI lineage: Bacteria > Pseudomonadati > Pseudomonadota > Gammaproteobacteria > Enterobacterales > Morganellaceae > Xenorhabdus > Xenorhabdus sp. PB62.4. Next base: position 345,757 of record NZ_NKHR01000001.1, on the reverse strand, counting down.
CGTTACGAAGAACTGAGAAAGGCAGGTGTGAAATAATGTCGACTCAAACCCTTAATAACACAGCCGCCCATGACGCTCATGGGCACCACGATACAGGAGCCAACAAAGTATTTGGTTTCTGGATCTACCTGATGAGTGACTTGATTCTGTTTGCAAGTCTGTTCGCTACCTATGCAGTGCTGGTTAACGGCACTGCGGATGGCCCAACAGGTAAACAGATTTTTGAACTGCCATTTGTGCTGGTTGAAACCTTCCTGCTGTTGTTCAGTAGTATCACCTATGGTTTCGCCATGCTGAGCATGAACAAAGGTAAAGTTGGTCAGGTTAACCTGTGGCTATTTGTTACCTTCCTGTTTGGCCTTGGCTTCGTTTCAATGGAAGTGTATGAGTTCCATAAACTGATCACAGAAGGCTTTGGCCCTGATAAAAGTGCATTCCTGTCTGCTTTCTTTGCACTGGTTTCTACTCACGGTCTACACGTCACCTTTGGTCTGGTTTGGATCATTATCCTGATGATTCAGGTTTCACGCCGTGGCCTGACTGACGTCAATCGTATGCGTCTGAACTGCCTGAGTTTGTTCTGGCACTTCCTCGACGTCGTCTGGATCTGTGTATTTACTGTCGTTTATCTGATGGGAGCTATGTAATGAGTCATCCAAATACTTCTCATTCCGGCGCCAGCCACGGTAGTTTCAAAACCTATATGATTGGCTTTGTTCTGTCAGTCATACTGACCGTGATCCCATTCTGGATGGTGATGGATGGTACTGCTTCACACAGCACAATCCTGATAACAGTAGTCGCTATGGCGGTTATTCAGATCTTTGTTCATTTCATCTGTTTCCTGCATATGAATACATCGTCTGAAGAGCGTTGGAATCTAGTTGCTTTAATATTCACATTCCTGGTCATCGCTATTGTTGTTGTTGGCTCTCTGTGGATTATGTACAACCTGAACATCAATATGATGGTTGATTAAGGGTTGATTTGAATGATTAAGCAATACCTGCAAGTGACCAAACCAGGAATTATTTTCGGGAATCTAATTTCTGCGATTGGTGGTTTTCTACTCGCTTCCAAGGGCGTAATAGATTACCCCTTGTTCTTTGCAACGATGGTCGGGGTATCGCTGGTGGTAGCATCAGGTTGTGTATTCAACAACTATATCGACCGCGATATCGACCGTATCATGGAAAGAACAAAAGAGAGGGTCCTTGTGAAAGGGCTTATCGATCCGAAAATCAGCCTGATTTACGCCTCAGTGCTAGGTATTGCTGGCATGGTGCTACTCTATGTAGCAGCCAATGCCTTAGCAATGCAGTTAGCTTTCATCGGGTTTGTCGTTTATGTTGGGGTTTATAGCCTCTACATGAAAAGAAAATCTGTTTATGGCACGCTGGTTGGTAGCTTATCAGGCGCAGCACCGCCCGTGATTGGTTATTGTGCAGTAGCGGGACATTTTGATACAGGCGCGTTGATTTTATTGTTGATCTTCAGCTTGTGGCAAATGCCCCACTCTTATGCCATTGCTATTTTTCGGTTCAAGGATTATCAAGCGGCCAACATCCCAGTGTTGCCAGTGATTAAAGGTATTGCTGTCGCGAAAAACCACATCACTCTGTATATTCTGGGCTTTATGGTTGCTACTCTGATGCTAACTATTAGTGGCTATGCGGGTTATAAGTATCTCGTCGTAGCTGCTGCAGTGAGTATCTGGTGGCTAGGTATGGCATTGTCAGGTTATAAAACCTCCAATGACCGTATTTGGGCCCGTAAGTTATTCCTGTTTTCTATTGTCGCTATCATGTCATTAAGCGTCATGATGTCTGTAGATTCATCAGCATCTCCAGAAAGCCTACTAACTTACGTCCGGTAATATCAAAGATGACAGGGCAAGCCCTGTCATCTTTCCCTTTCCTTTATCTCTTTACTCAATGACGAATTATTTGGCTGCAAACATATTTTTTCAGTTTGCCCCCATCGAATTAAGTCAAATGTCATATCAGATTTTTTGAGGTATCCATGAACGATAATAAAATGACTCCGCTTGAATGTCGGGCGACATGGGGTTTAGGTTCCGTTTTCTCTCTGCGCATGTTAGGTATGTTCATGGTTCTCCCCGTTCTGACGACCTATGGCTTAGAACTACATGATTCGACAGAGGCACTTATTGGAATTGCTATTGGTATCTACGGATTAACACAAGCAATATTCCAAATCCCATTTGGGTTACTTTCAGACAAAATTGGCAGAAAGCCCTTAATCATCGGCGGACTACTTATTTTTGTATTAGGCAGTATTATTGCAGCACTTAGTGACTCTATCTGGGGTATTATCATTGGGCGAGCCTTACAAGGCACAGGGGCAATATCCGCTGCAATCATGGCATTGCTTTCTGACCTGACCCGCGAACAGAACCGAACAAAAGCCATGGCATTTATCGGCATTAGCTTTGGCATTACATTTGCTTTCGCTATTGTTGTCGGCCCTATTATTACCCATCACATCGGCTTAAATGGTCTGTTTTGGGCAATCGCAGTCCTTGCCAGTTGTGGAATTTTAATCACACTATTCGCTGTTCCAAATACACATAAACATGTTTTGAATCGTGAATCTGGGTTTGCCCGGGGTAGCTTTAAACGCGTACTCTCTGATCCTCAACTACTAAAACTCAATTTTGGTATTCTCAGCCTACATACTTTACTGATGTCGAGTTTTGTTGCCCTGCCCCTTATCATGGAAAAAGTGGGTTTTCCCCCGCAACAACACTGGAAAGTGTATTTAATTACCACACTTATTTCTTTCGTTGCCGTTCTGCCTTTCATTATTTACGCAGAAACCAAGCGTCGCATGAAACAAGTATTTTTACTTTGCATCGGTATGCTATTCATTGCAGAAGTCGTTTTATGGTCGCAAGGCGCACATCTTTGGAGGATCTTTGCCGGCATTCAAATCTTCTTTCTGGCATTTAATATCATGGAAGCTATTTTGCCTTCACTTATCAGCAAAGAAGCCCCTGCGGGCTACAAAGGCACGGCTATGGGGGTCTACTCTACCAGCCAGTTCCTTGGTGTTGCTTTAGGCGGAAGTCTTGGTGGAATGCTTTATGAGCTACAAGGTGCATCATTAGTATTTATGGGTGGGATAGCGCTGACTACACTCTGGTTTATTATCAGCCTCACATTACGGCAACCTCCGTATGTCAGTAGCATCAGACTTATTCTGCCTGAACAATTGCCCACCCCGGATAACCTGGAGAAAAAGATATTGGCGCAGGCTGGCGTAAAAGATATCGTTATCGTAGCAGAAGAGCTGAGTGCCTACGTCAAAGTCGATACCAAACTGACCAACCGTGCACAATTAGAGCAGATTGTATCGTCCCATGAATAATTTGCTGGTTAGTGATTAAATCAGCTCAGGATCAGAGAGAGGGTTGAATAGCCCTCTCCCATTAGACAAATTCACAATTTCTTGCTGTGTTTCAAAAAATCAGCCTTAAAAATTGCGTTAATTCGCCCCAAAAACCATCTATAGCGGAAATTAATCGCGGAAATTTGTAAACTGGAAAGGCTGTCCTAACTCTGCACCACGAACCAATGCAATGACACTTTGCAGATCATCACGTGCTTTTCCTGTTACCCGCACTTGTTCACCCTGAATCTGGGCTTGTACTTTCAGCTTACTGTCTTTAATCAGCTTCACAATTTTCTTCGCCAACGGTGTATCGATACCTTGCAGCAGCGTAGCTTCCACACTGTATGTTTTACCGCTGTGAACCATATTTTCAGGAATATTAAGCACAGAACCATCAATTCCGCGTTTCGCAAATTTTTCACGCAGAATATCGACCAATTGGTTCACCTGAAAATCAGATTCGCTAGCAATTTTAACTGTTTCGTTCTTTTCGTTTAATTCAAAGCTCGCGTTGACGTTGCGGAAATCCCAGCGATTGGTTAACTCTCTTTGTGCGTTTTCTACTGCGTTACGCACTTCCTGCATATCAACTTCTGAAACAATATCAAATGATGGCATTACCCGTCACCTCCTACTAATCAACAAATCGGCATGATAACCGCTTTCCATTATTGGCAAAAGATCTATACTCGGGAGGCTTAGCGATCTTTGGAAGTTTTACCCTGTTTTGAGGTCAGTTAGCGTTAAATTAAAAATCGAGGTTCCCTATGCAAGTGTCCCTCAAGGAAGAAATATGAAAATAACAATTCTCGGCTGTGGTGCTATAGGTAAACTCTGGCTTGCCGCCTTATCTAAACAGAATCTCAGTGTTCAGGGATGGTTAAGGGTTCCACAACCTTTTGTTTCCGTGCATATCGAAAATTTCAATGGTCAGGTTTTTAATCAACAACTTCCGGCTAATGACGAAAAGCATCTCGCTGAAAGCAAATTACTTCTGGTCTGTTTAAAAGCGTGGCAGGTTTCTGACGCGCTTAATAACCTTGTAGATAAACTTTCTCCCCATTGCCCAATTTTGTTACTACACAATGGAATGGGAACCTTGGAAGAATTTCTGCCTCTCCCCAATCCGATTTTACTTGGCGTGACCACTCATGGTGCCTATCAGAAAAATGGCATTGTTTATCACAAATCACAAGGTATTACCCACATTGGCTCAGTGACTGCCAATGCTAATGAACTCAGTAAATTGGCTGATGTCTTGCACTGTGCACTCCCTGATGTGGCATGGCATAATAAAATACACGCCATTAGTTGGATGAAACTTGCCGTCAATTGTGTCATTAATCCACTCACAGTAATACATGATTGCAAAAATGGTGAATTACAACATCACGTTACACATATTCAATTATTGTGTGATGAAATTCACCGGGTCATGGAACATGATGGTATCCATACAACTAAACAGACACTTGTTGATTACGTCATGAATGTGATTGAGCAGACATCCGAAAATTATTCATCCATGCTGCAAGATATACGTGCACAACGACATACAGAAATAGACTACATTACCGGTTTCTTATTGCGCCGGGCACGTATACACGGCCTGCCTGTCACAGAAAATACGGCTGTTTATCATTATATTAAACGCAAGGAGGGAGAATATGAGCGCCTCAGCCCTTATTTGCCTGGCTCATGGCAGTGAAGAGATAGAAGCAGTCACAACAATTGATTTACTTGTTCGAGCTGGAATCGATGTTACTGTGGCCAGCACCGAAACAGACGGTACCCTCATACTAACCTGTTCACGTAGTGTCAAAATCGTTGCAGATGTTCCTTTAGTTGATGTCGTGGACGAAGATTTCGATGCCGTTGTCCTGCCCGGAGGATTAAAAGGTGCAGAATGTTTTCGGGACAGTTTACTGGTAGTGGAAAAGATTCGAATAGCACAAAGCCAAGGGAAAATCATTGCGGCAATCTGTGCATCTCCCGCTATTGTGTTGGAATATCATCAACTTTTCCCCATCGGAAACATGACCGGCTATCCCGATATGCAGGATAAAATTGCACCAGAAAAATGGATTGATAAGCGGGTTTATTTTGATGAAAGGGTTAATTTGCTGACCAGCCAAGGGCCTGCCACCGCTTTTGACTTTGCCTTAAAGCTGATCGAGTTATTAAAAGGGAAAGAGAAGGCGGCAGAAGTTGCCGCTCAACTCGTGTTACCGCCCGGTATTAATAATTATCAGTAATTATCTCATGGCATAGGCTGCTTAAGGGTATGTTCCATAAGCAGCCCCAATGTCTCGATCTCAGATCTAAGGACGATACACCTTCACGTTTTCGAAACCTTGTTCACGCAGGTAAAGTGCCTGTAAACGGCTCATCACGCCACGTTCACAATAGAGCAAATAGGTTTTTTCCTTCGGCAAATCGCCAAACTGGGTACTCAGTTTATAAAAAGGTAATGACTGAATTTCAATATCATTCATGCTTAACGGGCGATCATCCTGCTCATCTGGAGAGCGGATATCCAGCAACACATCATTGGAGGAAAATTCCGTCACCATTTCCACTTCCACAACCTGCTCGCTGGTTTGCTCTGCAATCTGGCGGATATCCAGATTCTGAGCTTCACTCACTGCCCTCTCCAAGACCTCGAAATCAAAATTGTTTTCTTCTGCTTCAATTTTAGCTTTAACTGCTTTCACGGTTGGGCTTTTTGAAATCACACCACAAAATTCTGGCATGGTACGGGCGAAATCTTCTGTACCAATCTCACGAGCCAATTTAATAATGTGCTCTTTATCATGCGAAATCAGAGGACGAAGGATCAACGTATCTGAAGCATTATCAATCAACCTTAAATTAGTTAAAGTCTGGCTGGAAACCTGCCCTAATGCCTCCCCCGTGACTATCGCCTGTACACCGTAGCGCTCAGCAATTTTCGAGGCCGCCCTGACCATCATTCTTTTCAGAACAACACCCATTTGCCCGTCTTCAACCTTTTCCAGAATTTCTGCGACAACAGGCTCAAAATCGACAGCAACAAAACGGACTTTATGAGAACTCCCAAAGCGGTTCCACAAATAATGAGCAACCTGCTTCACGCCAATTTCATGGGCAGAGCCGCCAAGATTAAAGAAACAGTAATGCACACGGCAGCCACGACGCATCAACATATAACTGGAAACGCCGGAATCAAACCCTCCAGAAATGAGTGACAGCACATCTTCCTGTGTACCGATAGGGAAGCCGCCGATGCCTTCATGACGGGCTTTAACCAGAATCAATTTGTCCTGATCAATTTCCAAATTGACGGTCACATCGGGATGAGTCAACTTAACTTTGGCGGATTCAATATGCTGGTTCAAACCACCACCAACATAGCGTTCTACTTCATTGGATGTAAAATTGTGTTTGCCGCGACGCTTGGCACGAACACAAAACGTTTTACCGGGCAACAAATGGCCATATGTTTCGTAAGCTTGTTCAAAGATATGATGCAGATCACGAAAATCTCTCTCTTCTACTTGCAGGATATGATGAATGCCCGGAATACGTGTTAGTGCGTCACAAATTTCTGCACCGAGATTATCATTTTTAACCCGAACTTCGATATTATCCCAATGACGAACAACAGCAATGCCTTCACCAAATGTTTTCAGCACATTACGGATATTGCTGGCAAGAATTTTAATAAAGCGTAAACGGACAGTTTGGCTCTTGATCGTGATTTCTGGGAATAATTTAATGATAAACTTCATAGTAAGATATAGTAGTCATTCAATGTGGAACTATCACAAACAATGTCCATGATTGTTCTTAAGTGTTCAGTTGGATAGGGTGCAGAGTATAACATCATCTCGCTATATCGACTGTAAAAAAAACAGCGGTAACACATGATTTATTTCTCTTGGTATAGTAGGGTACTCTGCAATTCTGTAACGAACTTGCTTTGCTGTAATTCGTTAAATAACCATACGTTAAGTCATTATGTCTAAAGCAAATCAAACATCAGAAACCGAACAAACACCAGTATTTGAAAGCTCGTTGAAAGAGCTGGAAGAAATTGTTATTCGGCTGGAATCCGGGGAACTCCCATTAGAAGATGCGTTGAATGAATTTGAACGCGGAATTCAACTTGCAAGACAGGGGCAGAAAACCCTCCAGCAGGCGGAGCAACGAGTGCAAATTTTATTGAATCATGATGCACAATCGCCACTTGATGAATTTTCGTCCGATGCTGAGTAAATTTATGTCTGAACAATACGAGACTTCTTTTGCAGAACACTCTTTTGAGGAAAAATTGCGTGCTTGTCAGCAACATGTCAATGACAAGCTGATGGCGACATTTTCTTCATTACCCTTTTTAAACAGCCCGTTAGGCACAGCAATGCAACATGGGGCAGTATTGGGTGGAAAACGGCTACGCCCATTTTTAGTTTACAGTGTGGGCGAAATGTTCGGTCTTCCCAAAAAGAGTCTTGATGCCGCTGCCCTCGCATTAGAATGTATCCATGCTTATTCATTGATCCATGATGATTTACCCGCCATGGATAATGACGATTTACGCCGTGGTCAGCCCACCTGCCATATCAAATTTGGTGAAAGTCAGGCCATTCTGGCGGGAGATGCTTTACAGTCACTGGCCTTTGAAATTTTGGCAAAACAAGATATGCCGGATGTTGCCTTATCCGACCGCCTTGCCATGATCGCTGAACTGGCAAGTGCCAGTGGCTTTGCCGGGATGTGTGGTGGACAATCATTAGATTTAGAAGCAGAAGGTAAACAGATCGACCTTGCCTCGCTGGAGCAGATCCACCGACATAAAACAGGCGCATTGATACGCTCAGCCGCCCGAATAGGGGCTTATAGTGCAGGGCAACGTGGTCATGATGTATTGCCTTTGTTGGATCAATATGCCCAAGCCATTGGCCTCGCATTTCAGGTACATGATGATATTTTGGATATCATTGGCAATACTGAAATTATCGGCAAGCGTCAAGGCAACGACCAACAACTCGGCAAAAGCACCTATCCTGCCTTATTGGGTCTGGAACAAGCCCAGAAAAAAGCCCGGGATCTGTATGAAGAAGCGATCGCCGCACTCACAGAGCTGGAAAAGCAGTCATATAACACCACAACCTTAAAAGAACTGGCTGGTTTTATCATTGAGAGAAACAGCTAAAAAACAGGCCATATTAATCACCAATTAATATGGTCATTAGTTATATAAAAACCCAATAATCAATAAGAACGTATTATGGGGTGAACCCGAAAATTACACACAGATAATAGAGGGTTCTTAATATTCAACTTCTAACGGGTATAGCATTTTATACAGGCATAGCATGAGCATTGATATAGCGAAATATCCAACATTGGCATTGGCGGAAACTCCAGAAGAGCTTCGCCTGCTACCCAAAGACACTTTGCCAAAGTTATGCGATGAACTGCGTCAATTTTTGCTGAACAGTGTCAGCCGCTCCAGTGGTCACTTTGCTTCCGGCCTTGGCGCTATCGAGTTAACCGTCGCACTTCACTATATTTATAAAACACCCTTTGACAATTTAGTCTGGGATGTAGGCCATCAAGCCTACCCACATAAAATTTTAACCGGACGTCGTGATCGCATCGATACTATTCGCCAGAAAAATGGTCTGCACCCTTTCCCGTGGCGGGATGAAAGTGAATATGACACCTTATGTGTGGGTCACTCATCCACTTCAATCAGCGCCGGTTTGGGTATGGCAATCGCGGCGAAGCACGAAGGTAAAGGCCGCAAAACCGTTTGTGTGATCGGCGATGGTGCCATCACGGCGGGCATGGCTTTTGAAGCCATGAACCATGCAGGGGATATTGATCCTGATATGCTGGTTATTCTCAATGACAATGAAATGTCTATCTCTGAAAACGTCGGGGCGTTGAATAACCATCTGGCACAATTGCTGTCGGGCAAGCTGTATACAACGCTGCGTGAAGGCGGTAAAAAAGTCTTTTCCAACCTGCCCCCCATCAAAGAGTTACTGAAAAAAACCGAAGAACACCTTAAAGGCATGGTCGTTCCGGGAACGCTGTTTGAAGAACTTGGGTTTAACTACATCGGGCCTGTTGATGGTCATGACGTACTGGCGCTGACCCAAACCTTAAAAAATATGCGTGAACTGAAAGGACCACAATTCCTGCATATCATGACCAAAAAAGGCCGTGGTTATGCGCCGGCGGAAAAAGACCCAATCAGTTGGCATGCTGTTCCCAAATTCGATCCAAAGACGGGCTCCCTGCCCAAAAGTGTGGATACTCGTCCGACATTTTCCAAGATCTTCGGTGACTGGCTGTGTGAAGAAGCCGTCCATGACAAAAAACTGATGGCGATCACCCCGGCCATGCGGGAAGGTTCCGGCATGGTTCGTTTCTCCCGTGAATATCCTGAACAATATTTTGATGTCGCGATTGCCGAGCAACATTCCGTCACTTTTGCCGCGGGTTTGGCTATTGGTGGCTATAAGCCCATTGTCGCCATTTATTCTACCTTCCTGCAACGCGGTTATGATCAGGTGATCCACGATGTTGCCATCCAGAATTTGCCAGTGCTGTTTGCCATCGACCGTGGCGGCGTTGTTGGTGCCGATGGGCAAACCCATCAGGGGGCATTCGACCTATCCTTCCTGCGTTGTCTCCCAAATATGGTGATTATGGCCCCCAGCGATGAAAACGAATGCCGCCAGATGCTGCATACCGGACATCACTATCAAGAAGGCCCTACAGCCGTCCGTTACCCTCGCGGTGCAGGAACCGGTGCCGAACTTCAACCACTGGAAACATTGCCAATAGGTAAAGGCGTACTCCATCGTCAGGGAGAAAGGATTGCGATCCTTAACTTTGGTACATTGTTGCCTTACGCGTTGCAAGCGGCTGAAAACCTGAATGCAACGGTTGTCGATATGCGTTTCGTCAAACCGCTGGATAAAGAGCTGGTACTGGATATGGCGGCTAGCCATGATTTATTGGTGACTTTGGAAGAAAACGCCATTATGGGCGGTGCAGGCAGTGGCGTTAACGAACTTCTGATGCAGGAAAAACGGCCGATTCCCGTATTAAACCTTGGCTTACCGGATTATTTTATACCGCAAGGAACACAGCAAGAACTTCACGCTGATTTGGGTCTGGATGCGGCAGGTATTCAAAACAGTATCGAGCAATATCTGGCTAAATAATCTCTAATATTCGGATGAGTGTTTTGTTAAACACTCATCCATGCTTCTCTCCACATCAATATTTACCCTACCAAATTTTTCTATTGAGATATTTCATTTAATCCCCTAACACATTCAAAAAACGGTTCTGTCGCATTAAGGCATCGTCGGGTAACATGCTGTTTTTTTATGGTGTTACCTGACCATGTCATTGATCCGAAAAGCCTTCCGGCGCCTGCATTATCCCACCGATGTTATCGCTCAGTGTGTTCGGTGGTGCCTGGCCTATGCCCTGAGTCTGCGCAATCTCGAGGAGATGATGGCTGAGCGTGGTGTTATCGTTGATCATTCCACGCTTCACCGTTGGCTCATCCGTCTGGTGCCATTGCTGGATAAGGCATTTCGCCGGCATAAACGGTCGGTAGGCCGCCGCTGGCGAATGGACGAAATCTACATCAAAGTCAAAGGCCAGTGGAAATACCTGTACCGGGCCGTCGACAGCACGGGGCAGACCATCGACTTTCTGCTAACCGCCAAACGGGATGCCGCCGTCGCGTTGCGTTTCTTTCGCAAGGCCATCCGTCACCTCGGCGAACCTGAAATGATGACGATCGATAAAAGCGGCGCCAATACTGCGGCTCTGGCCACGCTCAATGCCGACAAACCTGAAGAGGAAAACATCACCATCAGGCAAAGCAAGTATCTGAATAACCTGGTTGAGCAAGATCACCGTAATATCAAACGTCGGACACGACAGATGCTGGGGTTCAAATCGTTTCGCCGGGCACAGACGCTCCTGGCCGGCATCGAACTGATTCACATGATACGCAAAGGGCAATATCAACATCCACAAAGTGATGGATTATCACCCGCGGAACAATTCTATTTGCTGGCTGCCTAAATAACCGGCAACACCACTTTTGCTAACTTGCCGCCGTTAACGCGACACTGCACTTTATCCAAAGCCACAATACTGAACCCGTGATTTCCGAAGTTTACGCCACCGCCTATGAAGCTCCCCCCCTTATTACATACCGCGATGGGACACTTTCTTGAAACGCTCGCAATAAATGATAAACAACTTTATCATCGAGCAAGCAATGTTCGACAAGTATCTCCTACAAACGCGGCATTTCGGGATCTCTTGCTGGTGACTTTCCGGCAACTTCCTGAATAACAAGAGAGCTAATAATAATGTCAAGTCAGGAAAATAGTTTGAATTTGCGTTGGTCAAGCCTTAATGCCTTACTGATCGTCAGTGCCCGGTTTATTTCTGATTTTGGTGCATTCCTAAATATGGTGGCGCTATCCACCTACGTTTACCTGCTCAGTAATAGCGTCATGCACGTCAGTATTTGCTGCGTAGCCGCAACCTCTTGAGGATGGAAAAACTGTTCTTTATCGGTGTCGCTCTGATGTCAACCGGGTTTATTCTCACCTTCCAACAAAGCAACGTATTCTGGCTACTGACATTTGCAATTTGGGCGGGCATTGGTGGTGGGATCGCGGAAGTCAGCCTGATTTCACGGGCACAAAGCGAACCAGAAAGCTTACGCCTGCCGGTTTTTAGTTTGCTGACGCTGTTGCAAATGACGGGCTTTGGGATAGGTATGCTACTGGTTGCCCCGTTCTACGTCTGGCTGCCACCTTCCATAGTGATCCTGATATTCCACGGATTACCGCTGACGGTATTAGTGCTGGTCTTATTATGGAGCCGATGCTTTACTGTAAGCAAAGTGTAATTGTTGGCAATGTAATAATCAGCACCAATTAAGAGGATAGCTCTGCGGTGCTGATTTTCTGATGATAACAGCATGAATTACTGAGTTAGCTGGTAACAACACCATTCTTGTTTTTTCAGTAATAGCAATATAAAAAATTGCAATAAAGATCACATTTTCATACCTCATGAAACCGGTTACATGGATAGCAAACACCTCTCACATTCCATCTTAAATAAATTGTTTACCCTGCCTATAGCAACTCATTCGAATTGGAGTTATCCCAAAATACATAGATAAACATGTAATTGGACGGGTGCAACCAACAAAGCAACAGCTTGGAAAATAACAGGCATATTATAATATTAATAATTATTTAAGGTTATATATGAGTCAAATAACCCCTCAGTTAACAAACATGTGGAATAAGAGTCATGACTCATGGTCTGTAAAAGATAAGGAGCTGCGTTTTATATATACAAATAAGGTATTTATTGAATTAAATAATTTACCTGAAGATTTTGATGCTATCGGGTATACCGAAAAAGAATTACCTGTTTCTTTCAATCATTATGTTCATCTTTCTGAAGATCATGACCGCCAGGTCTTACAATCTATGCAACGAATATCATCTGTCACAGCTTATTTTCAACGAAGTGCTCAACAAACAAAGCCCTATTTTTGTGAAAAACATCCATTGATGGATGAAGATAATCAATGTATCGGCGTTATTTGTCATACTAAAGAAATAAATCATTTTTCAGTACATCATTATATTAAAAGCGATATGGCTACATCTATTAATCTTAATCCTCCGAACAATATACTGACAGAAAAAGAATGGCGAATCATTTTCTTATTCTGTCGCGGGATCAGAAACAAAGATATCGCTCATAATTTGAAAATATCATGCCGCACTCTGGAAAAACATTTTAAAATCATCTATGAAAAATTATCAATCAATTCGATTATTGAGTTAAAAACACTTTGTGAGAAAAACAATTACAACCTATATATCCCGCCAGAATATTTAAAATCAATAAACCATGCTTTGCTATATTAAAGGCAATACCTATAATGCGGTTAAACCATTCAAACAAACATGATAGATTACTCGCTTGAAATAAAATCAACGAAACCTTTCATGATAATTTGAACAAGTTTGGATATGATCCCAAATCATATTTATCTTATATAACCGCTGGGGGAAGAGCATGGCCACAATGAAAGACGTAGCACATCACGCCAAAGTATCCGTAGCCACTGTCAGCCGTGTCATTAATAATACAGCTTACGTCGAACCGGGAACTCGTGAACGTGTAGAAAAAGCCATGCGTGAGTTCAACTATCACCGTAATTCAGCAGCACTCGCATTGGCAAAAAGATCCGGGAATATGTTGGGATTACTAACGGGTAATCTGGCTGACCCTTTCTTTTCTCTTTTGGCTCGCGGCGTTGAAAACATTGCCCGGAAAAAAGAAGCCAAACTCATGGTTTGTAGTGGGGGGCATCAAGCTGAACTTGAAAAATCTGCCCTAGACTTTTTAATCAATCAAGGATGTGAAGCAATAGTAGCCCATATTAGTAGAATGAGCGAAGCAGATATATTACGTTATGCGGCCCACACCCCAGGATTAGTGATTATCAACCGATATTTCCCAGCTATCGCTAACCGATGTGTTTGGTTAGATAATGTCAGTGCTTCTCAGACAGCTACCAACTATCTTCTCCAAAATGGTCATCGAAAAATTGCTTATGTAACAACAGACCTGCCGATAGATGACAGAAGGCTCCGTTTGGAGGGATATCATGCTGCAATGGCTGATGCGGGTATCACGGTGCCCAGTGATTGGGTTATCAGCGTTCCATTTAACGAAAAAGGCGGGGAACAAGCAGCAGAAAAGCTCTTGGACAGCGGCATCAACTTTACTGCGGTATTAACATTCAACGACGTTATGGCCGCCGGTATGATGCGATCCCTGCATCGGCGGAAAATCAACTTACCGGAACAACTGTCAATCGTTGGGTTTGATGATATTGTCACAGCCCGATATCTCTATCCCCCCTTAACAACCATACATAATCCAATCGAACAAATGGCGCAACGGGCGGCCAATCTGGCATTACAACTCAACGCCAAAAAAGAACTGCTTCCACAAAAAAATATGTTCTCAACGAAACTTATCATCAGAGATTCCGTTTTTTTGATAGAGTAGTTTTTTTCAATAACCTACCGAAAACTGGATTTTTACATGGATGACAAGAAAAAACTTAATCTAGGACTCTCCATACTACCGATTGCAGCCATGCTCCTACTACTCATCATTGGCTATGGTCAACTGGGTCTGCGCATCGAATCCTTATTGCTTATATCAGCAGCTATAGCAGCAGCCTTGGCATATTGGCAAGGCTATCGCTGGGATAACATTATTGATGCCATTGTGGCAAAGCTCGCCAAAGCAATGCCAGTGATCATGATCCTGATTTGCGTCGGGGGGTTAATTGGTACCTGGATGTTCAGCGGAACTATACCTTACATGGTCTACTGGGGCTTAAAGCTGATTAGCCCTCAATACATACTCATTGCCGCCTTCTTTATCACCAGCGTTATCTCTGTTTGTACTGGCACATCATGGGGATCAGCCGGAACAGTTGGGGTTGCCCTAATGGGAGTTGCTTCAGGCCTTGATGTGTCTTTAGCAGCTGTAGCGGGTGCGATTGTTTCAGGTGCATATTTCGGCGATAAAATTTCACCGTTATCTGACTCAACTAATTTCGCAGCCATCGTTGCTGATACTGATCTTTACAGCCATATTCGACATTTAATGTATACCACTATCCCTGGCTTTGTTTTAGCCAGCATCGTTTATTTTATTGCAGGCCATACAAGCTTAACAAATGGTGCCTCAACCCCCGAAAAAATCACAGAAATAATACAATCTCTTGAAAACCTGTATCGCTTTAATTTATTGCTGATTTTGCCACCGATGCTGGTTCTGTGGGGTGCTATGACAAAACGCCCAGTGATCCCAGTCATGTTGACTGCCTGTACATTAGCTATTGCGATAGGTATAGGTGTTCAAGGATTCACAGTTAAACAAGGTCTTAATGCCTTAATTGATGGTTTTAATCTCTCAATGTTCTCTGACCAAGGACACAATATCACAGGAGTTGTTAACGATGTTCCCCGCTTACTCAATCGCGGTGGCATGTCATCAATGATGAGCACTGTTTTGCTTGTATTTTGTGCATTTTCGTTTGCAGGTACCTTAACACTCACAGGCGCCCTAACTATCATCATTAACCAGCTTCTGCGCGCTATTCACACAACCGGGCAACTTATTGCTGCAACTCTAGCCACAACCATTCTTGTAACTGGAGCAACCTGTGATGGAAAACTAGCTCTCCTTATCCCGGCAGAATTGTTCAAAGGGGCTTATCGCCGGATGGGGCTGGATAACAAAAATCTATCACGCACCATAGAAGATGGTTGTACTGTCATTGAACCTCTGCTCCCTTGGACTTCAGCTGGCATTTACATGGCGACGACATTAGGTGTCAGTACGCTTGATTTACTCCCTTGGGCAATCCAGTGCTATGCTGCAGTCTTTTTTGCTCTCATTTATGGTTTTACTGGTTTTGGTATAGCAAAAATTATGCCAGAAACTATACCCGAAACCACACCAGAAAATTCCCTGAAGAAAAAGGAAATTCAACGTGAAATCATGTGATTTCAACCAGATATTTGATCGCTACAATACGGGCTCTGTTAAGTGGGATTTTTTAGATCGCTACCTAAACATAAACACAACTGACCTTCTGCCAATGTGGGTATCTGATTTCGACTTTCGATGCCCAGAAGAAGTCCTGCAAGCTTTATCCTCCCGAATTGACCACGGAATTTTTGGTTATAGCGAACGCGACGACCTCTACTACCAAGCAGTAATAGATTGGTTTTCAAAACGCCATAACCTGATGTTGCACAGGGATTGGTTTACATCAATAGAAGGTGTCATACCCGGATTAGCTTTACTGATACAAATGCTGAGTAAATCAGGAGAAGGAATCATCGTACAAGGCCCCTATTATGGTTCATTTGCCAAAATTATCACGATGAATGACAGGGTGGTCATTGAAAATCCACTTCTTGAGAATCCGGAAGGTTACAAAATTGATTATGACCATCTGGAATACATATTAGAGCAACACAGACCTCCTCTACTATTGTTCTGTAACCCACATAATCCTACTGGTCGATGCTGGAATCGTGACGAATTACTCCAGCTATTGGAACTCTGCAAAAGGTATGGCACAACAGTAATTTCTGATGAAATTTGGGCTGATTTAATTTTGCCCGGAGAAAAATTTACCTCAATATTGCATCTTGGAAGTGAATGGCATAGTCATGTTATTACTGCCACCTCAGCCAGTAAGACGTTTGGGCTTTCCTCACTCCGTATATCAAACTTTCTTATCCCTAATCTCGCTCTCCGGCAAGCCTTTATTGATCGGTTAAATGCTCACGGATTGGATGTATTCAATTCATTATCTATGACCGCAGCTACAGCAGCTTACCAATATGGGGATATATGGCTTGATAAACTACAGGATTATCTGGCTGAAAATCGTAACTGGCTCGAACAGGCTTTAGCATCTTCCATTCCCTGGTGCCGAATGGTCAAAGCGGAAGGGACATATCTGGCTTGGCTGGATTGCCGTGATTTAGGTTTAGATGATAGCACGTTACAACAATCGTTAATCGAAAAAGCGAAAATAGCTGTTTCAATGGGATGCAGTTTTGGTGATAAAGGAAAAGGATTTATCCGTATAAACTTAGGTTGTCCTCGTCAATACCTTGAACAAGCCATCACTGGTTTAGCTCAGTTAAAACGATAATGTTAACATTCTAAAATAAACAGGTATCCGAAAAACCAATCCTACTTTAATTTTATAGTTCTACCTGAAACTTTTTACAAAAAGTTTCAGGTAGTTATCTTCCTTTTACTGATTTCTGCATAAAGTATGTTTGTAAAAGTCATTTAAAATATCTGTTTGGTTATAGAAATAGCTGATAGTGATGTTCCTCATTTCTGAATAAGCCAATAATATCAACTCAATGCCACTCTTGCTATAAGCATTTCCTTTTCCTCTCTCAATCTGGTTATTTAACGCATTAAATGCGTATCCTATTTTTTATATTATTACAAGCTTTTCCCTGGAACTGGCACTAGTAAAAAAATACTAAAAACATCAGTACTAAAGCGTTAACTTCTGCTGGAAACAGTAAAACATTCTCTAAATAAAATTTAGCATCTTATAACAAAATATAACTTATCAATTCAATCAGTAATTGAAGAATAAAAAAACACTCTTATAGATGTTCTTACGATTGATAAGACACTTAAAAAGTTTAGTTATTTTTCGAAATTTAGGAAGCGTATTAAATACTTTAACGAACATTTACTATCTTAAAAAATAAACAGCAGTAAATATTTAGTTACATTATGTGAATATTTCAATATAAATATTTCACAAATTGAATATAAAAGTAAACTATCTATTTCGAAAAATAAAAAATTATATTGATAATCTATTTTATACATCCATGTTTCAACATAATGCCAGATTTAATGATTTTTATTTAACACCAATCAATATAGAATTACTTCTTGGATTCGCCTAATAAGTGCAATTTCTGAGAAAGGTGGTCAGTTGCTATAGTAGGCATCTTTCTCGCCAAAGGAAAATGCACTATGGCCTATACACAACTAACCGAAATAGAAAGATATCAGATTTTCAGCTTAAAAGAAGTCGCTTTTACACAACGTCTTATTGCAACGTCACTCAGTCGAGATCCATCAACGATTAGCCAGGAATTGAGAAGAAATCGGAAGACACAGAAATACTGTCCTAAACAGGCTCAGCTTAAAGCATCAGAGCACCGCCATTCTGCCATAAAAGCAGTCAAAGTCACGCCAGAGATAACAAAGTGGGTTAATCAGTTAATTTGGCAAGATTTAAACCCTGAAAAAACTGTCGGTTATCTCAAAAGGGAAAAGAAAATATCTTACATCATGAAACGGTATGGAAGTTATGAACGCAAAGGAAAAATCAAAAAAGAGTCAGTATTGATAAACAACCAAAATTTGTTAATAAAAAGCAACGTATTGGTAATTGGGAATGTGATACCATCGTTGGAAAAGATCATAAAAGTGCATTATTAACATTGGATGAGCGGAAATTACGATTTACGATCATTGATTAAACTTGAAAATAAAACAGCGGAAGCCGTCGCAAAAGTGGCGATAAAGCACTTATCACCTCTAAAACAGAAAGTTAAAAGCATAACATTTGATAATGACCTGGAATTTGCCGAACATGAGCTTCTCAATAAAAATTTAGAGAGTACTTTCCAAAAGGAACAGTTTTAATAAGGTATCAGAGCTGGAGATCAACCTCGTGGCAAACCGATGAAATAAACGTCCTTGGAAAACACACACCGAATGAACTATTCAAAGAAATACCAACGCGTTTACTTCGTTTATAACGGTGTTGTACTTATTATGTGAATGTAATCTTTTTTAGATTATCAACAATATTAATAGAGTATAATATTAGTAAAATTTAACTTTCAATTAAAAAATAATTTCAAAATGAAATAATATTTTTTGTATTAAAATTAATGAATACACAACCTTTGATTGACTAATTATTTTGCCATATTATATGGTTACATTATTCTAATCACTACTAGAAAATAATTAATATATAAAATATGAAAAATTCAAATAATATCACTCCGCAATTAATTCATATGTGGAAAAAAAGTATTGAACCTTGGGGAGCAACAGATCTCCAATCAAGGTTTATCTATGCCAATTCTGCTTTCTATCAGTTGCTAGACCTTCCTGAAGATTTCGACATTACAGGGCTTAATATAGGCGAATTACCTTCACCTATTGCAAAGTATAGAGAAGAATTTTACCTACAAGATCAAAAAGTTATTCAAAAAATGCAACGAGTAACTTCAATGGAAACTCACCCATTTGGAAAATATAAAGTTAAACAATCTTATCTCTGTGATAAATATCCACTATATGATAATAGCGGCGGCTGCATTGGTATCATTTTTCATATGTACAAAACTCAAGGATTCTCCATCTCTTATTATTATGATGGCGTTATTCCTGAATCACCGGAGTTCAAACCTCCCAGCGATAAACTGGAGCAAATTGAGTGGGAAATTCTCTTTTTACTCTTACGATCATTAGATGAAAAAAGTATTAGTGAAGAATTAATGATAAATATTCATGATGTTACTAATTATATGCAATCAGTTTATCAAAAGCTTAATCTCTCAAAACATCTAGAACTGAAAAAATTCTGCAAAGAACAGAAACTAGATCGCTATATTCCTGAAAGGTTTGTCACTGTTGGTAGTAGAGAACTAAACTGATTATATTATTCAAACATAATAAAGGAATAATGATATGAGTAATAAACCCATCATTTCACCTCAAATAATCAACACACTAGCAGCCAGTAACGATCCCTGGGGAATAAAAGATAAAAGCTCTTGTTTTATTTATGGCAACAAGGCATTGAATGCTATTAAAGGATTTTCTGATTCATTCAATTTTGAAGGACTTAATGATAACGAACTTCCTTGGGATGGCGCTGAATTTGCAAAGGAATATATTCTTCATGACCAAAAGGTAATGCAGGAAGAAAAATCATACACTTCACTCGAAACACATATTTGGGGAGAAACAAAAGCATTATCATCTTATTTTTGCGAAAAATCACCTATTTATCATGAAAATGGTGAGTGTATAGGGATCATATATCACTTATGGAAAGCCCAAGATTATTCACTGACCCGTCTATACCATGGCAAACTCCCTGCTTCCATTATGTTTCAACCACCTACTCATCTATTTACCCAACGAGAATGGGATATTATTTTCCTCTCTCTGCACAAATATACCAGCAAACAAATGGGCAGAATATTAAATATTTCCTATCGTACCGTGGAAAATTATACGGCACAAATATATAAAAAAGTTGGTGTTAACTCAGCTCAACAATTAGAAGAATACTGTCGATTGAATAATTTTGATCTCTATGTACCAGAAAGATTTCTACGCCCTGAAAGCCGCATTTTGGTTTGAATCTTGAAAAAAAGATAGCAGAGCCTTTTTAAGGTTCTGCTGGAAATAATGTGCAAAATATTCTCACCAAATAAGCTCATTTTGCATTCAATGAGTGATCTGCATTCCATTTTTGCAATCCAATTCAGATTTTACTTGCCTGTTTTTTGATCGCAATCTATTTATTTTTCAACAATATAAAAACAATGAATTAACAATAAACATATTTAAACCAACAATAAAACAACACCTATTTTTCAGGGGGAGTAGAATATGCAGCACACTATCAATTTTTGGCCCCTCATCGGGATTGCCGTCATTATCATTGGTTTTATCATCAGATTTAATCCTGTTCTGGTTGTTACCGTTGCCGGCCTCGTCACCGGGTTGTCAGCCCAAATGCCATTCATCGATATTCTGGAAAAGCTAGGTTCAGGGTTTATTAATACACTAAATCTGATGCTGACTATTTTGTTTCCCTTAGTCATCATTGGCCTGTTGGAAAGACATGGGTTAAAAGAACACGCCCAAAAAACGATTGCTCATATCAAAACTGCCACTACCGGAAGATTACTGATTATCTATCTGTTTATACGTGAAACTACCGCCGCATTGGGGTTAACCAGTTTAGGTGGTCATCCACAAATGGTTCGCCCTTTACTCGCTCCTATGGCAGAAGGTGCGGCTGAAAATCAATATGGTGAATTACCGGATTCAGTCCGCCATCGCATTCGTGCTATGTCCGCTGCAACGGATAATACGGGTCTGTTCTTTGGTGAAGATATTTTTGTCGCCTTTGGGGCAATTATTTTTATGCACAATTTCATGTTGGAATCGGGTGGAATTCAAACCGAACCGCTGCATATTGCCCTTTGGGGGATTCCCACTGCTATTTGTGCTTTTCTTATCCATTCTGTTCGTCTATATCGCCTGGATTACCGCCTTGCCAATGAACTTAGTTCTTTGAATCACACCCGTATGAACAGCAAGGAGGCAAGATAATGTTTCAATTACAATATCTCTATGTGCTGGCAGGGCTGCTCTTACTGGCTGTTGCCATTATGTCATGGCGTGATAAAGCCAATCCTCGCCGCTTAACAACAGGCTTGTTCTGGGCACTGTATGGTTTAATTTTTCTGGTGGGGAAATGGAGCGGCCATCTGGCGGCTATCTGGATCAGTGATGAAGCCCACGCCCAGAAAATCGCCCATATCAGTGTTGGTGTGCTGGTCATTGTTATGGCGCTGCTGGCAGGATTCGGTGGAGTGCGTTTGGGAAACTATCATCAACGTACACCAGAACAACGGCAGAAAAGTGCTGATCGTCTTGGTCATCGGTTATTTTTGCCCGCCCTGCTGATCCCTGTCGTCACAATGCTAGGGGTGCTAATGTTTAACCACATTCCCGGCTTACAGCAGGCTGTATTTGGTGAAGGCAATCACTCCACGCTGGTAACACTCTTTTCCATTACTCTTGGTTGCCTGATTGGGTTAATTATCGCGTTACGCATGAGCCGCGATAATATCACACAGCCTATACAGGAAACTCGCCGCTTGTTGGATTCCATTGGCAGTGTATCTATTTTGCCGCAGCTCCTGGCAACTCTCGGATTGTTATTCACCGCAGCCGGTGTGGGTACGGTGATTTCTCACTTAACTGAAAATTATTTGTATGTCGATAATCGTTTTATTGCAGTGGTAACGTATGTCTTTGGCATGGCTCTGCTGACCATGATAATGGGAAATGCTTTCGCCGCTTTCCCGATTATCACTGCCGGTATTGGCATCCCCATTCTGATTTTACAGCACAATGGTAATCCCGCAGTTATGGCGGCCATCGGGATGTTTTCCGGCTATTGTGGAACGTTGATGACACCTATGGCAGCGAATTTCAATATCGTTCCCGCAGTACTGTTAGAGTTGCCTGATCGCAATGCCGTTATCAAGGCTCAGATTCCCACAGGATGTGCTTTACTTATTACCAATGTGTTCTTGCTCTATTTTCTAATGTTCTTATAAAACAACAAAAAGGAATCGTCATGAAAACTATTTTAGTCACTGGTTTTGAGCCTTTCGGAGGAGATAGGATAAATCCATCATGGGAAGCCATCAAACCATTACAGGGTTGCCAATTCGCTGACGCGATTATTGAAGTTTGCCAACTCCCCTGTATTTTTGATACCGCTTTACAACATCTCCATACAGCTATTGACCGGACTCAGCCAGAATTGGTGATTTCAGTAGGGCAGGCAGGAGGCAGGGCAGATATCAGCGTAGAACGCGTCGCAATTAATATCAATGATGCCAATATTCCCGATAATAAAGGGAACCAGCCGATTGATACTCCTGTTATTTCCGGTGGCCCTGTAGCATATTTATCTAACCTACCGATCAAAACTATGGTTAATACGTTGAGGAAGGCGGGAATTCCTGCATCAGTTTCCCAAACTGCCGGCACTTTTGTTTGCAATCATGTGATGTATGGTTTATTGCATTATTTAACACAAAATTTCCCCTCTGCACGTGGCGGATTTATCCATGTTCCTTATCTTCCAGAACAAGCCAAAATCCTCTTTGATACACCAAGCATGACGCTAGAATTGATGGCAATGGCACTTAAAATAGCTATTGAAACTGCGTGGGAAAATCAATCTGATACTGTCGTGACGGGCGGTGCTATACACTAAGAAATGCACGCATTGAAAGAATAAATCGGTACAGGAAATAGATTAGCCACTGAATACAGTGGCTAATCAGAAAAACGCTACATTAGAAATGTCATACATCAGAAAGGCAATAATTGGTAGAAATTCAACAGCCAGATAACCGCAACTGCAAAAATTGCCGCGATAATGTCATCCAGCATGATACCAACTCCGCCTTTTACATAGCGGTCAAACCAGCGAATCGGCCACGGCTTCCACATATCAAAAATACGGAACACCACAAAGCCCACTAAAATCCACTGCCAGTTGAGTACCGGAATTGCCATCAATGTGATCCACATGCCGATGAATTCATCCCAGACCACGCAACCCGGATCTTCTACATTCATGGCATCGGCAGCTTTTTGACAAATCACACAACCAATAACAGTTCCTAACAAGATGGCTATCCATATTCCCCATGCAGGTAATTGCACCAGCAATAACCAGAAAGGGATCGCCGCCACTGAGCCCATCGTGCCCGGTATAATCGGCGATAAGCCACTACCGAACCCCGTAGCCAATAAATGCCACGGATTGCTCATCTTTAAGCGGCGCTTTGCATCATCCATGTGTTCCCTCCGTTTGGTCATTTTCCTCTTGCTGTGCTGCCGAACAAGGTGCTACAGGTTTTTTATCAGTTTTAAAATGGTCAAAACCGTTCAGATTCAGCTCAATTTCTTCGTTATGATTAAAATAGCGGATACCTTCTGATTCTGGCCTGATTTGCCCGATACAGCAGAAACTCGCACCAGAATGGGCCAATGCCATATTTAACGCACCACGGTTAAGCTCAGGTACAGTAAAGCACAATTCATAATCTTCACCACCGCTCAGTGCCCATTTCAATGCCTGTTCAGAGGCAACATATTGCTGCATAGCTTCCGAATAAGGCAGCGCATCCAGATTAATACGCGCACCACATTGGCTGGCTGTCAGAATATGGTTGAGATCAGAAATTAAACCATCGGACAGATCAATTGCGGAAGAAGCAAGATCGCGCAATGCCTGCCCTTGTAGAACCCGAGGTTGTGGACGGAGATGACGTTTGACCAACCAATTATGGATCGCGGCATCCTCCACTGTCAGACGATCTTGCAACAGAGCAAGCCCTGCGGCACTATCTCCCAGTGTTCCGGTTACATAAATCCAGTCACCATTTTTCGCACCCGCACGGCGCAGTGCCCTGCCAGCCGGAACCAAACCATGTACGGTTAACGTCAAACTCATGGGGCCTTTCGTCGTATCCCCACCGATCAACTGCATACCATAATAATTCAGTTGCTCAAACAAACTGTCACTGAATCGCTTTAACCAATCCTCATTGACATCAGGTAGCGTTAAAGCCAATGATGCCCAAGCGGGATCTGCCCCAACAGCGGCCAAGTCACTGATATTGACAGCCAATGCCTTATAGGCCAAATCTTCCGGTGAGATGTCAGGGAGAAAATGAATGCCGGCAACCAACGTATCTGTAGTTACCGCTAATTCTTGCTTATCTGCAACGGTCATCAGCGCACAATCATCGCCAATCCCGAGATTGACATCACGGCGACGGCTAACATGGCGATTGAAATAACGTGCAATGAGGTCAAATTCACCACATGCCATAGTAGAATTCCAAAAAGTGACTAACGATGAACACACAAGGCCGGGGAACCGGCCTCATAAGTAGAATCATCGAGTTATAATGGGGAACTCCTGGCAAGCAATCACTTTTTCTTGCGTGCTGCCGGGCCAGCTTTATCCAACACCCCATTCACGAATTTATGGCTATCTTCAGCGCCAAACACTTTTGCCAGTTCGATGCCTTCATTAATAGCCACTTTGTAGGGAACATCATCACGAAAGCTTAGTTCAAACATTGCAACGCGCAAGATGGCTTTTTCTACCTGACCTAACTCTTCGAGCTGGCGTGAAAGATAAGGTGCCATCAACGCATCCAATTTTGTAGCATTGACCGCTACCCCGGACAGCAATTCACGGAAATAGGTGACATCAACACCAGTTACGTCCTGCTCTGACAGAAACTGCAATTCAACATCAGCAATGCTGTTTTTGGATAATTGCCATGAATAAATTGCCTGAACAGCACACTCACGAGCACGACGACGAGCAGCAGGTTTCACAAAATTCCCCTTAATTAAAACTAAAAATTCAGCCTTTGATGGCTTTGATTACATTAATCATTTCCAATGCGGTTAAGGCAGCTTCTGCCCCCTTATTACCCGCTTTAGTGCCAGCGCGTTCAATCGCCTGTTCAATATTTTCAGTCGTCAGAACACCAAATGTGACAGGAATGTCGCTGGACATTGCCACGTTGGACAAACCAGAGCTGCACTCGCCAGCAACATATTCGAAGTGGGCTGTACCGCCACGGATAACAGTACCCAAAGCGATAACCGCATCATATTTTTTGGACTCAGCCAGTGCCTTGACTGCCAACGGCAGTTCATAAGCACCCGGTACCCATACTACGGTGATATTGTCTGAAGAAACCTGACCGATGCGTTCCAGCGCATCCACGGCCCCTTCCAGCAGGCTGTCATTAATGAAGTTGTTAAAGCGGGCAATCGCAATAGCGATACGTGCTTCAGGAGCTGCAACAACACCTTTGATTACGTTCATAGCCTTCCTTATATCTTATTCATATCCGCAGGGGCGCGGATCTTACCACATTCTTTTTCTCTGCGTCTTGATTTATGGTCATACTAAAATCAAAACACCTAGAGCGGCCGCAAACGAAGGCGCACATCAGGGCCAATCTGTTTTACATCAAACAGCGTAAATTCAGGCGCATCCGATAATCTTTGCAATTCAGGAATAGCAAACAATCCACGGGCATTATTTCCCAGCACCTTAGGCGCGATATAAAGGATCAATTCATCTACCAGCCCCAATGATAACAACGCCCCGGCCAGAGCAGGGCCGCATTCCGCCCAGACTGAATTTACCTGACGCTTACCCAGTTGCATCATCAACAACACCAAATCAACACCATCACCATGTGCCGGCAATAAAATTTGTTCGACGTGGTCAGGCCATTGCTGTTCATCTTTGTCAGTATCCAACAAGTTAGTACGTGCTAACCAACATTGCCCTGTTTGCCGGATAACTTGATGTTGTAGCGTCACGCGATTCTGGCTGTCAGTAATGATACGGATTGGCTGGCGGAGACGTTCTTGGGGATAATCCGCTTGCGTATCAGCATCCAGCTCATTCCAACGGACAGTCAGTGAAGGATCATCCGCCAATACTGTTGCACTGGAACTCAAAATGGCGCTGCACTGCGCTCGCAATTTCTGCACATCCTGACGCGCTTCAGGTGAAGTAATCCACTTACTTTCTCCCGAAGCCAACGCAGTACGGCCATCCAATGAGGCTCCCAGTTTCAATTGCAGGTAAGGGAAACCGGTACGCATACGTTTAAGAAAACCTTTATTCAAGGATTCCGCCTGCGCCATCATCAGGCCATGTTCGACAGTGATACCCGCCTGCTGCAATTTATACAAGCCGCGTCCGGCCACTTGGGGATTAGGATCTTGCATCGCTACCACAACACGACTTAATCCCGCAGCAATCAAAGCATCAGCACAGGGCGGTGTTTTGCCATGGTGACTGCATGGCTCAAGCGTGACATAAGCTGTAGCGCCTTTCGCTTTTTCACCTGCCATGCGAAGGGCATGAACCTCTGCATGCGGTTCACCGGCTCGTAAATGAAAACCTTCCCCGACTATCTGATCATCTTTAACGATGACACAACCTACATTTGGATTCGGAGAAGTTGTAAAACGCCCCTGTTGCGCCAATTCCAGCGCTCGGGACATATATATTTCATCGAGTGTCATGGTATTTAGTCTTGTAATTTGGCTATTTCTTCGCCGAATTCACGAATATCTTCAAAGCTGCGGTAAACAGATGCAAAACGGATATACGCCACCTTGTCCAGTTTCTTCAACGCATCCATAACAAAATTTCCAATCATCTTGGACGGAATTTCACGTTCACCGGTTGCCCGCACTTGTGATTTGATATGGCTAATCGCCGTTTCCACATCATCTGAGCTGACAGGACGCTTTTCAAGTGCCTTTTGCATGCCACGACGCAATTTTTCTTCGTCGAAAGGCTCCCGAATATCATCACTTTTAATAACCCGTGGCATCACCAGTTCTGCAATTTCAAATGTAGTGAAGCGTTCATGACATTCTAGGCACTGACGGCGACGGCGCACTTGTGAACCATCCCCAACCAGACGGGAATCAATAACTTTAGTATCAACGGCTGCGCAAAATGGGCAATGCATATCGTTTCCTGACAGTTAACCGAAGGAATAACAGTGTACCTTGAAGTGATGATGAAAAACACCCTGTCAGTAAGTACTCACAGAGTGTTTAAACGATATCAGAGCTCGATCATACTAAATCGTTAAGGAAGAATAGAAGGCTGATCCGCCCCTTCTTTCTCAACTTTCTGCTGAATCATATGCTCACGCTTCATGCCCAACTTCAGAGCCAGTGCAGAAGCAACATAGATGGAAGACACGGTACCGATAGAAACACCGATTAACATTGCCAGTGAGAAGCCTTTCAACATTTCACCACCGAAAATGTACAGCATCAGTACAACCAACAATGTGGTTGCAGAAGTCATGATAGTACGGCTCAGAGTCTGAGTCAGGGAGACGTTCATGATTTCATAAGACGTACCACGGCGGATTTTGCGGAAGTTCTCACGAATACGATCCGACACCACGATACTATCGTTCAATGAATAGCCGATAACGGACATCAGCGATGCGACGATAGTCAGGTCAATCTCGATGTGGAACAACGACAGAACGCCCAATGTAATGATCACGTCATGCGCAAGCGCGATAACCGCCCCTAATGCCAGACGCCACTCAAAGCGGAAACCGACATAGATCAGGATACAGATCAGGGCAACCAGTAATGCCATTGCTCCGGTTTGTGCCAGTTCACTTCCCACACTTGGGCCGACGAACTCCACACGCTTAACTTTGGCATCTTTATCGATATTCTGGTTAATAACCGAAATAACTTTATTACCCAGTTCTTGCCCTGCATTCCCTTCCACTGGCGGCATACGAACCATCACATCACGGCTGCTGCCAAAATTTTGCAAAAGTGGCTCAACAAAACCATTCTGTGTCAGACTCTCACGCATCTTGTCCAAATCCGCAGGCTTACTCAGGTTCACCTCAATTACCGTACCACCGGTAAAATCAAGCCCCCAGTTAAATCCGCGAACACCGACTATCACGATGGAAGCGATCAATAACAGGAATGAAATCCCAAAGGCAACGTTGTCCCAGCGCATAAAGTCGATCACTTTACGCCCGTAGTTTAATTGTTCAACAGTATAATCCTGTGCCACAACGTGCTCCTTAAATTGACAACTTATTGATACGCTTGCCACCGTACAGCAAGTTCACGATTGCACGAGTTCCTACAATAGCAGTGAACATTGAAGTCGCCACACCAATACTGGTAGTAATCGCGAAGCCCTTAATAGAGCCTGTGCCCACGGCATACAGAATAACGGCTGTAATCAGCGTAGTCAGGTTTGCGTCGATGATACTGGAGAACGCGCCTTTATAGCCTTCGTGAATCGCTTGCTGTACCGTACGGCCATTACGTAGCTCTTCTTTGATACGTTCGTTTATCAACACGTTCGCATCCACAGCTACGGCAAGTGTCAGGACGATACCCGCAATCCCCGGCATGGTCAGCGTTGCTCCCGGTAACAGGGACATGATACCGACGATCAGCACCAGGTTAGCCAACAGCGCACTACTCGCAATCAAACCAAACTTACGATAGTAAATTACCATAAACAAGATGGACGCAATCAGGCCCCATAAACACGCCTCAAGACCCTGCTCGATATTCTGCAAGCCCAGAGTTGGCCCAATAGTACGTTCTTCGACAATCTGAATTGGTGCAATCAATGCACCCGCACGTAGCAACAGTGACAACTGACGAGCTTCGGCAGGATTGCCAATGCCTGTGATACGGAAACTATTACCCAAACGTGACTGAATGGTGGCAATGTTAATGACTTCTTCTTTCTTAACCAAGATCGCACGACCATTGGCATCTTTCTTACCGCTGTCTTTATATTCCACAAACAGCGTTGCCATCGGTTTTTGCAGATTATCTTTGGTGAAATTGGACATCGCCGTGCCACCCGCACTATCCAGAGAAATATTCACCTGCGGATAACCGTTCTCATCCGTGCTGGACGTGGAATCAGTAATATGATCGCCTGTCAGAATAACACGCTTGTACAAGACAACAGGGCTGCCATCCCGGGTATATTTCAATTCTGAATCAGCCGGAATTCGGCCAGACAGTGCTGCATTCTGGTCAACATTACTATTCACCAGACGGAATTCCAATGTTGCGGTTGCACCGAGGATCTCTTTAGCGCGGGCTGTATCCTGGATACCCGGCAGTTCAACAACAATACGATCTGCCCCCTGACGCTGCACCAAAGGCTCCGCAACTCCCAATTGGTTTACGCGGTTACGCAGAATAGTAATGTTCTGTTGTACTGCATAAGAGCGGGCTTCACGCAGACGTTCATCACTCATGACAACTTTCAGGGTACTGTTGGCACCAGTAGAGAACACTAAATCACGGTGGCGAGGTTCAAGGTAGCTTTCCGCTTTGGAACGCGCATCGTTATCACGGAAACGAACTTCAACACCGTAATTATCAATTTTGCGGATGGTAGAATAAGCAATGCCCTGATCACGCAGTTCAGAGCGCAGGCTATCAATATTTTGTTCCTGCAACTTACTCAGTGCGGTTTCCATATCCACTTCCATCAAGAAGTGAACACCACCACGCAGGTCAAGCCCCAGTTTCATAGGCTCAGCACTGATTGCTCTTAACCAGACAGGCGTTGCAGGCGCGAGGTTCAGTGCCACGACATACTGTTCGCCCAATGCAGAAACCAGTGCTTCACGAGCACGGAGCTGCACGTCAGTGCTGTTAAAACGAGCAAGGATAGCCCCATTTTCTAATACAATGGACTTGCTCTGGATTTGATCTTTTTCTAAAACATTACGGACTTGGTCCAGCGTTTTTTCACTGGCGGCGATACCTCGCGCGCCAGTGATTTGTACAGCCGGATCCTCACCATAAAGGTTGGGAAGTGCATAAAGCAAACCGATGAGGATCGCAGCGATCAGCATCAGATACTTCCACAAAGGATAACGGTTCAACACGGCAGTTCCCTTCGGGAAAATCAGAAAATTAAATAGCCTTCATTGTACCTTTCGGCAAAATGGCAGCGACGAAGTCACGTTTGACAGTTATTTCAGTGGTATCATTCAGGGCAATTACAACGTAGCCTGTTTCAGACACTTTAGAGACACGACCAACCAAACCGCCAGAAGTCAGTACTTCATCCCCTTTGGAGATGGAATCCATCAATTTTTTATGTTCTTTGGTACGTTTTTGTTGTGGACGCAGGATCATAAAATAGAAAATCAAACCGAAAACAACCAGCATGATAATCAGAGAATATGGGTTACCCTGAGCTTGCGCTGGTGCACCAGCAGCTGCCGCAGCTTCAGAAATAAAAAAACTCATCAAATTTCCCTCATTGTTATCGAAAACATGTTACCGAAAATCGTGTCATCGAAAATATTACTTTCCGAAAATCTTACTTCTCGAAAATCGTGTTTGCCGAAAATCGACAGTGGCTCGATCAAAAACCAGCCCGATATGCTACACATATTGAGGCTGGTTAGTCACGCCAAATTATATATTTAACGGCGGAACGGGTTTGCCAATCCGCTGATAAAACTCTTCAACAAACTGTTCCAGTCTGTCTTCTTCAATGGCTTTACGAATTCCAGCCATCAAACGCTGATAATACCTTAAATTATGGATTGTATTCAGCCTTGCACCAAGAATTTCGTTACAACGATCAAGGTGATGGAGATATGCACGGCTATAATTGCGACAAGTATAGCAGTCACAATGTTCATCCAGAGGAGAAGTATCTTCTTTATGTTTGGCATTACGGATCTTGATGACTCCTTCTGTCACAAACAGATGACCATTGCGGGCATTGCGGGTTGGCATCACACAGTCAAACATATCGATACCCCGGCGAACGCCCTCGACCAAATCCTCCGGCTTGCCAACTCCCATCAAATAGCGTGGCTTATCCTGCGGGATCTGCGGACAAACATGTTCCAGAATACGGTGCATATCTTCTTTGGGTTCACCTACGGCCAGACCACCCACAGCGTAGCCGTCAAAACCGATTTCCACCAGCCCTTTTATGGAAACATCACGCAAATCTTCGTAAACACTGCCCTGAATAATACCAAACAAGGCATTTTTATTGCCCAGTTCATTAAAACGCTGACGGCTGCGGGCAGCCCAGCGCAATGACATTTCCATTGAACGCTTCGCATAATCCCAATCAGCAGGGTATGGCGTACATTCATCAAAAATCATGACAATATCGGAACCCAAATCATATTGGATTTCCATGGATTTTTCTGGGCTAAGGAAAACGGGTGTTCCGTTGATTGGATTACGGAAATGAACGCCTTCTTCTTTGATTTTACGCATCGCACCGAGACTGAAGACCTGAAAACCACCAGAGTCGGTCAGAATAGGTCCCTGCCACTGCATAAAATCATGCAGGTCACCATGCAGTTTCATGATCTCCTGCCCCGGACGCAGCCAGAGGTGGAAAGTATTTCCTAACAGGATCTGTGCACCAGTCTCTTTCACCTCTTCCGGTGTCATACCTTTTACCGTACCGTAAGTGCCCACAGGCATGAATGCCGGGGTTTCCACTACACCACGTTCAAAAATCAGGCGGCCACGACGGGCATTTCCGTCCGTCTTTTGTAACTCAAATTTCACTTAACCTCCAGACATCAGAAAAACAGTCTGATGCTATACATAAAACAACGCATTCTAATTGCTAATTAAGCCACTGTATACGCCAGCCTCGCAATATACGGTATGTCAATTTTTACGATTTTTTGTATCATTCATTTATTTTTGTGTCACAGTTTTGACACAGCCTCTCACCAACAGTTCGCTGACTACATTGATAGGATCTCTGGGATAATGTGGTGAAAGAAAATGGGAAAGCAATCCGCTAGTCAATTGATCCCGCAAATGGAGTTGAGCTTCTTATATACATTAGCGGCATCTCATGTAGGAGAGTAATCTCTGCCTCAACTTCGCCAATTTTTATCGAGTTTTTCGCAAACAAGGTCCCGTTACTGTATTGGTGTTGAAATTTGGATATAAAAAAGCCACAGTTATGCGGCGTTAGAAATGAAAAATCCACACAGTGGAGCGGGCCAGGTTATTCGAAAAAATGATTTGCTCCAATCAATGGAATCAATCGTGCCAAAACCTCATCCATCACATCAGGTTCAGCTTGAACAACAAATTTTGATTTTCTTTCTTTCCATGACAATGTCTGAACCAGACTTGCAGCAACAATACTTGCTTTTTCCAGATTATTTACTGGCACTTCAGTCACTCCACCACGGATGCTTGTACTGATCGGGCATATAATGACTAACCCAGTTTTTTTATTGTATTCCTCACTTGAAAGAACAAGCGCAGGTCGGTACTTACCGATCTCTTTTCCTTTAACTGGCTCAAAATCAAGGAAAATTATATCATTTCTTTTAGGCAAGTAAGGCAGCATTATGAACCTAACTCCGCACTGGTAGTTATTGCTAATTCATCTGCATGAGAATTATGCTCATTAATATCTGCAAGCAGTACACTCTCAGAGAAGATTTTCCTTTTTCTCTTTGGGGTCAAAATAATTTTTCCAGATTCAACCTGCATATCCAGTGCTTCACCGATCTTCAGATCAGCCTTCTTGAGGATATTGGTAGGTATAATAATCCCTTGACTATTCCCCCATTTTTTAATTGCAGTAGACATACAAACCTCCACAATAAATGTATATACATAGTATATACCCACCCTCTGTAAGAATTGCAAGATGATTTGTTCTATCTAACAATCACGAAATTTAGGGCGATTAACAATCTGCCCGCTGTACGCACTAAGGTTAGGCGAGATGTATAGCATTTCGTGTCGCGCCGCCAAAGCCCATCGCTTCAATGCCTTTGACAATAGACATTTTCACGAAGATATTGGTCAGCATTGAACGACAATCATGTCAGCCAGAAACAACATGTAACGTTATTAACTAGCTGAAATGACGATCATTCTGATTTCAAAATATTTTATTTCAACACCGCTTCTTTCGACATCATTTCTTTCGATGCCATCATATTGCGACTGATAAACATCGCATCACCATAACTAAAAAAGCGATATTTTTCTGTCACCGCTTCTTTATAGGCACTCATGGTATTTTTATAACCGGCGAACGCAGAAACCAGCATGATAAGCGTGGATTCTGGCAGATGGAAATTGGTAATCAATGTATCGACAACCTGATATTCAAAACCCGGATAGATAAAGATTTGGGTATCATCAAAAAAAGGCGCAAGAATCCCATTCTGGCAGGCTCTGGCAGCACTTTCCAATGAGCGGACTGAAGTTGTTCCCACCGCGACAACTTTGTTACCACGCGCTTTACATGCCAGTACAGCATCCACGACATTTTGTGGCACTTCCGCATATTCAGCATGCATAACATGATCTTCGATGGTTTCCACTCGCACAGGCTGAAAAGTACCTGCGCCAACATGCAAGGTGACAAAGGCCATTTCAATGCCTTTTTCACGCAAGGCAGCCAAAAGCGGTTCATCAAAATGCAGTCCGGCAGTCGGGGCAGCCACTGCGCCCGGGCGCTCACTATAGACCGTCTGATATAACTCACGATCTGCGTCTTCATCAGGACGGGCAATATAAGGAGGCAGTGGCATATGACCAATCTGATCCAAAATGGTCAACACATCACGATCATCATCAAAACGAATTTCAAACAATGTATCATGACGCGCCAGCATCGTTGCTTTAATGCTTCGATCTTCACCAAGAACATCTTCACCAAGAATCAGCTCAGCACCTTCTTTTGGTGCCTTGGAAGCACGAACATGAGCAAGCACTCGCTTATTATCCAGCATCCTTTCAACTAAAACTTCCAATTTTCCCCCCGTCGCTTTGCGGCCGAACAGGCGCGCAGGAATGACGCGAGTATTATTGAAAACCAACAGATCACCGGCTTCCAGCTTATCCAGCACATCAGTAAAAACACCGTGCGTCAGCGTTCCCGTTTCACCGTCGAGGGAAAGCAGGCGACAGGCACTCCGCTGTGGCTGGGGATAGTGAGCAATCAGCTCATCTGGCAGTTCAAATGTAAAATCAGCGACACGCATTTTATCTGTATCATTCAAAAAAAACAGGCGGACTAGTCTAGTGCTGCAAACACGAGGGTGCAACAAAGAAGCATCTGGTTTAGCGATTTACGGTATACTCTCATCATGAATTTTCTCGCACACCTTCATTTAGCTGCATTATCGGAAAGCTCCTTATTGGGCAATCTGATGGCGGATTTTGTCCGCGGTTCACCAGAAGGATTGTTCAATTCCGACATTGTAGCGGGCATCCGTATGCACCGTCGGGTAGACAGCCTGACGGACAGACATCCGCTTGTCATAGAAGCACGTCACTTATTCCGTTGCGAGTATCGCCGCGTTGCCCCAATTACCCTTGATATCATATGGGATCATTTTCTTGCCCTACATTGGGACAAACTTGAGAAAAATTATTCTTTGCCTGAATTCGCCAACATTGCCCGCAGCAACATAGAGCCTCATCTCGATTCAACCCCTGAAAAGTTTCAAGAACTGAACAGTTATCTCTGGTCACAAAACCTGCTCATCCGCTATGCGGATATGTCCTGCATTGCCAATGTACTGCAAAGCATGGCACGCAGACGTCCGAAATTATCAGCGCTGGCAGGATCATATCAAGATATAGAAACCCATTACCTTGATTTTGAATCACTATTTTTACAATTCTATCCACAGATGATGGCATTAGCGTCAAATAAGCGCCTGCTTGAATGAAAAAATTTTCCAGAGCCTTGCACTTTTTTCAAATAGTTTTATCTTATGTAGGCAAAAAGGAATTAAAAACAGGTTATCAATAGGTAAAACCTATTACAGTAATTGGTATTTTATTCTTTATTGCTATACCCTAATTCCTTATGCTGTAACCCGTTTTTACATAACATCTTTTAAAATCACAGGAGTCAATTATGGTTTTAGTAACCCGCCAAGCCCCTGACTTTACAGCTGCTGCCGTTCTCGGTAACGGTGAAATTGTTGGTAACTTCAATCTGAAAAAACACCTGAATGGCCGTCCTGCCGTTATTTTCTTCTGGCCAATGGATTTCACTTTTGTTTGCCCTTCTGAGTTGATCGCTTTTGATCACCGTTATGAAGAATTCCAGAAACGCAGTGTTGAAGTTATCGGCGTTTCCTTCGACTCTGAGTTCGTTCACAACGCATGGCGTAAAACCCCAATCAGCGAAGGTGGTATCGGCGAAGTCAAATATCCAATGGTTGCTGACATCAAACGTGACATCATGAAAGCTTACGGCATTGAGCACCCAGAAGCTGGCGTTGCCCTGCGTGGTTCTTTCCTGATTGACAAAAATGGCGTTGTCCGTCATCAAGTTGTTAACGATCTGCCACTGGGCCGTAACATCGATGAGATGGTACGTATGGTTGACGCTCTGCAATTCCACGAAGAACATGGCGAAGTTTGTCCTGCACAATGGGCAAAAGGTCAAGAAGGTATGGGCGCTTCACCTGAAGGCGTAGCCAAATACCTGACCAAAAATGCTGACAAACTGTAATATTCCGCAGCGTTTAGTCATTTAATAACATAAAGTTATTACCCCTTCCAAACCAGCCGCTTGTCGGCTGGTTTTTTCTCGCAAAACAGATCTTCCTGAAGCCCGCTGTCTTATCGGCTTGCATTAAATTACGCACAAAAAATCGCCCTTTCCAAAATCCTGAGCTTTAGATAAGGTAATCTACATACTGCTAACAAAAACATCACAAACAATTGAGTCTCCCCACAGTAGACTCACGCTTAGGAGAACAACACATGTTAAAAGCATGGAAAATACCATTGATAGCTGTATCCCTCTTCGTCTTTTCCCCAATTTATGCAGCCACTGAACCTGCCGTTGAAGCTAAACAAGGCATGGTTGTCAGCTCACAACGCCTTGCTTCACAAGCGGGTATCGATATTCTCAAAATGGGTGGGAACGCTATTGACGCCGCAGTTGCTGTTGGCTATGCCCAGGCTGTCGTCAATCCTTGCTGCGGCAACATTGGTGGGGGTGGATTTATGACTATCCATCTCGCCAATGGCAAAAATACCTTCATTAACTTCCGTGAAACCGCACCCGCCGCAGCCAGTGCTAATATGTATCTGGATAAAGACGGCAATGTTATCAAAAATGCCAGCCTGTATGGTTATAAATCAGTTGCTGTACCGGGCACAGTCATGGGATTTGAAGAAGCCTTGAAAAAATATGGCACATTGACCCGTGAACAAGTGATGGCTCCAGCCATCAAACTCGCTCGTGAAGGCTATATCCTGACCCGAGGCGATACCGATATTCTGGACACAACTGTTAAGCGTTTTGCTCAAGATCCAGAAGCAACCCGTATTTTCCTGCGTAAAGATGGTACGCCATTCGAACCCGGAGACAGACTCATTCAAACTGATTTAGCTAATACACTGGAAGTGATTGCCAAAAAAGGACCGGATGCTTTTTATCACGGTAAAATCCCTCAACTTGTCGAAGAAGCATCAAAAAAATCGGGGGGAATTATCACCGCAGCCGATTTTGCTAACTTTCATACCACCGAAACAACCCCTGTCACCTGTAGCTATCGCGGCTACAAATTCATCTCTTCTCCACCTCCCAGCTCTGGTGGCGTCACGTTATGCGAAATATTGAATATTGTGGAAGGTTATGATCTTAAATCCATGGGATTTAATTCCGCTGCTTATATCCACACATTGACAGAAGCCATGCGCCACGCCTATATGGATAGAAACACCTATCTGGGCGATCCGGCATTTGTCAAAAACCCTCTTGATAGGCTGTTAAGTAAAAGCTACGCAGAATCTATCCGAAAAGAGATTCAACCTGACAAAGCGACTCCATCAGTCAATGTCCAACCTGGCATTGGTCCCCATGAAAAACCAGAAACCACGCATTATTCCGTCGTGGATAAAAACGGAAATGCAGTATCAACCACTTACACAATTAATGGACGCTTTGGTGCTGTCGTGATTGCACCAGGAACCGGCTTTTTCCTGAACGATGAAATGGACGATTTCACAACCAAAGTGGGTGAAAAAAACCTGTACGGGCTAGTGCAAGGCGCAACTAACTCCATTGCCCCGGGTAAGCGCCCACTATCATCAATGAGCCCAACTCTCGTGACCAAAGATGATAAAATCTTTCTGGTGTTAGGTTCTCCGGGAGGTTCCCGCATTATCTCCATCACGCTACAGAGCGCCCTAAATATCATCGACTTCAATATGCCACCACAAGAAGCAGTCAATAGCCCACGTATACACCATCAATGGCTCCCCGATGAAATCTATTACGAGCAACGTGGCCTGTCGAAAGATACCCTGAAGTTACTGGAAAAAATGGGTTACAAAATGGTGGAGCAAACACCATGGGGAGCGACAGAATTAATCATGATTGGATTGCCGGGCGCGGCAGGGGTGACTTCTGTAAATTCTTCCGGCAATGATTCAGCGGTATCAGGCATTGTCCGTGAAGGCTACATCTATGGTTCCAATGATGTACGGCGACCTGCTGGTGCTGCTATTGGTTACTGATTCAGTCTGAGTAAATAAGGGTGGGCATACTAAAACAGCCCACCCTTATTATTAATATCACCAATTCAGTCATGAAGTTAGTGAATAACCACTCATTTTTTCTTACTGTTCTTCATGCTGAGCTTCATACTTTGGGAGTTTTACTCCTCCTGCGATACGGTCATAAACAGCACACACAACGATAGCCAGCAAAGCAGGCAGTAACCATGCCAGACCCTGATCTGCCAATGGCAAATGCTTCGCCCATTCAGGCAATAAGTGAGACAGATATTCAGAAGATTTTACTGCATCCAAAATTCCAAACAGCAGGCTGATAGCCATTGCTGGAGCCAGAATACGCGAGAAGTTATTCCACCAGTTCATTGTAAAGCTCAGTAATACCAGAACGATACATGGCGGGTAAATTGCCGTCAGCACTGGAATAGAGAACTTAATCAAGTGGCTCAGGCCCAGATTAGACACCAGCATAGAGAACGTGCCCAGAATCAGCACGAGCGCACGATAAGATAACGGTAAATAACGGCTGAAAAACTCAGAACAAGCACAAGTCAGACCTATAGCGGTAACCATACAGGCCACGAAAATCAGTACCGCCAGGAAGAAACTGCCGTAGTTACCAAAAACATTTTGGACATAAGCATGCAGGATCACAGCGCCATTTTCAGCATTCGGTACCAATGTGCCACTGTTTTCCCCAAGCTTGAACAAAGAGAGATACACAAGTGCCAGGCCAAGACCCGCAATCAGGCCAGCCCACATGGTATAGCGAGTCAGCAAAGAAGAAGCCTCAACCCCGCGGGAACGAGCAGCATTAACAATAACAATGCCGAACACCATCGCGGCTAATGTATCCATCGTCAGGTAGCCATTTATAAAGCCATTTGAGAACGGAATTTCTTTATAGGTTTCAACGGCGGAAATAGAGTCACCAGCAGGCCACAGCACAGCAGCGATACCCAGAATTGCCAGCGCCAGAATTTTGATTGGAGCCAGTATGTGCCCGATACTATCCAGCAGTTTACCCGGATACAGTGAAATCAGGATCACCAATGCAAAATAAACAACACTGTAGATGAACAAAGGAAGTTCACCAGTTCCGGTAATTGGCGCGATACCCACTTCAAAAGAAACTGTTGCGGTTCTGGGCGTTGCGAATAGAGGGCCTACAGCCAAATAGCAAACAGTTGCCAGAACCAAACCCGCAGTTTTTCCGATAGGTGAACTAAGTGCTTCAATGCCACCACCTACTTTTGCCAAAGCAATTACGGTAATAACGGGCAAGCCAACAGCGGTTAGCAAAAAGCCAGCGGCTGCGATCCAAACATGTTCTCCAGCCTGCAAGCCAACCATAGGCGGAAAAATGATATTTCCCGCACCAACGAACAAGGCAAAAGTCATAAAACCCAATGCCCAAATATCCTTAGATGATAAACGGTATGCCATAATGATTATTAATGTATTGTTGCCAAAAGAATTGTATGTACGATATTAAGTATCGCAATCACTTGAATTTTCACTGGCGAGACTGAATTCTGTTTTAACAATCAGTGAGTAACATAATATTCACTGATAAACGTGAAATACAGAATGATAGTAGTAATTACAGCTAGAATCGCCAACAACTGCCCACAAGTAAAACTTTTATAGCGTCAAAAGGCAAGCATCAAACCAAAAACCAGAACAATATTCTAAACTAAATTTTAAAATCAGTGATTATTGTTATCTATCATTGAATACACACTATATGATTTGTACTTTTTTCACTCATATTGGTTAATAAATAATTTTTCCCGTATTGTTACCATTAAATCCTATTAAACTTAGCTATTTTTTATTCAAACTCTTTTTAGTTGAAACAATAAGTCGAGATGCTAATAGAAAGCTAAAAATAGATCCCTTTCCTAATACACTGGAAATATCGAGGTGGGTATTGTAATGATGTAGTGCGTGTTTCACTATCGCCAGCCCTAGCCCGCTACCTCCAGTTTGTCGGGAACGGGCACGGTCAACACGATAAAAACGTTCGGTAAGACGTGGCAAATGTTCTGCGCTAATTCCTCCCCCATTATCTTCCACTTTAAACAGCGCCCCCTGAGCCTCCCTTTGCCAACTCACCTCAATTCGCGTTCCCTCAGGAGTATGTCTAATGGCGTTATAGACCAGATTAGACATCGCACTGCGCAATTGTTCTTCATTACCAAAAACTTTCAGTTTTTCATCAACATTAAATATGATGTCATACTGGTTATTACCCAAAGCGAGGGTTTCCTGCTGCAATAAACTCAACATAGCGGGAACATCAACCACTTTATTCATATCCACTTGCGGGCCGATTTCAATTTTAGAGAGATGCAATAGTTGCGTAACCAGACTATCCATTCTCCGTATCTGTTCCTGCATCGTTCTGACCGCTTTCTGGTTTACCTGACTACCAAGTACCTGATCCTGCATCATTTCTAAATAACCTTGCAGTACAGTAAGCGGTGTCCTGAGTTCATGGCTGACATTGGCGAAAAAATCCCGTCGGGAATTTTCCAGTAACCTTTTTTGGGTAATATCACGCACCACCATCAATAACTGCCTTTCTGAATAGGGCATGACCCGGAATTCCATCATATTACCGTTGTTCAATTCGATAGTTAAAGGGCGGGAAAAGTCATTTGCTGTGATATAACGACTAAAATCGGGGTAGCGAAGTAAATTGAAAATATGCTGACCATTATCCTCTGGCCAACGGAACCCAAGTAAATGCTGTGCCAGACGATTACACCAGAAAATGTTGCCCTCTGTGGTCATCATCACAATGGCATCCGGTAGTGACTCAGCGCCACTGCGAAAACGTTTGATCAATAATACGAGTTCACGACGCCGTTTACGGTTACGCTGCTGCATCTGATAAATGCCGTAAAAGATAGGTTCCCATCCGCCGCGTCCCGCAGGAGGTAACATACTGCGATCTAACCATAACCAATGGGATAATTTCAGCAAATTATAGCCATGCCACACCAGTGCCAAAAATAGTGCGATAACCAATAACCAAGCCAAATGACCAACAAAAAGAGACAAAATGACAGCGGGCAAACAGAAAAGCACGAAGCCCAATACCAACTTTTTCCATGATAAACGCTCAAGCACGTTATTTTCTCCGGTACGAAAACGGTATTACCCGAAACCATTACCCAAACTTCTGCCAATCAACACCAACGGGACTCATAACCGTCAATAACGGGTAGAAAAACGATATCCTGTGCCACGAACGGTTTGTACCATTTTATCGTGTTTGCCGATTTCCAACGCCTTACGCAATCGCCGGATATGTACATCGACGGTGCGATCTTCCACATAAACATTCGTTCCCCACACATAATTAAGTAACTGTTCCCGGCTATAAACACGCTCTGGATGAGTCATAAAAAAGTGGAGAAGTTTGAATTCGGTTGGTCCCATCTCCAAATCCTGTCCCTGACTGGAAACTCGGTGAGATACCGGATCCAGTATCAATCCATTCATATCAATGACATCTTCTGCTTCCATGGGCGAGATACGCCGCAGAACTGCCTTGACACGGGCAATCAACTCCTTGGGTGAGAAAGGCTTAGTGATATAGTCATCAGCTCCGACATCAAGGCCACGCACCCGATCTTCTTCTTCTGAGCGAGCCGTTACCATAATGACTGGAATCGCCCTGGTATTATTATCCCGCTTAATTTGCTTGATAATCTGTACGCCTGAGCCGCCGGGAAGCATCCAATCCAATAACACTAAATCAGGATAAGGCTCTGACAGACGCCTTATTGCCGTATCATAATCTCCAGCTTCAACGGGCTGATAACCGTTTTGCTCAAGTACAAAACAAACCATTTCACGAATCGGTACTTCATCTTCAACTACCAAAATGCGTTTAGCCATGGTTAATCCTGTCAATATCATTGAAGTCAGCAACATTCACTTTAGGACATTATGAGTCAATTTTATGACAATTTTATGAAAACTATTATCTCTCAATCATCAAGCTGTAATCTGGCTCGCAGGGAATATATACCTCATCTGTCATATTTCATTCTTGATGCGAAGCTACTCGATAATTCAACAAAAGGGACTGAATGGCGCGGGACATCTTTCACATACCCATTATAATTAGCGCTTGTCACAGGTACGAGAAACTCACAGGCAACGGCGGGAAGACATGCGAATCATTCATACATCGGACTGGCATCTTGGACAATATTTCTTTACCAAAAACCGCGCAGCAGAACACAAGCACTTTTTGCAGTGGCTTATTGAAAAAATCATTCAATATCAGGTTGATGTATTGATTATTGCCGGAGATGTTTTTGATACAGGCTCCCCTCCCAGTTATGCACGCGAGCTTTACAACAAATTCATTGTGGCGCTACAGCCAACAGGCTGCCAACTTGTCATTCTTGGGGGAAACCATGATTCTGTCGCTACACTCAATGAGTCAAAAGCCCTGCTTTCTTACCTGAATACAACAGTGATTGCCAATGCCGAAACCAAAGAGCCAGAAAAACAAATAAAAGTGCTGAATAATAAAGATGGTAATGCAGGGGCGATTCTCTGCGCTATTCCTTATCTTCGCCCGCGGGACGTCATGATCAGCCAGGCGGGACAATCTGGCACCCAAAAACAGCAAGCATTACAAAATGCCATTACGGAACACTATCACCAGCTTTATCATCACGCCTGTGCGTTACGGGAACAACTCGGCCAACCATTACCAATTATTGCCACCGGGCACCTCACTACCGTCGGAGCTTCCACCACAGACTCCGTCCGCGATATTTACATTGGCACATTGGATGCGTTCCCTGCCCAAGAATTTCCACCTGCTGACTATATTGCACTGGGGCATATTCATCGTCCACAAGTTATCGGAAAATCTGAGCACATCCGCTACAGCGGTTCGCCTATTCCACTGAGTTTTGATGAAGTGGGCCAGGAAAAAAGCGTCTGCTTAGTTGACTTTAAGGCAGATAAGCTTGATAGCATCACGCTTTTACCCGTTCCAGACTATCAACCAATGCAGTTGATTCGTGGCAACTTGAAACAGATAGAGGAACAATTACAGATTTTCAGGGAGTATCAAGGTGAACGCCCGGTCTGGCTGGATATTGAAGTCGCGACTCAAGATTACCTGCCCGATATCCAGAAACGTATCCAAACCCTGAGTGAAGGTCTGCCCGTTGAGATAATTCTGCTGCGCCGCAGCAAAAATACCCGCCAATTGTCACTATCTGAACAAAATAAAGAAACCCTCACCGAATTGAGTGTCAATGAGATTTTCGAACGACGTTTGGCTCAGGAAGAATTAGAAGATATTGCTAAAAAGCAACGCCTGATTACCTTATTTAAGCAAACGCTGGATGATATTTCTCAGCAATCACATGAAGAGCCTCTCCTATGAAAATTCTTAGCTTACGGCTGAAAAATATCAATTCCCTGCAAGGTGAATGGAAGATTGACTTTACGGCAGAGCCTTTTGCCAGCAATGGATTATTTGCCATTACCGGTTCAACGGGTGCAGGTAAAACGTCTTTATTGGATGCCATTTGCCTCGCTTTATATCATGAAACCCCAAGGCTTAAGACGATTTCCAGTTCGCAAAACGAGCTAATGACCCGCCATACTGCTGAATGCCTCGCGGAAGTTGAATTCGAAGTCAAAGGTGTCGCTTATCGGGCATTTTGGAGCCAACGCCGCGCTCGTAACCAAGCAGATGGCAAACTCCAACAGCCAAAAGGAGAGCTGGCCCTCAAAAAAGACGGGAAAATTCTGGCTGATAAAATTCCAGAGAAAAAAGAAAAAATTGCCGAAATAACCGGGTTGGATTTTGGTCGTTTTACCAAATCCATGCTCTTATCACAGGGTGATTTTGCTGCATTCTTAAATGCGCAGGATAAAGATCGGGCAGACTTACTGGAA
Organism: Xenorhabdus sp. PB62.4; assembly: GCF_014467285.1. Taxonomy (NCBI): domain Bacteria; kingdom Pseudomonadati; phylum Pseudomonadota; class Gammaproteobacteria; order Enterobacterales; family Morganellaceae; genus Xenorhabdus; species Xenorhabdus sp. PB62.4. The sequence continues at coordinate 301,744 of NZ_NKHR01000001.1, read as the reverse complement.
GAGCTAACAGGCACAGAAATTTACGGTATTCTGTCTCAGGAAATTTATCGACGCCATAAAGACGCACAGTCTGAGCTGGATATTCAAAATACCAAAGCCTCTTCTATTGAACTACTCACACCAGAGCAGCAACAAACATACCAAAATCAGCAACAACAACTTATTGCAGAAGAAACCGAATTCAGTCAGCAAATTAAGGCATTACAAAAAGCCGAACAGTGGCTTGTCAGAAAAGATGAACTACAGCAATCTCTGGCAAAGAATACATCACTTCTGCAACAAACTGAGCAAGCCATTCAAGAAGCACAACCTCAGTTACAACAACTGGCTACCAGCGAACCGGCTGAAAAAATCCGTCCATTATGGGATGCACAAAACCGGGCTTTTCATGAAAAACAGCGACTCACTGAACAACGCATAAAAATAGAAAATGAACGCCAACAGCAACTAACGCTACTGCAACCTGCTGAACAACAGCTTATACAGTTAGAGAAAAACCGGGAAGAGCACCAACAACATCAAAATCAGCAGGAAAAGCTCATCTCAGAACAAATTATGCCGCTCGATCATAAAATTGATATTCAATCAAAGGATCTGCTGACACTTGAGAAAGAAATAGCGGTACAAGATCGCGAATACTCTGATATTCAATCCCAATACCAAACTACTCAGAACCAGACAGAGGTACTGAATAAAGAGCAAAAAGAGCTGGAATCTTATTACGAACAACATCCCCATTACCGTAATTTAGACAGCAAACTGCCTGAATGGAAACAGCTAATTGCCCGCCAACAAGAGCGGCAAACGAAAATAAACCAACTCACACAAAACACGCAACAAATTGCCACAGAAATCACGCACACAACTGGGCGTTTGAATTCGCTGAATGCAGAATTAGCGGGACAAAAAGAACAGAGTCAGACATTACACAGTCATCTTTCTAGCGCTGAAAATCAGCTCATTGCTTTACAGAAAGCACATCCTTTAGCGCAGTTACAGAAATATTTATCGAATTATCAGAAACAACTGACATCACAGAATCAACTGGAGATCTTACTGCCTCAGATCCAGCAGCAACAAACTGCGATCACTACCGATCAAACTCAACTGGCACAATTTCAAGAATCGCTAAAACGCTTGCCGGATCAGATCACAACCTTCAATCAACAATTAGCAGAAAAACAGCAACACTATGACGATCTTGATAGTCGTATTCGCTTAGAACAACGGATCGTAAGTCTGGAAAAAGAGCGTTCACAATTAAAAGAAGGTGAATCCTGCCCGCTTTGTAGTTCAACTCACCACCCTTTAATCAATGAATACCAAAATATTGCCCTGCCACAATCAGAAGAGCGATTAAAAACCCTGCGCCAGCAGGTTGAACAATTACAAGAAAATCGCACGGCCCTACAACAAAGGCAACAAATTCAACAGCAACATAGCGAACAATTGCAGGATAACATTGCACAACTCAACGTCAAATTGGCCGAATTGGTAAAACAATGGCAACACCATTGCCAACAATTACAGGCAACAGATTTACCGATAGATACAGAGTCGGTTAATGATTTTATCAACCAGAGACAAGCTGCTTATTACCAACATCAAGCTCAGCAGGAAGCACTTTTACAAGCAGAAAAAAACCATCAGGCAGCCGAAAAAGCCCTCACAGCTAATCGTGAGCAATACCAACAGTGTGAAAAAAATATTGAGCTGGAAAAATTCAAACAAGATTCAGCCCAAAAACAATTAGACGAAAAAACGGCTGAAATTCGACAAATAGAAACAGACTACACGGCAGCAGAGCAACAATTAAAGACCGAATTACAATCGACACCTTTTACCTTACCTTCCCATCAAGAAACAGAGAGTTGGCTACAACAGCGTCAACAAGAATTAAAGAACTACCATGAATCTCGTGAAAGATGGCAACAACTACAGAAAGAACAAGCCGCCTCACAAAGCAAACTGAGTGAATTAGAAAAACAAAAAAATAAGCTAACCGCACATCTTCATGCTTTAAATCAGCAGCAACAACAACAAAAGCAGTTATTGGAACAAACGCGTCAGGAACGCCATCATTTATTTGGCGAACAATCTGTTGCTGACGTTCGTCAGGGCTTACAACAAAAAGCCTATGAACTGGAAGAGGCTTATAAACAGGCCACTACCCATCTGCAAGAATTGCAAAACAAAATGAATCAATTAACCGGTGCAGCCAGTGAAATTGAAAGAAGCTGTATCACCACCGAGGCAGCCTGTAAACTTGCTGCCAGCCACTTCCAGACCGGATTGGAGCAGCAAGGTTTTCCCGATCAAACCTCTTTTGAACGTGCCTTATTAGAACCGGAACAGCGGGAAAAATTACAACAATTACAAGAAAAACTGGAACAACAACAATTACAAGCCAAAACACGGCATCACGAATCAGAAGTGGCATTGCAGCGACATGCAGAGACACAACCGCAATTACTTGAGCAATATGAAGCCCAGCAATTATCGGCCATGTTGACCGACACTACAGATAAGTTGAAGCACAACAACCAACAACAAGGTGAAGTCAGGACCCTGCTAAATAGCGATGCAGCTCGCCGCCAGCAACAACAGGCATTACTGTCTCAAATCGCACTCTTACAACAAAACTATGATGACTGGAGCTATCTCAACAACCTTATTGGTTCCGCAGATGGTGCCAAATTCCGCCGTTTTGCTCAGGGATTAACATTGGATCATCTCGTCTATCTGGCAAATATCCGACTGGAAAAACTGCATGGTCGTTACTACTTACAACGCAAAAATGATGGTGGATTAGAATTACAGGTTGTTGATACCTGGCAAGCGGATGCCATTCGGGATACCAAGACCCTCTCCGGTGGAGAAAGTTTCCTTGTCAGCTTGGCCCTTGCGCTCGCCTTGTCTGATCTGGTGAGTAACAAAACACAGATAGAATCCCTGTTCCTTGATGAAGGTTTTGGTACGCTTGACCCTGAAACCCTCGATATTGCACTGGATGCACTGGATCACCTTAATGCGTCAGGAAAAACCATCGGAGTAATCAGCCACGTAGAAGCATTAAAAGAACGGATTCCTGTTCAGATCAAAGTGGAAAAAAAGAATGGCTTGGGTTGCAGTCAATTAGCACCAGAATTTCGGGTTTAAACACGGAGATTAAACCCTATATGGTGCATTAATAAACCACTTTAATGATGTGTATATGATATTCAAAGTGGAAAGGAAGCTGCTTGAACAATTCAGATTTAATGAGATTATTGAAAAAAACGGTTGGAAACTTAGGCGAATAAAAGGAAGTCATCATCAATTTACCCATCCTGAATTCGCTGTCGTAATAACGGCTTCGCATCCATGTAAAGATATCAAACCAGGAATTCTAAAAGATGCAAAACTCAAATAGTTTCATTAACAAATTATCCTGAAAAAGTACACCAGTAAAAATGGAATAAAATTATGTTATATCCGACATTTATTGAAATAGATCAAGATGGCAGCCGCAGTGGTTTTTTAGCCTTGGCTGCCCGCAAGGTACTGCAATAACTTCCCAAAAGGAGCCTGTTTTTCAGGCTATTCTTCCATTCTAAATAGATATCAGAACCCCTCTCTTCTATACCCAATGAATTTCAAGATGCCGCACGATGGCAAAAAAGCTGATTCCCAAGAGCATAGATAATTATGTGACTGGGGTGAACTCAGCCAACAAAGGTGCTATTTGAAAGATGCCGGATGTAATTATATATTTTTAAAATTATTTCCATAGAAAGACACACGAACGATAAACAAAACCACAACCAAAAGAACAATTTCATAGCGAAATATTTACATGATTGCGTGAAACTGTTTATACTAATTTTACTTCAAGATGCTGATTTACCATGATGATTAATCGTTATAAATCAAATTGATATAAGTCAACCAACACTCATCTTAAGGTTTGTTGAGTATAATATTTTCTAATTGTTAGTTAACTACTTTGCATAATTTAGTCGTATTTTAAAGGTAAAATCCTTTAATTATAAAATTAGCAATATAAATTTTATTATTGTTGATTTTAAATTAGGTGGTTTAAATACCATTGAAGATTTTATTATTTACAACGACAGCATTATTATAGGCATAAATTACAGTCGCTATATTTTAGGTTGGCATTTAGAAACTGGTGAAGTATTAGGTAAGTTGTTTTGGGATCAAGATTATGCGAAAGGAATAATGAATATAGATAAAGAAAAATTTATTGTTTATGGTAGGAGCAGTAAAGTAAAAGAATACATTATGCATGACAATGATATATTACTTACAAAAATAGTGAATTGAAATGATAAAAATCACTGAGTTATGTTTTAGTTATAAGAGCAGAGAAATTAAAAAAAACATTTTTAAAAACATATTTTCATCAAATGAAATCGAAGTGGTTTTATTTGAAAATATGAATATTGAAATATTTAATGATAGCAAGATCATAGGACTGTTGGGAAAGAATGGAGCAGGAAAAACAACGTTAATAAAATTGATTTCAGGCATTTTGACACCAAATTCTGGGAATATTACTGTTTTTGGTATTGATTCAAATGGAAGGCCTCCTAATCTTTTATCTAACCTTGGTATTGTTTTTGGTAATAAATCAATGCTTTGGGAAGAGTTATCCCTCTATGAAAATATTGAACTTTTTTCTGCTATATATAAACGTAATTATGATAAGAATCATGTTGAAAATATGATAGAAATGTTGAACCTTAGAAGTATAGCAAGAAAACCAGCAAAAACGTGTTCTTTAGGTCAATCGGTGAAATCTAACTTGTTAATACATCTTCTTAATAGACCAAAATTACTGATATTGGATGAACCAACCATTGGGTTAGATATAGAATCACAAATTCTATTACGCAATATCTTAAAAGATTATGCTGAAAATAATGAAAGTAAAATACTGATCACCTCACATAATATGATAGACATTGCGGATATTTGCAAAGACATTATTTTCTTTAAAGAAGGTAAAATATCAAAAATAAATCTAAATAAGAATAACTCAAAAGAAAAGAATGCGCTATATCTAGAGGGACTTTTCTATGATAATTAAATTTTCTTTTATTGAAACCATTAGGGCGAAGAATATAATATTTGGTTACTTATTTATAATTGTAACATTATATGCAGTTGAACTCTCTTTTTGGGACACCATGACAAAATCAAATGATTTTGTTAACTATACGCATGATGAAATAATAATTTATATATTATGGTCTGTTATTATATTTCAATTGACAAGTATTACCGGATTTCCAGAAAATTTATCGTTCCATATTGAAGATGGCAGCATAGATAGGCTAATTATAATTCCAAAATCAATATTATTATATTATTCAGAATATGCTTTTGGGCAGATACTAGCCAGATTATTTATAATGTCACCATTGATTTTATTTATCATTATATACCAAAAGGATATTCCTAATTTTATTTATCTCTTTATTTCGTTATGTATAGGATTGTTTATCAACTTGTACTTAACAATGACATTGTCATGCATGGCGTTCAAGTTTAGAGGATCGTACTCTTTTATAGTTATTAAGGATACTTTATCATGGGTTCTTTCAGGCGCATTAATACCATTAGATGTATTTGGTGATTCTATAAAATCAATATTTAATTATATTCCATTTCAATATATTACCTATGTTCCAGTTAAAATTGCAACAAATTCAATGTCTGTTTATTTTATATTTAATGGTTTTTTAGTCATGATATGTTTAATGATTATTTTTAATTTGATTTGGAATTATATGTTAAAGTACAATCAAGGATATAATAGCAATGCTTAGAGTGATATTGATTGGTTTTAAAAGTGGATTTTCAGAAGCAAAAAAAAGCCCATTAAATTTTTGGTTATCCGCTTTTGTTAACTTGAATTATTATATAGCACAAGCATTTTTTTGGTATGCTATTTTAAATTCACAATCTTTAGGTTATATTTTATCTGATAATTTTGTTATTATATTTTTTTCTACAGTATGTTTGGTCGATAATTTTTATCTTTTTTTATTTGGCCGAGGAAGCTTCTTGCTGGTTAAAAAAGTTAAGTCATTAAAGTTAGAACCTCATTTAACATTACCTATAAATACTCAATTTTTATATGTTACTACAAATATTGCATTTGAGCATTTTTTGTTATCATTCTTATCTTTAGTATTATTTTTTACTGTACATATTTACCTTGGAACTGATATTTTGTTGGTTTTTTTACATTTGATGATGGCATTCGAAGGCGTCTTAATACTTACTTCAATTACATGGATTATAAGGACAACAATATTTTGGACGGCCTCATTAGTTAGTATTAAAAATTCAAATCCTTGCTTCAAAGTATTGGTGAGACCTGAACAATCTTTTCATGGTGTAGTTCGTTTTGTTCTCATGTTCATACTTCCGTGTCTATTTATAACTGGTGTTCCTGCCTCAGTAGCAAGTGGAATAATGAGCATAAAATGGTTTTTTATTCAAACTCTAGTTACATTAATTCTAATCTTTATAGCAAAATTGGTTTTTGATATAGGTTCTAAAAGGTATTCAAAATATATAACGTGAGGAAAAATGATGAAACTGGGAATTATTTCAGGAAGCCATAGATCGCATTCTAATTCTGGTAAAGTAGGCGATTTCTTCTATTCACTTGAAAGAACTAAAAAAACATTTAAGCATACTGAGCATTTCCATCTGGGAAATTTAGACATACCAATATGGGATGAGTCAATTTGGAATGAAGCAAAAGATCCTAAGTGGCATAAATGGAATTTAATATCACAATCTTTGATGAGCATTGATGCTTTTATTATTGTGGTTCCTGAGTGGGGAGGAATGGTGCCACCAAAACTAAAAAATCTACTTTTATTATGTAGTGATAACGAATTAGCACATAAACCAGCATTGCTAGTGTCAATATCCGCTGGAAATGGTGGCACTTTTTGTATTTCTGAATTAAGGTCATCTGGGTATAAAAACAATAAAATTTGTTTTATACCTGAGCATTTGATACTTCATAACATAGAGAAAGACGGCAATATAAATATATCTTCACAATTATCAGATAGAATGGAGTATTGCATAAATGTATTGCATGGATATGCTTATTATTTAAAAGCGTTTGTTGAAGAATATACTTCTGATAGTTATCGACCCTATCAGTCAGGTACTGCCGTGTATGATGATTTAATGCTTACTGAAGGTAGTCACTATAAAGTAGCTAGAGGAGGTAGTTTTACCAGATTTCGTGATCTATGTAGAACAAGAAGGCGACATGGAAGATATAATTCTCCTTTGTATATTATGGGATTCAGGATGGCGGAAAATCTGGATAGGTATTCAGCAGTAACAAGCCTCCATCACAATTTTTGAAGGAGGCTGTTGCGCAATGAAAGCGATCAGTTTATTGCGTGAAACCACCGTATTTTTAATCACTTTGCCAAGCGGGGACGCAATATGAACTTGAAACACTCGCTTTGCCAGATCAATTCCGATAACTTGTTCCATTGGACACCTCTTCATATTTTTGCTGATGTATTCAGCATGGTTCACTGAAGCCGTTTTGGGGAGGTGTCCATTTCATTAATTCGGGTTAATTATATAAAGATCTTTTGTGAAATACTCTCCCCTTGTGTTAGCATGAAAGCCACCAACATAAGGTTTAACCATATTATGATTAACATAAAAATAAATAGGAATAACCGGCAATTCTTTTGTTAATATATCAGATGCCTTCTGATAATAATCTTTATCATTAGTTTCAGACGCTTTTTCTAATAGCTGATCAAATTCGTCATTTGTATATAGAGATGTATTTTTTACTTGCTTAGATGAAAATAATGATAAGAACGTCATCGGACTATCATAATCCGCAACCCATGCCCGCCGGATAACATCAAATTTCCCTTGGTGCATATTATCTAACATGACTTTCCATTCCTGATTCTGCAAAACAGCATTTACACCAAGATTTTTTTTCCACATTGAGCTAACCGCAATGGCAATTTTTTTATGTCCTTCCTGCGTGTTATAAAGAAGATTAAAAGTAAGCGGGTTATTTTGATTAAACCCAGCATCATTCAATAACTCTTTAGCCTTGGCAATACGCTGCTCCTGAGTCCATGAAGCATAATCAGGTTGTTTAAAATTAAAGCCCCCTATATCTGGTGTGAGCATAGTATAAGCTGGTAATTGCCCCTGCCCCAAGATTTTATCAACAATAATATCCCTATCTACCGCCAAACTCAGTGCCTGCCTGACTCTGGCATCATTAAATGGTGGTTTTTTATTATTAAACTCATAAAAATATACAGTTGCTTTGGGAGAGAGCTTTACCTCATCAGGCAATGATTTTTTCAGTGATGGAAAAGATTCTGCGGCAATAGTAAAAGTAATATCGATTTCTCCCGCCAGATAACGGTTTAAATCTGATTTTTCTGAAGAAAGAGGAAGATAGGTTACTTTATTAATCACTGTATTTTTATCATCCCAATATTGGGTGTTTCTGACTCCGACTATTTTTTCATTAACAACCCACTCAGAAAGTTTATATGGCCCACTGCCCACAAATACTTCCGGTCTTGTCCATTTATCGCCATATTTTTTTACTGCCTTTTCACTTATCGGAAACATAGCGGGATGGGTCAGCATCTGTAGAAAATCTCCAACGGGCTTGTCCAGCCGTACTTCCAGCATCTCATCATTCAGTGCTTTTATCCCTAGTTCTTCTGTTTTTTTCTTACCGATCAAAACCTCATTTGCATTCACTACAGACGCATTTTCAAGATAGCTACCATAAGGAGAAACAGTATCAGGATCAATTAAACGCCGCCAACTGAATACAACGTCATGAGCTGTAATAGGTGAACCATCTGACCATTTGATATCTTTTCTTAAATGAAAAATCCAGGTTTTATTATCTTTGGTTTCCCAACTGCTTGCTAACCTTGGCTCAATCTTGCCCTGCTTATTAACCTGAATCAAACCATCAAAAAAATCACTGATAATATTGAATTCAACATTACTTGAAACTTTATGTGTATCCAATGAAGCTGGCTCTGAGCCATTATTGCGCACAATTTCCTGCTTAGCTGCCAGCTTTGTTCCTTCAGGAATTACCGCAGCATGAGATAATGCAATATTGTTCAATATAAGTGCCATAGCACAAGTAAGTAATTTTATTTTTTTATTGTTGATTATTTTTGACATATTTTAGCTCTCCATAATTGTATTTATTCTTACTTATCCAACTCATGATTTAATTAACTTATCAATCGCTATAATCAGAGCCTGTATTAACAGACTCTGATTTAAGGTTAGTACTTAATAATATAGAGATCTTTTGTCGATACATAATCCATTGGGCTAACGTAGAAACCGCCGACATACGGTTTTACCATGCGGTTAATAACATAATAATAAATAGGAATAACTGGCATATCATTGTCGAAAATATCCATTGCCTTTTGATAATAAGCAGTATCGTTGGTTTCACCTGCCTTAATGACCAACTGGTCGAATTCACTATTTTCATATAATGGTATGTTATGACTGCTTCCTGTCAGGAAAATTCCTAAAAAAGACATTGGGCTATTGTAGTCTGCCGTCCATGCGTATCTGACAACATCAAACTTATTCTGGTGCATATTATCCAACATCACTTTCCATTCCTGATTTTGTAAGCTGGCTTGAACCCCCAGGTTCTGCTTCCACATTGCCGTCACAGCAATGGCAAGTTTTTTATGGGATTCTCTTGTGTTATAAAGCAAATTAAATTTGAGCGGATTTTTCTCGTTAAAACCGGCCTCGTTCAATAATTCTTTGGCTTTTTTAATCCGCTGTACTTGTGTCCAGGAGGCATATTCTGGTGGGTTTAATGTGATCCCACCGATATTAGGTGGAAGAATATCGTAAGCAGGAAGCTGCCCCATCCCCAATACTTTTTCAGCAATCACATTCCTGTCTATGGCTAAACTTAATGCCTTCCTGACCCTGACATCATTAAATGGCGGTTTTTTAATATTGAAGACGTAATAATAAGTGCTGAGCATCGGATCAATATGCACTTGATCGCCTAATGTTTTCTTTAATGATGCAAAGGAATCCAATGGAATGGTAAAGGTAATATCAATTTCACCGGCAAGATAACGGTTTAAGTCCGACTTTTCTGACGTAAGGGCAAGATAAGTCACTTTATTGATTATTGTGTTTTTATTATCCCAATACTGAGGATTCCTGACACCGATAACATTTTCATTCACTTTCCATTCGGAGAGTTTGAACGCACCACTGCCCACAAAAGTATCGGGATGCGTCCATTTATCACCGTGTTTTTTAACCACTTTTGCACTAATCGGAACTAAAATCGGATGAGTCAGCATCTGCAAGAAATACGCCACGGGTTTATCGAGTTTTACTTCCAATGTGAGATCATCCAGTGCCTTAACACCAAGCTCTTCTGCTTTTTTCTTGCCTGATAATATATCGTCTGCATTAATAACGTGAGCAGTTCCAAGATAACTGCCATAGGGGGAACCCATTGTTGGATCAAGTAAACGCCGCCAGCTAAATACGACATCATGGGCGGTAATCGGTGAGCCGTCAGACCATTTAGCGCCTTTTCTGAGATGGAATACCCAGGTTTTATTATCTTTTGTTTCCCAACTTTCTGCCAATCTCGGTTCGATATTGCCTTTTCTATCGGTGTAGACCAAACCATCAAAAAAATCATGGATAATATTCAGCTCGACATTACTTTCTACTTTATGGACATCCAACGAAGCAGGGAAAGAGCCATTGTTACGCACAATTTCTTGTTTATCGGCCAATTGTGTTCCCGGCGGAACGACTGCGGCATAGGAGGGTGCAACGTTTGTTAAGAGTATTCCCATCGAACAGGTCAGGATTTGGGTGAACCTATTTTTGATTAGGCTCGCCATGATTTTTTTCATGTTTTGAATCTCCATTACTTACTGTTTTTATTATTACATTACGATACCATGTTTATTTTTTTACGATTTAAATTGACATTTTTAATGAATGAGAGTCTGCTAAAACAGGCTCTTAATGACTGAGATAATTTAGTGCTTAATAATATAAAGATCTTTTGTCGGCAAATTTCCCAGTGCATTAATATGAACACCACCGACATAAGGCTTAATTAATTGAACACGGACATAATAGTAAACCGGAATAGCAGGCATCTCCTTATTGAGAATATCAATAGCTTGTTGGTAATCGGCAGGATCGCCAGTTTCATCGGCTTTTAAAACCCATTGATCAAATTCCTTATTTTGATACCTCATATGGTTATTGGTATTTCCTGACATGAAAATATCGAAGAAGGTGGTTGGGCTATTATAATCAGCATTCCATGCGTATCTCGTCACTTCAAAGTCACCTTGAGCCATACTATCACTCTGTGTTTTAGTTTCCTGATTTTGTAAGATAACGTCCACACCTAGATTCTTTTTCCATGCCGAGCTGGCCGCAATAGCAATTTTTTTATGGGCTTCAGAAGTGTTATACAGCAAGGTAAACTTGAGCGGATTCTTTTCATTAAATCCCGCTTCTTTCAATAACGCGTTGGCCTTTGCCACACGCTGTTCTTGTGTCCATGAGGCATATTCAGGATGTTTTAAATAAATACCTCCAGCGCCCGGAGAGACCACATCATAAGCGGGTTTTTGACCATTGCCTAACACTTTGTCAGTAATAATGTTCCTGTCCAGTGCGAAAGCCAGCGCTTGCCTGACCCGAATATCATTAAATGGTGGTTTTTGTGTATTAAACAGATAGTAATAAACACTCAGTATGGGTTTAACATGCAACTGCTCACCAAACTTTTTCTTAACCATTGGCAAGAATTCTGATGGCCCACCGTTGGATATATCAATTTCTCCTGCCATATAACGGTTAAGATCAGCTTTATAATCGGATAGTGGCAAGTAAGTGACTTTATTTATGATGGTATTTTTATCATCCCAATAATAAGGGTTTCTGACGCCGACAATTTTCTCATTCACTATCCATTCAGACAGTTTGAAAGGCCCGTTGCTGACAAAAAATTGGGGTTGCGTCCATTTACTGCCATATTTTTTGATCACCTTTTCACTGACAGGTGACATCGCAGGGTGTGCCAGCATTTGCAGAAAACCGGCTTTGGATCTTTCCAGGGCAATTTCTATCGTTGAATCATCCAGTGCTTTAACCCCCAGTTCTTCAGGCTTTTTCTTACCAGACAGTACATTTTGTGCATTCACAACCGTGGCTTGAATCAGGTAGCTGCCGTAAGGGGAAATCGTGTCAGGCGTTACCAAGCGCTGAAAAGAAAAAACCACATCATGGGCTGTAATAGGTGTACCATCAGACCATTTAACCCCTTTTCTTAAATGGAAAATCCACGTTTTATTATCTTTAGTTTCCCAGCTTTCAGCTAAAGCAGGGATGATTTTCTCTTCTTTATCCGTATCAACCAAGCGTTCGAAAAAATCCAGCAAGATATCAAATTCACTACTGCCATCAGATTTATGCGGATCTAAAGAGCCGGGCTCAGAAAAATTATTCCGGGTAATTTCTTGTTTATCTGCTAATCGAACATTGGGAGGAACAACAGCAGCATAAGAGAACGTGATACCTCCTAATATTAAGCTAACAGAATAGGTTAATAATCTGGTTATTTTATTTTTTATCATCATTACCAGAATTTTCTGCATGTTAGTGATCTCCATAACTATTTTTATTATTAAACAATCATTACATATATTATTGTCACCTTATTAGCATTACCGATATAAATATTACTGGAACCAGTAATATCTTCGTGTAATAAGAAATCTTTCCTAAATTTATTCGAATGTATAAGTGCAACGCATAATACTTAACGTTGCACTTATGATCTGGATCAAACAGCCGTTACAGTATCTTTGATCTATCCGTTTTATCTAGCGTGTTCTGCGTTATCTTTTAACGCCATCACACTATTTTCCACCGAGATCAATAATTCGATCTTGTTTCGGATAGTGAATCGGGGATTTTTCTGTGAAATATTTAACAACCGCATACACATCAGGCACGTTATAGATGGGATCGGTGCCTTCTTTAAATACGGAGAAGTTACTTCCTCCTGTCGCCAGATATTCATTGGCCGCTACACGGTATTTCGCTTTCAGATCAATCGGTTTTCCATTGATTTTGATCGAGCTGACAATAACGCGATCACCAACAGGTTTAGTGCTGTCCCAAGAATACTGGAGGGTATGCGATACCGCCAGTACCTGTGGACGTGTGCGATCCCATTGCTGTTCCAGCAGGCGTTTAATCTGCTCACCAGTCAGTGTCTTGGTTACCATTATGTTAGAGAACGGCTGGACAGTATAAATTGCGTTATAAGTCATATCTCCCGCATCCATAGGCGCCCGGATACCGCCGTTGTTGACGAATGCAATCTGTGCTCCGCCATTTTCTTTAGCCGTGGTTGCATACAAATGAGCATCCGCGATCACTTTTCCCAATGCAGATTCTCCACTTTGGCTAATCTCATTGGTCAGATTGCTTTCCAATTTACCAACAATGCGGTTCGCCAGTGGTGTGGCAATTTTTTCATAGGATGACAACAGCTCGGTGATTTTTGGATCCTTGCTATATTTGCGGTTATCAACCCAAATATTTTCAGCCTTGAAATCCACGACATCTTTCGTCGTTTTATCCAGTTTCAGATCCAATTGAGTAAGCAGTGCGCCATTGGATTCGGCTGTTCGGGTTTTCTTGTTTCAGTTCTTTAATCAAGGTAGCCATATGTTCAATGCCACCCGGCTGATTGGGACCGGGTGCCTTTAATGCGCCGTGAAAGTCATTCAGGCCCAGAACCCGTACATCCACCACATTTGCCGGATCATAGGCAGGTTTGGTTGCACACCCTACCAACAAGGCGGTGCCAATCGCAATCGGAAGTAATTTGTATTTATAATTCACTATGTTATCTCTTAATGTTCAGGCTTTGGACAGTCAATCACTTCAAAATTCTTGCTATAGCAGATATAGAATTCGTCACGAGTAATCTGAATATGTTTACCTTTCAATACCGGATTATGTTCTTGCAGGAATTGGATCAGTTTTTCATTGGACGGCCGGCCTTCCGGCAATATCAGGCTGTTGAAAAGCGCCTGCTGTTTGCTGAAATAGTGTTTTGCGGTATCGAAGGCACAAACACCGTGTTTTTCCCATTCAGCTTGCAGCAAATCGATGCCGGGAGAGGTACACAGGTAAGGTTTAATGGTTTGGTAATCCAACGCAGGCAGATCCCCTTTACACAAACGAGGATGTTTTCGAATATCTGACCAGTCGCGGCACTCTTCCATGGATTTGCCATCGCAGGTTTCGGCCCATAAGCCATGCAGTATCCAGCCAAATTTATTATCAGAGAAGCATTGCAGTTTGAATTTTTCATATTCTCGCTGTGCCTTGGCTTTCTCATTCTCGTTTTGCAGGCGTTTTATGTCGTTCATTTTGTAATCACAAAATGAAGGTGAGTAGTTAATAGCCAGTTTAAAGTAGTCAGTTGAAGCCTTGTCGTTCTGCCCATAATGATCAGTTTTTATATCATAGTCGTAATTGGCGGTGGGTTGCTCTGGCACGATGCAGGCAGTCCCTTCCACCAGATTGGCTTGTGCCCTCAGAGGTCCGTGGGTTTCGGGAGAAGTAGCACATCCCGCGGCCATTATTGCCAAAACAAGAGGTAACGGTTTTAGAAAACGCATAGCAATCAATCCACTGTCAGATAAATCGTCCGCCTGCTCCCAATGGAGCAGGCATCAATATCAAGTTTTACTTTTTCTCTGCTAAATCAATTTGATAGATAGCAAAACCGATATCATCGTTTTTCAAGTACTTCACGGGATATTGGGCATGTTCTTTAATGAATTTCGCCGCTTTTTCTGATGGCGAAGTTTCAAAGCGTACATCCAGCTTTTTATCTGTCTTAATTGGCAAGAATGACCAATTGTTTTCAGCCTGTGTGGAGACTACGCCTTTCTCTTTAGTGATCCTGGAAATGTAAGAAGCCAAAATAGTGCGGTTTTCATCCGGTGAAGCAAACGCAATGTGATCTTCTCCGGTTCCTGCAAATTTACCGCCGTAACCGCGGTAGTTATTGGTGGCAACCAGGAAAGTGGCTTTCGGATCAATCGGCTTACCCTGATAGGTCACGTCTTTAATGCGGTTCGCGCCTTTATTGATAAGCTGGCAATCTGTGTCATATTTGGCTGGCTGAGTCAGATCTATTTTATAGTTAACACCTGTAATCGTGTCGAAATTATAAGTACGGAAGCCATCCCAGTTCAGCAATTCTTGCGGTTTGGTGGACGTTGGATCGATCTGGTTAAACATGCCCGCAGAGCATTCCAGCCATTCAACCACATCCGCGCCCGTTGCTTTAACGACAACCAGTGTATTCGGGTAGAGGTACAGGTCAGCCGCGTTACGGAAAGTCAGATCACCTTTTTCCACTTCCACAAAGTCAGCCGGCGCATTTTTGCGCCCGCCCGCTTTGAAAGGTGCGGCTGCCGCCAAGACAGGAATTCCTTCCAGATTCGGATCACCCTGAATGAAGCGCTTGGTGTAATCCACCTGCGCATCGTTGACAATCTGGACGGTGGGATCGCTTTGGATCAGCGCCAGATAGCTGTACATGTTGGCAGAGGTTTTACCAATGAATTTACCAACGAAGTTGCGGGTTCCCTGATGATCTTTTTCTATGATGGAGGCCAGTTTGCTATCTCGCTCGACCAGTGCTTTTTTATGGACTTTGTCATAAATAGGGCGAGCTTCTGCCTTGGCTGATTCGACTTTCCATTCACCACTGTCGTTATTGATCACCATGTCAACAACACCCAGATGATCGCCCCACTGCCCCGGCATCACAGCCGGAATACCATTCACCGTTCCGTTGGCAACATCGACGCCTTTGACTTCCGCATATTCTTTACTTGGGAACACGCCATGGGCATGGCCGAACATAATGGCATTAATACCGGGAACTTCACTCAGATAGTAAACGGAGTTCTCTGCCATTGCCTTATAAGGTTCTTGGGAAAAACCAGAGTGCGGAATGGCAATGATCAGGTCAGCACCCTCTTTCTTCATTTGCGGGACAAATTTTTTCGCAGTTTCCGTAATGTCATTGACAACAACTTTACCGTCCAGATTTGCTTTGTCCCAAATACTGATTTGTGGTGGAACAAAGCCGATATAACCCACTTTAATTGTATGCTCTTTGCCATCCCGGTCTTTTACAGGGGTATCAACGATAATATAAGGTGTAAAGTAGTTTTTGCCGGTTTTGGCATCCATGATATTCGCGTTGATATAAGGGAATTTGGCACCGGCAATGGCCTGTTTTAGGTAATCCAGTCCAAAGTTGAATTCATGGTTACCAAAGTTGCCTACGGTATAACCCATGGTATTCATCAGTTGATGGGCAGGATGAACGTCCCCTTTTTTCAGTCCCTTTGCCGCTATGTAATCTGCAAGCGGGCTGCCTTGAATTAAGTCACCGTTATCAACCAAAATTGCGTTGGTGGCTTCAGACTTGGCCGCCTTGATTAAGTTCGCAGTACGAACCAAACCAAATTGCTCTGTAGATTTATCTTTAAAGTAATCGAAATCCATCAGGTTGCTGTGAATATCCGAGGTTTCCATCACTCGTAAATCGACTGTCGCCGCGTTCACATTGAATGCCACCAACATTGCTAATGTTGATATTTTCAACACACTCTTCATCATGCTATGCCCCTTTATAGAATGATACGGGAGAGCCAAAATGCGCCCTCCCTGTGAAATTTTGCTTAAAAAGACAAACGTGCTCCTGTACCCAGAATGGTTTGTTTTTTATTTTTGTAAGCCGGATTGTCGCTACGGACATCATCATATGCCGTTTCAACAAACAGGATCAGGTCATTGTACTTAGAAACCGCAAAACGTTTATCTAAACCGACCGTATAAGTCTGTTTTTTATAGTTGAATGTATTGGCATCCCCGTCACGCAGGTAATATCCTGCGTACATGCCGCTGCCTATTTTATCCCAATGCCACTTTCCCGCCAGACCGTAGAGATTGGCTTTCCAGTCACCTTTAACCGATTTTTCCTGTAAGTTCCCGCCATTACCTTCTTTGTACACCAGTCCTGAGTTTTTGGAACGTGCCAAGCCGTAATCGAAACCAACGGAGAATTCACGGCCGGGGAAATAATATTCCACCCCCACAGCCAGCAGGCTATCTTGTGGAGAGGCTAATCCTGCTTCGCTGACACTCTTTCCTTTATTGTCCCCTTGACTTACCGTAATTGGTTTTCTGCTTTCCCCTGTTGCCTGAGCATAACCAGCGCTGGCTTCCAGACCAAAGTCTGATTTATAAAAACCGGCCACCGAATAAGCACTACGGATATCACCGTGCTGGCGTTCGTTATCATCACCGGATTTGCCGCTGTAGGTTGCAGCGAGGTTGAAACCTTTATAACTGTTGGTTTGGAAGAAGAGGGTTTGAGGTAAACGGGTGAGGAAATTATTTTTACCAACACCACCTTTATTATAGCCCGTTGCGCTGCTCAAGACATCGCCAAAATAGAATACGCCAGTGTTGCCATAACCGGGGCTGGATTTTTTCACCCAATCGATAGGAATATAAGTACGACCAACCCGCATTTCACCGATATCAAGATGAGAAGCACCGATATAGCCAACACGATTATACATCTCAAAGCTGGTTTTATTATTGTCGCTATTGGATTTTTGTGTATCAGAGCCCCACTCCATTTTACCGAACACTTTGATTTCTCTGGTCAGTTCATGGCTGGCGCTGACACCAATACGACTGCTATCGTCTTTGATTCGGATATCACGATCTTCACTGCTTACGGTCGTTTTCAGACGAAACTGCCCCGTCAAATCCACGCTGGTTCCTTTATCGTTATATACCGTCGCCGCATTGGCGCTGCCAGACATCACCAATAATCCAATTAAAGTCGCCAATGGCTTCATGCTTCTCATAATAAGACACCCATAAAATATTAAATTTAATAATCTGATTTTCTTTCAAGTAAAAGTTTTCAGGAAAAAACCCACCCTATCGCAGACTAAGCTGCAATATATTCAGGGTAATAAATACCCGTCACGATCCTTTAACCAAAAGAAAATCGCTTAAAAAAATGACCAGTTTTGAATATTATTGAAAGTTATCTCTATTACATCTTCCTGTTGAGAGTTTTTATCAACACCAATATGGAGTAAGTAATCAAAATGATTGGTAACAATCGTTAGTTTTATTTTTAAGCAAACAACCACCGGAGAATTAAATTCTAATCTCCTTGAATGCCTAAATTCAGTTTATTGCACTTGTTAATAATAACCTAAAAAAACAGTATTTTTCGTGAAGAAAACCACATTAACACAAATATATAGACAAAATATTACAATTATATGTGACAAACATCACATAATTTTACCAAGCATCATTGGCAATACAAATATTAGCCATAAGAACATACAAAAGCCTTGTTTATCATGTCATTAAAAAAATACATTTAGCCTATTCTTTTCATCACCATTTTTTATTTATTTAATAGATCGTCTTTTTTATCACCTAAAGAGTTAATAAATTTAAAGTCAGGTACGATGTTTTATTCATCAATAAATAAATATATTTTAATTCTGTATAAAACTTTCATCATAAATATAATGAATCTATTAATTTATTATTCCTATTATTACGCATAACATAGAAAACAAATTAACGCATAAGGTTACAAATTTAACTTAAGTAAGGCTTTAATAACCCAGACATCTTTGTGATGAGAAGATAAATAAAACAAGTGAAGATAGAAGCCATATATCATGATTATTCATATTTCAAGTTGCGGTTTTTATTTGCTTTCATTCTCCGGTGCACGCAACTTGAAATCTATTAAGGGTATCGGATTCAGGTATTTTTAATCGATACCTGTTATTGCTGAGGCCACAACCAAGCAGCTCCGCGCACACCACTAGAATCACCATGCACAGCTTTTCTAATCGGTGTAGCACACTCTCCGCCGAACACCCACTCTTTGACCAAATCTGGCAAGGTTTGGTAGAGACGATCAACGTTACTCATTCCACCACCGAGCACAATCACATCCGGATCAAGTAAATTAATGACTTGTGCCAAGGCCCGTGCTAAGCGCCTTTCATAACGGCGCATTGCCAATTCGGCCAGTTCATCCTCTTGTGCCACAGCTTCGATAATTTCATGGCCAGTTTTATGTAACCCGCTTAAGAGAAGATAATCCCTCATAAAACCCGTTCCCGATACAAAAGTTTCGGTACATCCCGGTTTGCCACAAAAACAATGAACTTCTGCCTGATACGCTCGATCTTCTTCATCCATCCACGGTAACGGGTTATGTCCCCATTCTCCTGCCAGCCCATTCCCGCCCGCATGAACCCGACCATCAAACGCAATCCCGGAACCACAACCCGTCCCAATGATAACAGCGAATACCATTGGCATTCCCGCCCCTGCGCCGTCAGTGGCTTCTGATACCGCCAAGCAGTTTGCATCGTTGGCAATACGTATTTCACGCCCCAACAAAGCAGCCATATCCTTATCCAAGATTTGGCCGTTCATCCAAACAGAATTGGCATTTTTAACTTTTCCGGTAAAAGGCGAAATAGCACCAGGTATTCCAATCCCCACTGTACCTTGCTGACCGGTTGCCTGTTCTGCATCGTTAATCAGCTTAACGATCGCTTTCAAGGTTTTTTGATAGTCATTACGAGGTGTATCTCCCCGTTTACGAAACAGCTCTTCCCCCTGATCACCTAATGCGATCACTTCAATCTTGGTTCCACCCAGATCAATACCTATGCGCATAGCTTACCTTTTCTATTTAGTGCCTATTCAGGCAGGCACCGAGTGCAATGAGATTTTTTATTATATGAAATTAAGGAAGTTATTATATGAAACTCATGAAGTTCTAGGGCTTCGTCACATGATTCGTTATTATGCACCCTTATGTTTTAATATGACCTTTGTCATGATGCGCAACAATATGGGGTAACTGCATGTTATGGTTCAAAAATTTAATGATTTACCGTTTAAACCGAGAAATATCTCTTTCTGCGGATGAACTGGAAAAACAATTAAGCCCATTGGCATTCACCCCGTGTGGCAGTCAGGATATGATGAAAACCGGCTGGGTTTCCCCAATGGGTTCTCACAGCGAAGCATTGACTCATGCTTCTGGCAACCAAATCCTGATTTGCGCACGCAAGGAAGAGAAAATGCTGCCTTCCCCTGTCATTAAACAGGAATTACAGGCAAAAATAACTCGCCTGGAAGGTGAACAACACCGTAAGCTGAAAAAAACAGAAAAAGACTCCCTGAAAGATGAAGTCATCCACACTCTGTTGCCAAGAGCATTTAGCCGTTTCAACCAGACCTATATTTGGATCGATACCGTCAATCATCTGATCATCGTTGATGCCGCCAGTGCAAAACGTGCTGAAGATAACCTGGCACTATTGAGAAAAACACTCGGCTCATTGCCGGTCGTTCCCCTGACATTCACCGATCCTATTGAACTGACCTTAACCGAATGGGTGCGTTCAGGTAATCTGCCTACAGGTTATGCCCTGATGGATGAAGCCGAACTGAAAGCGATTCTGGAAGAAGGTGGGGTTATCCGCTGTAAGAAGCAAGAGTTGGTTTCAGACGAAATCGCAACCCATATTGAATCCGGCAAGTATGTCACCAAACTGGCATTGGATTGGGAAGAACGCGTTCAATTCATGCTGTCAGATGAGGGTTCTTTTAAACGTATTAAATTCAGCGAAACCCTTCGTGAACAAAACGATGATATCGATCGTGAAGATGTTGCCCAACGATTTGATGCCGATTTTACCCTGATGACGGGTGAATTAAGCGCACTGATCAAAAACACCATTGATGCGCTGGGTGGCGAAGCAGAAAAATAATAGAGGCAGAAAGGTAAAGCAGAAAGGTAAATAACTGGCGAACTGCCTGCAACGGTGATATCCATTGAGGCAGTTCGACGGGATAATTAGAAGCGATAAACCAAACCAACGCCAAAGATATCATCGGTGTTGATCTTAGTTTTCTTGCTGAAATCATTGTCTTTCAGCAAATTAAATTGATATTCAGCATAGGTGCCCATATTTTTGTTGAAATTGTAGAAAGCACCTACTGAAACATACTTCACCAAATCTTCAGAACCCTTGGATGCCAGAATGCGCTTATCAGCCAGGTCGTTGCCCAGATCTTTGCCTTTAGAATAAACAAAAGCAAGGGATGGACGCAGGCCAAAATCAAACTGATACTGAGCTGTCAGCTCGATGTTTTCGGTTTTATTGGCAAACATTGTGTGTCCGTCCACGGAGCTGCCAAATCTGGTTAAGTTACGGGTTTCACCATACATGGCCGCCAGATAGACGTTATTTCGGTCATATTTGGCAGAGACGCCCCAGGCTTCAGCTTTATTCCCTTTAGCCAGTACCTTAGCGCCATCACTCCCCAGTTTTTGGGCCGAAGTACGGTTAGAGTTACCATATGCAGCACCAATACTGAAACCGTTATCAAAATCATAGGAACTAGAAAGACCAAAACCGTCACCGTTTTGCCTTGAAATATCACTACGACTATTTTTAGTACCACCGTCATTTTTAGCTTGATACTGCAAAGCAAAATTCAGCCCATCCACCAGACCAAAAAAGTCAGTATTACGATATGTCAGTAACCCTGTCGAACGCCCCATCATGAAATTATCAGTTGCCGCCATGGAATCACCACCAAATACTGGCAATGCGTCCGTCCATGCGTTGACATCATAAACGATCCCCATATTACGTCCATAATCCAATGAGCCGTATTCGCCGTATTTCAAACCCGCGAACGCGTAACGTGTTCTGGTATTTTTTCCACTCTCCGTTTCCACGCCGTTGGCACCCATATTAAATTCCCAACGCCCGAAACCAGTCAGTTTATCCGTAATTTGGGTTGAACCTTTAATACCTACACGACCAACAGAGCTATCTCCAGATTCTGTATTTGATTTGGAGAATGTTCTCTGAACATCGGCTTTACCATATAAATCAATTTTATTGCCATCCTTATTATAAATCTCAGCAGCATTTGCAGTGCCTGTGATGCCTGTGATGAGAAGTACCGGAAGTGCCATTGCTATTGCGTTGTGTCTTATCATTATCATGATCCTCATTGATATTGTTATTTTTTCGCCACCGCCAAGAAATTCACATTCCAAGAAATCTTTTCCGGAATAAATGATCAGGTGTGAGCGGAATATTTTTTACATGAACTAGTTACCAAAATGTTAAATTTGTAACAAGCAATAGCGATACTAAGATTTAATACAACCTTTTGCTAACAAAAATTAACAAAAAGTGCCATCCTGTGATGGGAGTCACAATGCGAGCATGAATCCAATGATCTTATCGTATTAAATATGAGAATAAATCATTTAAAACAGTTAGTTATAAACATTAAATGATGTAATAAAAAATATGCTTTTCCGCAATTAAGGCTTTTTTTATTTTAATATATATTTTTTCATTAAAATTTAATTTTTCACGATCGTTAATAATATATTTAGTTATATTAACTGATTGATATTGTTGACAAGCTCCCTTGATTTCTGTATTTGGTGAAAGGTGATTTAATCCTTCCATTTAAAATAAAATCAGTAAATTCTGTTTGTTAATGGAATCACGCCAATGTGGTACAAATATTAACGATTCATAGGGTGCTAAAATGGCAGAAAATCATTCGCGTCCACGGGGTCGCCCCACAATTCCAGAGCAGGAAATACGCCAAAAGATTCACGATGTCACATTTTTACTTATTGTTAATCAAGGCTATAACAAAACAACGATGGATGTTGTTGCCAAGAAAGCCGGCATCGCCAAGAAAACGCTCTATCGTTTTGTTAAGAATCGAGAAGATTTGCTTGAACAAGTTGTCATTCACTGGACTGATAATTTTATTCCCGTTTTTGAGAAAGAAGCCAATAACCCTCAACAACTCATCAAGTTATTAAAAATATATTTAGCAGAAATAGCGGAGAGGTCATTATCGACAAACGCTGTAGGTTTATTCAAATTACTGCAATCTGATTTTCCTTTTCGTGAGATATTGCTGGATAAATATCAGCAAAGCGGTATTGAAAGAAACCAGAATATTCTCGCCAATTGGCTTGAACGCCAGTATCAACGGGGGCTATTGAAAAAACTGGATTACCGCCTTGCCAGTGAATTGATGATCTCAATGGTCATTGCAGAACCCCTCAGGAAAATGGCGCTAGGTCTTCTCCCACCCCTGCCGGAAACAGATATTATGCCTCGTATTACCGCAGCAATCACATTACTCAATAATGGGTTTATAAAGAAATAATCATTATTTATCCATTATGTTACTTTCATTAAAATATAAATCGGCGCTGAAAAAACAAATAAATCAGCGCCTTCTCTAAGATGAGAAAGACATCATGAAATTTTCCTTTCATCCATTATTATTAATCGCAGCATTAAATTATAGTTGTTCATCTATTGCGGCCGCTGCCAATCACCTTCCCCTTATGCCGTGGCCACAACAAATTTCAGTGCAACAGGGAACTCTCTATAA
This sequence comes from Xenorhabdus sp. PB62.4, assembly GCF_014467285.1. Taxonomy (NCBI): domain Bacteria; kingdom Pseudomonadati; phylum Pseudomonadota; class Gammaproteobacteria; order Enterobacterales; family Morganellaceae; genus Xenorhabdus; species Xenorhabdus sp. PB62.4. Next base: position 278,026 of record NZ_NKHR01000001.1, on the reverse strand, counting down.
TATTGACAGAAAATTGAATATCACTGTTGCAGGGGATGACATGCAGGAGGCAGTATCCCGCTGGCGAAAACGAATTGAAGCCCAAACGGGTTGGGTATTGCCTCCCCCCGATGCAACCTTTTCTCCGGTTCAGACAATCAGAATCAATATTGCTAAGAAAATTTCTCCGATTCCTCAACCTGACAGCGATGAAAGTTACCAGTTAGTCATTGATTCCCGCGGCATTACACTGAAAGCCGCGACCCGTTTTGGTGCACTACGTGGCATGGAAACGTTGCTGCAATTACTACAAAATGATGCCAAAGGAACTTATCTGCCACTGGTGAATATCACGGATAAACCGCGATTTTCATGGCGTGGGGTCATGCTCGATTCCGCCCGTCATTTCCTGCCAATTGACGCAATCAAACGTCAATTAGAGGGTATGGCTGCCGCTAAAATAAATGTATTTCACTGGCACTTAACCGATGATCAAGGCTGGCGTTTCGCTTCTGAGCATTATCCTAAACTGCAACAACTTGCCAGCGATGGGCTGTTTTACAGCAAGGCTCAAATGCAGGAAGTAGTTACTTATGCGAGTAGCTTGGGCATCCGGGTTGTGCCTGAAATCGATTTCCCCGGCCATGCCTCAGCGATTGCCGTTGCCTACCCTGAATTGATCAGTAAACGTGGAACTTATGAGATGCAGCGCGGATGGGGTGTTCACAAACCAACGCTGGATCCGAGCAATCCTAAAGTGCATCAGTTTGCCGATACCTTAATCGGTGAAGTCGCTGCAATTTTCCCTGATCCCTATATCCATATTGGCGGTGATGAAGTGGACACCTCTCAATGGCAGGCTTCCGATAAAATACAGGCATTTATGCAGGAAAAAGGATTGAAAGACTCCTATGCCCTGCATACATGGTTCAATCAGGAGCTGGAAAAGATCCTTGCAAAGCATGGACGAAAAATGGTGGGTTGGGATGAGATCTATCATCCTTCCTTGCCTCGTTCGGTCGTTATCCAATCATGGCAAGGGCAGGATTCTCTGGGCAAAACCGCCTCTGATGGTTATCAGGGAATTTTGTCCACGGGTTTTTATCTCGACCAGCCTCAAAGTACCGCCTACCACTATCGTAATGAGGTACTGCCGCAAGCACTCGATATTGATGACAACCTGAAAGCAAATGAAACAGCCCAAAGCTGGTCATTTACGATGCCACGTTTAAAAGGCAGTCCTGTCACTGGCAGTTTTACCTTAATTGAGGATGAGAAAGGCAAATGGCGCGGTTTTATTGATTTTGCCGGAAAATCACGTCGTGCCGTTAATAAGATTATCTGGCAAGGAGATACGGTTAAATTTACTGTGGATAGCTGGATGGGAGAAACGACACCCGTTGTGAATCTCAATCAGAAACAAAAAACCGCGGACGGTTATATTTTATTAGGCAATGTGCGTTATCCGATCACCGGCGAAAAGCTCGCGACAATGCCTGACGGCAAGCAACCTGTCGTGCCTGCCAGTCAGCATCAGCAAAATATTTTAGGTGCTGAAGCAGCATTATGGTCAGAAAACGTCACGGCGGAAGTGCTGGATATTAAGCTCTGGCCACGAACTTTTGCCATCGCTGAACGGCTCTGGTCTGCCAAAGATGTGACGAATGAAAAACACATGTACCAGCGTTTACAAGCAATGGACACATGGACAACCGTGTCTGTCGGTTTGCAACAGCAGGCCAATGCACAGCGGTTAATGACCCGGCTGGCAAACAGTACGAATATTGAGCCATTGCAAATCCTGGCGGAAGCCGTGGAACCCGCCCAATATTACTCCCGCCATCATGCCAAGTTTCAAGCAGGTAATTACCATCAATTAGAACCGCTTTATCGTTTTGCCGATGCGCTGGAGCCGGAAAGCCAAGTTGTCAGAGAAATGGATGCGTTGGTTGATCGGCTACTCAAAAATAAGCGGGATTGGCAAGCGGAACAGGCATTACGTGATCGTCTGATACGCTGGCGCGATAATCATGATTCCGTGATGAAGATCGTCAAAGCAAATTATATGATGCGTAACCTTATTCCCGTTGCCAATGATGTGGGTGAAATTGCTGAACTCGGCTTGGTGATGCTGGATCACCTGAAAGCCGGGAAAACCTTTTCTCCGCAACAATGGCAGGATGCGCAAAAGCTACTGTCACAAGGGGCACAAATGCGGGATGAAGTTGTTATTCGGGCGGTATATCCACTGGAACGGATGCTTGATTATCTGAATAAATAAAGTGGGTTATTAAGAATAATCAGTAGGTAATGGCTTATTACATAAAAATAAGGCTGGGTATATGTTTCCAGCCTTTTATTATCAGAAAAAGAAAATAATGATTATTTCAGCTTATTATATTGTTCTGCCAAATTTTTCAGGAAGTCCAGTTGACCATTTATCAGGTTCGTCAAATCTTTCTGATCAACTTTATTACCGGACAAACTGTGTAATTGGGTCGCAAATTCGTTCCACGCTTTCTCTAGTTTAACTGCTTCTGAAAGAAGAACGGTGCGTTCTGCATCGATTTGTACCACATCTTTTAAGCCGGAAATCCGCTGTTCTGTTTCCTGTAATGTGGTTTTCAGGGCGTCAGTTTCTTTCATTACCTGATCGATTTGATCAGTGAGTTTCATTCTGGCATCCGCCAATTCTGAGTATTTCAATCCTTCAGAAATTTTGCCCAGTATTTTCCTGGCAATCTCAACACCTTGTTTAATCGCCTGTTTAATGGCTTCTTTTTTAGGTTGGGTAAAGTCTAAGCCATCAATATCACTGGCGCTGGGAATAAAATCTTTAAACATATCTGCGATATTATTCGCGCGAATAACATCCTGACTTTCGATGATTTTAGCCCGATCTTCATCCAGTTTTTTTCTTTTTTCTGCTTTATTCTCGATCTCACTCTGTAATTCTGCTTTTTTGGATTCTGTTTGCGCCACAAGATCGCCCAAGCGCTCTGCAATCACCATGTTGCTAATATCACTAATTTTTCCGGTCAGTTGGCTGGTTCTGCTGCTGAAATTGATAATCACATTATCGATATCTTTTGATAATTTCTCGATCAATTGATTACGTTCTTCCAGTAAGGCATTGCGATCATCGTCACTCAAATCAGGGGTTGCCAAAGCCTCATCAATTTGGCTAATCGTTTGGAAAGTCTCTCCCTCAGCAAACTGACTGAGTACTGGCGTTAATTGTGCCAGAGAATCACGAATCGATTCATTGAGATCACGGCTATAGAGCCTGACTCGCTCAACTTTTTCCCCAATAATTTCAATACCAGATGTTTGCCGCCCGGCCAAAAGCCAAATCGTATTTGCCGCTTGATTCAGAGCCTTGATATTGATTTCTGGATACAGGGTTTCTTTTTGTGAGGTATTCTTTTCAGACATTTTAATATTCCTTTTTATTTTATAAATTCTTTATTCAAGAAGAAATCAGCTATAGAGCTTTCTATATTCTGCCAATGCCTCATCGAAAATTTTAACCAATTGAGCAGCAGAACCTTGAACCTCTTTCCAAGGACTAATAACTTGCTTAAACGTCACTATAAAAGAAGTAAGTTTCAGCGCATCATTAATTTCGGCAAATTTTTCTTTTGAAGTCGTAATTTGTGTTAGCATGGTACTCCACATAAACTCCAAATTGTTTAGGGCCACTTCTGCATCCACCATACGAATACCAATATCACTAAAATTGAGGGATAAATCCTGAATCGCAGTCTGCAATGCACTTTTACCTTTAACTTGCTCTTGCAAACCTTTAACTTCCTCAATCAATTCATTTTTACGTTTACGGGCTTTTTCTGCTTTGTCACCAAAAATACCGCCAGTAATCGCCAAACCAATAATGCCTCCTACCATTCCCGAAAATGCCAGACCAACGTATTTATCGTAGTCTTTTTTGAGTTGTTCAATTTCACTGTTTTTACTGTCGATTTTCTTTTGCAGCTCTTTGATGGTGGTAGAAAGGTTATTCTTATCCATCAGATCTTTTTTGTGCTTGACCTGTGGCTCTAACCCTTCCGCTTGATTACCATTTGATAATTCCCCACCAATCAAGGTGATTTTAAAATCGGTTACCGCATTTTTAACTCGCTGAGTATTTTCCTGCTGTTTTTTAATATCCTTCTTCATGCTTTCAAGGATATTTCCTAATTCAACCGCAATTTCTTTATCATCATTGGTATAAGTGATTTCAGCGAGTTGTTTATCAGTTAAATCACCCAGTTTTGTCTTTACACGTTCAATAATCGGCATCTGATCAATAACGCTGATGATATCCCCGCCCGTTTCAGTAATTTGTCTGCCAGCATTTTCCAAATCGATACTTTGCTGTTGAACATTGCTTTCTACACCACTCCAGCTCAGCGTGTGGTCGTGAATGCCTTTAAACAAAGTCGTCATATTTGCGGGTTTTAAACCATCAATATCAATGTCGTTGTAACCGATATATTGCTTAACTCCTTCCAAAGTATAAGGAAGTGCCAAGCCCTGTTTAACATATAATTTAATACTAATGAGATCTTCTTTAGTAAAGATACCTCCCAGACGAGCAACACCTTCTACCTGACTGGTCAATATTTTTAAGGTAACTGCGGGAACTTCTGATACAGGGATCTTATTTTCTGCCAAATTGTTATTTAATGACATATCGTTCTCCATTACTGTCGCTGGTTTAATTTAACGTTAATTAAACTTCGCATTTATCCATCTGAAAACATTTTTATTTCAGTATCTTTTCAATATGTGCAATTAAATTATCCTTAATGTGAAAGGACAATATTTTCATCTAATAATATATTTTTTATCCATTGTTTTATTTTGTTGATTTTTATTATTTGAGCATATTGACAAAACCAAAACTCAATTTATTTATCTTTTAAAAAATCCAAATTTACAGTTATTTCATCCATTATTAATATTTATTATTGATATATTACATAATGTGCTTTTTATCTTTTACACCCCCTATTCAGAAGATATTGTCACAATAAAACAAAATAGCAGAACAATAACTTTAACCAGCGTAAACATAAAAATGTGAATATCGGGCAATGAAGTAAAAACAATATTTATTGACTATTTTTAATACACAGAACTTCATTCAACTGAATGAAAACAAATAAAAAGTATAATGCCGATATAAAGGGTGTTATGGCTGATTTATAACCTATTTTAATCGGTTCTTACTCTTCATATTTCAAATTGCATTGAAGGTAACAAGGGGATTTATTTTGGGTATATCATCAACAGGAGAGACGACAGAAAGCTGAACTGCCCAATTAGCTATTTGGGCAGTTCATGTTTATCACGCTAAATCATCATTGGATCGCATGAATGAGGTTTATTGAGCAGCAACAGATTCCATTCCCACCAGCCCAACTTTGAGGTAGCCCGCCTTGCGCAGGGAATCCATCACACTCATCAATGTTTCATAATCCACAGATTTATCTGCCTGAAAGAAAATCGTGGTTTCTTTGTTGGATTGCGTAGTTTGATCCAATACCGAGGATAAGTTATCGTGATCAACCTGTTGCTCACCCACATAGAGCTGATGATCCGCTTTCACAGTCAAGAATACCGGTTTTTCTGGTCGGGGTTGTGGTTTAGCGGATGAAGCCGGCAAATTGACTTTGATATCTACCGTTGCCAGTGGCGCAGCTACCATGAAAATAATCAGCAGCACCAGCATCACGTCAATAAATGGCGTGACGTTAATTTCATGCAGTTCACCGCTATCGTCCAAATCTTCATTAAGACGTATTGCCATAGTTTATTACCTTGCTTCTGCTTTTTCTGCTTTGCTTTCAGCCAGATCAAGATCGCGGCCCAACAACAGGACTGCCTGAGCCGCCGTATCTCCCACTTGCCCACGGTATGAGGAAATAACACGGGCAAAAACGTTATAAATGACTACCGCAGGGATCGCCGCCACCAGACCTAAAGCTGTCGCCAGCAATGCTTCCGCAATACCCGGTGCAACAACCGCCAGGTTAGTGGTTTGTGAATGGGCAATCCCGATAAAGCTGTTCATGATCCCCCAAACAGTTCCGAACAACCCGACAAACGGCGAAATTGCGCCAATGGTCGCCAGATAGCCGTTACCACGCCCCATATGGCGACTGATTGCTGCAACGGCACGTTCCATACGGAATGCAGTTCGCTCTTTGGTTCCGGCCTTGTCAGCGCTTTCAGCAGACAGGGCACGCTCTGACTGTGCTTCGCTCAATAACAAACGGCTGATACTTTGCTTGCCAAAATCCGCTGCAATTTTCGCCGCCGCATCCAGATTGACGACGTCAGCCAAAGCCTGCTGTTCTTTGCGTAAACGACGGCGCGCCATTAATAGTTCCGTACCCTTGGAGAAAAACAGTGCCCATGTGATGATGGAGGCGATAACCAACCCCACCATGACCGTTTTTACGACCACATCCGCATTATTATACATGCCCCAAACAGACAGATCGGTTGCGAACCCACCGGATTGGCTGGCCGATTCTTCTGTAACTGGTTCAACAACAGCGTCGGTAGCCACAGTTTCGGTGACTCCAGTTTCTGCTGTATTCGGGGCTGTGGATTTCGTTTCTGTGGCTGATGGTGTTTCTGTGGTTGATGGTGTTTCTGTGGCTGATAATGCTTCAGTTTTCGGTTCAGTCACCTGTGGCACTGCGGAAGATGCTGGTGTTGCCGGAGCGGCTACCTGAGCAGCAGCCTGATTTTCTGGCGCGGCTGGCACTGTATCAGCCCATGCTGAGCTTGTTAATCCGAGTGCCAATAGAATAGAAGCTGTCAAATTACGCATCAGTTAGCCTTACTCTCTTTTTTATAGATTCTGTTACTTAGCAGTGAATCACGTTTACTCATCTTGCTAATCCTAATATGACCGGGGTCATGTTTTTTACTTTCTCACCTCAATAAACTCAAGAGGGAAAAAGTCCGCCGCAAATGATATCAGACATTGTACGATTTGATAGTAATTATCATTACTATTTAATAAAAAATTGCTAAAAAACGGTACACTTTTGTCCATTCCTCCTTATAACCTCTCAACAGATCACCTTGAATTTTCGTCAAGTTGCCTGAATCTCTTTGGCAAATCGATACCAAATCTTTTAACTTTCTAATCATTATTTGCACAGTTCTGTTTGAGCCGTTCTGTTTAGGCATGGGAAAGTAGGCCAAAAAAGCAGGCCAAAAATTAACTTGGGGGGGATGAGATCCATGACAGAAAAAAAACTAGAAACTTTATTGGTCAATGTAGGAAGGGAAAAAAAATATACGCAAGGTGCCGTTAATCCTCTTATTCAGCGTACATCATCTGTCATTTTCGATACTGTTGAACACATGCAACATGCTTTGAAGCACCACACTAAAGGCGAATTAATCTACGGACGCCGTGGCACGATGACGCATTTTGCCTTTCGGGATGCAATGTCTGAACTGGAAGGCGGTGCAGGCTGTGCTCTCTACCCTTCCGGTACGGCCGCTGTCACTAATTCGATTCTGGCTTTTGTAAAAACCGGCGATCATGTCCTGATGACGGGAAATGCTTATGAACCATCACAAGCTTTTTGCGATAAGGTTCTGAAGAAAATGGGTATCACTACTGATTATTTTGATCCGATGATTGGCAAGGACATTGCTTCTCTGATTAAGCCCAATACCACGGTGCTCTTTCTTGAGTCTCCCGGCTCTCTGACGATGGAAGTACAGGATGTCCCCGCTATCGTGCGTGCCGCCCGCAAGGTTAATCCTGAAATTGTGATTATTATCGACAATACATGGTCGGCCGGCATTCTGTTTAAGGCTCTGGAGTTTGGTGTCGATATTTCCGTTCAATCCGCCACAAAATATATCATCGGCCATTCCGATGGCATGCTAGGAACCGCAGTCGCCAATGCACGATGTTGGGAACAGCTCAGAGAGCGATCTTACCTACTGGGTCAGATTGCCGATCCCGATACCGTTTATATGGCAACACGTGGGCTGCATACGCTGGCTGTTCGCCTAAAACAACAGGAAAAAAACAGTATCAAAATTGCCAAGTGGCTCGCAAAACGGCCGGAAGTGGCTGAAGTTTATCATCCCGCTCTGCCTTCTTGCCCCGGGCACCGTTATTTTAAACGTGACTTCACCGGTTCTTGCGGGCTGTTTTCTTTTCTCCTGAACACTGAGCTTACACCTGAACAAGTCGCTGATTATCTTGATAATATGAAGCATTTTAAAATGGCGTTTTCATGGGGAGGATTTGAGTCATTGATTTTGGATAAGCAACCTGAATTGCTCCAAATGGTACGCCATTACAATCCACCGAAAAAAACCGGCACGTTATTCCGCCTTCACATCGGGCTGGAAGATCCACAAGATTTGATGGACGATCTGGAAGCGGGTTTTGCTCGCCTTGCAACTCGTTAATTGCCTGACAAAACGATGATCCAATCTCATGGCTGCCTTTCCATTGCAGGCAGCCGTGATGTGTTTTATTCCTTTCAATTCCGTATGCTGAATCAAATCAACCCCCATCCCTCTATTTTGCGGTACACTGGGATAGATCTGTTTATTAATCAGTTTACTTGCAAAAATCACAGGATAAACAATGGAAAAGTTAAGCGAGATCGTGTATGCACTCTGGCATCATGATTTTAACCAACTCGCCAATCCCGATGTCATCTGGATTATTTATGGTGTCCTCTTTATCACCCTTGTACTGGAAAACGGGCTATTACCCGCAGCCTTTTTACCCGGCGATACCTTATTGATACTTTCTGGCGCCTTAATTGCCAAAGGTGTCATGAGCTTCATCCCCACGGTGCTTCTGCTGACCATTGCCGCCAGTCTGGGATGTTGGTTAGGGTATTTGCAAGGACGTTGGCTAGGTCATACTCGTGTTGTCAAAGATTGGCTGGCTCAGCTTCCCCTACAGTATCGCCAACGCGCTAATGTCTTATTTACCAAACATGGTCTGTCGGCCCTGCTCATCGGGCGCTTTTTGGCGTTTGTTCGCACTCTCCTGCCAACATTTGCCGGTATTTCTGGTCTAAATAATAAACGCTTTCAATTTTTTAACTGGTTAAGTGGCTTTTTATGGGTCATTATTATCGTGGGTTTTGGCTATATCTTAAACCAGATCCCTTTTGTCAAAGCACATCAGGATCTGGTCATGAATATTCTGGTGATTTTGCCTGTCGTTCTGTTGATTAGTGGGCTGTCTGCTTCTCTGTTGATGTACTGGCGTCACAAGAGAGCATCATCAAAAAAAAATAAGTAAACACACTTACCGTTTTAACATTCTTGCGAAAAAACGCTATCTGACTGAAAACGAATATTTTTCTATTCATTAGCTTATCAACAAAAAAATTAAACACTTTCTGATTATCAGCTTGATGGAAGTTCTATTCCAGCCATGATCAAAAAAACTAGAACAACAAGGTTTGGTTGCCCTTGGAGAACATCAAGCTATTACGCTTGATGTCAGTAAGCGCATTTATAAGGCGTCCATCTGAAACACCAAATCTGAAGGAGGTTAGAATGGGTCAGCAAACAATTATTAAACTCGTCGATGAGAATCACATGCCACAACTGGGGCTTGGGGTTTGGAAAGCGAGTAATGAGCAGGTTGTTGGAGCTATCCACACCGCATTAGAAGTGGGCTATCGTTCTATTGATACAGCAGCAATTTATCATAATGAAGAAGGTGTCGGAAAAGCCTTGAAAGAAAGTGCCATTCCACGTGAAGAAGTTTTTATCACCACCAAACTTTGGAATGATCGTCATTTGGATGCCAGCACTGCATTACAGGAAAGTTTGGATAGATTACAGCTAGACTATGTTGATCTCTATCTCATTCATTGGCCTGTTCCCGAACAAAATCATTATGTGGATGCGTGGAGACAGCTTATTGAACTGAAAGAAGCCGGATTGACTCGCAGTATTGGTGTTTGTAATTTTCACATTGAACACTTACAGAAAATAATGTTGGAAACAGGTGTGGTGCCCACGATCAACCAAATTGAACTTCATCCCCTGATGCAACAGCGGCAACTCCATTCATGGAATGCCACCCACCATATTACCACTGAGTCCTGGAGCCCATTATCACGCGGTGGAAAAGATGTTTTTAACTCCCCATTGGTTGAACGATTAGCAATGAAGTACAGCAAAACACCAGCGCAAATCGTGATTCGCTGGCATCTCGAATGTGGCATGATTGTCATTCCTAAATCTGTGACACCTTCCCGTATCAAAGAAAATTTTGATGTATTTGATTTCAGATTGGAAAAAGAAGATCTGACAGCCATGGCCGAATTGGATATTGGTAAGCGAATAGGCCCAAATCCTGATGATTACAATCAACTTTAATGTATATCCACCGACCTAATCCAATCCCTTCCAATAGACCTGAATTCTGTTTTCCCACAGGGTTCAGGTCAGGGGCATGATCTGAACCGTCTCTCTTAAAACACCATAACTCATTAACAAAACCAATATTGCTAATAATAACTATGTTTACTATTTATGTATGATTGATGTCCTAGACTTACTTTGCAAAGTTAAATAATCGATCTATTAAATAGATAATTAACATTCACTGAATTTGTGACAGTTATTGATATATCTATTTTCATTAACCCCCTTAAATAATACTTAAGGAAATGATGATGATTTACATAGTTATTTCTTTATTCATGCTTATCCCTTTTTTCTTTGCCTTGAGGTGGTTCCTGTTATCACACCTGATCCATCACAATGCGGCAGGCATGATGCTGGCAATAGCAGCTATCGCTTTTCACATGTACATCTTCCGCTTCGACAAGTTACCGATTGTACATGTTGCCATGTCCCATAGACCGATCGTGTTCTATGGCGCAGTTCTCATTGCATTACTGCATGGTGTGATCTATTCCATTTGCTTTAAGCGGTACTATGGGAAGGAGACTTATTAACGGGAAGAGCCGTTCTCATCGTTTTCTTCATCCGTTGATTTGGTATTCGCAGTCAAAAGATAAGGAGACTGTTGCCAACGGCTGGGTGCAAGTTGTAGTAAATTATGGGCCAGAATAAAGCCGATCGCCAAAGCCAGCAGGAGCATGATCCGAAGTAAGTTAGTGGTGTTATCGACCTGCTTGGCTTCTGTTGCCAATCTATGGGTATCCAGTGTCAGGCGAAGAAAACCCTGTGGAGAATCTTTCCCCTGTATAGGGACAACGATTTGCTGGTTGAAATAGCTACTGGATTTTTTACCTTCCAACGCCAATCGTTCACGGACAGAAACTGGCTCACCACTGCGTGCGATCTGTGTTCCATTTTCCAGATAAACACTGGCATCCAGAATGCGGCTGTTGCTGGTCAAATAATCCAGATTAGCGACAATCTTTTTATTATTAAGATCTTTGCTACCATTCTCCATATAATCAGCCAAGCTGAATGCGACCTGTTTTGCCAATGTTTTCGCCAAATCCTCAAACTGGTCCATATGAGCCTGCTGTTGAGAGCGGCTGAAATAGGAAACACCCTGCATCAGCAGAACCAACAGTGCTATACATATTAAAATAATCGCCGTCTTGTGCAGCCGAAATTTTAGCTTTGCTTTAATCATCGTTATCCCATCCTATGATCGGAAAGCACATGTTGCCAGATGCTGTACTGATAGGATAGTTTGAAAAGCATTTTTCGCTTGCCAAAATTGCATGGAATTACAGGAGTCGAAGTTCATGTCTAATAATCTGGCCTATCGTTACTTACCGGATGAGATCCATAAATGGCCGGGATTACCGCTATCCCTTAGTGGTGATGAGGTTATGCCTCTGGATTACCGAGCAGGAGACAGCGGCTGGTTGCTGTATGGCCGAGGTTTGGATAAACAACGCATCAGCGATTTTCAGCACCGACTTGGGGTCGCTATTGTGGTGGTATCTTCATGGCGTATTGATGATTATCAAGTTGTTCGTATTGCCGGCAGTCTTTCACCTCGCATTAAACGATTGGCGGATGAGTGCCGCCTGGATGTTGTTCCGCTAGGGCAAATTCCTCGCCTGCGTTCACCCGGCTTATTGGTGATGGATATGGATTCGACCGCAATCCAAATCGAATGTATAGATGAAATTGCCCGTCTGGCGGGCGTTGGCGATAAAGTGGCGGCAATTACAGAACGGGCCATGCAGGGTGAGCTGGATTTTTCAGAAAGCCTGCGCGAGCGAGTCGCCCAACTGGCAGGAGCTGATGCGGCAATCTTACAGCAAGTGATGGACACACTTCCTCTTATGCCGGGGCTGACCAGCCTTGTCCGCAAGTTACAATCATTGGATTGGCATGTCGCTATTGCTTCCGGTGGTTTTACTTTCTTTGCCGATAACCTTCGCCAGCAACTTCGCCTGTTTGCCGCTGTCGCCAATCAACTTGAGATCAGAGATGGCAAACTGACCGGTAAAGTCAAAGGGCCGATTGTCGATGCAAAATACAAGGCAACTACTTTGATAAGGCTGGCAAAAGAGCTGGATATTCCCCTCAGTCAAACTGTCGCGATTGGGGATGGTGCCAATGATCTGAAAATGATCCGCAAAGCAGGATTAGGCATTGCCTATCATGCCAAACCTAAAGTGTATGCACAGGCTAAAGTTGCGATCCGCCATGCAGATTTGATGGGTGTTTTGTGTGTATTGAGTGGCGGCCTGAAGCACGAAGAACGCTAATATTAGCCGTCAGCAATCACCCCATTAACAATCATACTATTAATAATCACCCTATTAACAATCACCATATTAAGGGAGCATAGAGTGGCAAAAGCAGCAAAACGGGCATTTGTCTGTAACGAATGTGGCGCGGATTATCCCCGCTGGCAGGGACAATGTACCGCATGCCACGCATGGAATACGATTACGGAAGTGCGGTTAGCCGCAGCTTCCTCTTCCCGCACTGAACGTTTCAGTGGCTATGCCGGAGATGCGGGCATCAGTAAAGTTCAAAAACTTTCAGATATCAGTCTGGAAGAACTTCCCCGTTTCTCAACCGGATTTAAAGAATTTGATCGTGTTCTCGGCGGTGGCGTGGTCCCCGGCAGTGCTATTTTGATTGGTGGTAATCCCGGAGCGGGGAAAAGTACCCTGCTCTTACAAACCATGTGTCAATTATCAACACAGATGAAAACGTTGTATGTAACAGGGGAAGAATCATTACAACAGGTAGCAATGCGGGCACATCGTCTGGGATTGCCGACTGATAAACTGAACATGCTGTCAGAAACCAGCATTGAGCAGATTTGCCTGATCGCAGAACAAGAACAGCCCAAGCTCATGGTAATAGACTCAATTCAGGTTATGCACATGGCAGATATTCAATCTTCACCGGGTAGCGTAGCCCAAGTGAGGGAAACTGCGGCTTACCTGACCCGATTCGCTAAAACCCGTGGCGTTGCCATTATCATGGTTGGACATGTAACAAAAGATGGTTCTTTGGCTGGCCCCAAAGTACTTGAACACTGTATAGACTGTTCCGTTATGCTTGATGGCGAAGCAGATTCTCGTTTTCGTACCCTGCGAAGCCATAAAAACCGTTTTGGAGCCGTCAATGAACTGGGTGTGTTCGCGATGACCGAACAAGGGTTGCGGGAAGTGAACAACCCTTCCGCCATTTTCCTGAGTCGGGGCGATGAGATCACTTCAGGCAGTTCCGTCATGATTGTGTGGGAAGGTACCCGCCCTTTGCTGGTTGAAATTCAGGCGCTGGTAGACCACTCCATGATGTCAAACCCACGTCGAGTCGCAGTAGGGCTTGAGCAAAACAGGCTGGCTATTCTGCTGGCTGTCCTGCATCGGCACGGTGGTTTGCAAATGGCTGATCAGGATGTTTTTGTTAACGTCGTGGGCGGTGTGAAAGTGACGGAAACGAGTGCTGACCTTGCTTTACTGCTCTCTTTAGTGTCCAGTTTCCGTGATCGTCCTTTACCCCGTGATCTCGTGGTATTTGGCGAGGTTGGTCTGGCTGGTGAAATTCGTCCCGTTCCCAGTGGTCAGGAGCGGATTTCAGAGGCAGCCAAGCATGGATTTAAACGTGCAATTGTTCCCCACGCTAATATGCCGAAAAAGTCATTACCAGATATGAAAGTATTCGGTGTCAAAAAACTAGCCGATGCGTTATCAGTTTTAGATGATCTGGATAATTAAACAATCTCTCGTTCATTTTAGATCTAGGTATTTTTCCTAATTATCTATAATATATATTGCCTGCCGTCACATATTAAATAAAGCAGGCAATAAAATTAGCATTCTTTCCTCATCCATTTAAGTTTTTCGTATTTTAATACGAAACCCCAAAATTCAGATTATTCCTAATTAACATAAGCGAAATAACCAAATTTCAGAAGAAATTTTTATTCACTCTATTTAGATAAAAAATCAATTTATTGAAGACTATAGTATTTAACCCCTATACTTTTACTGAATATTGTGGTTTATTGTCCGTAAAAGCATGATGAAATTTGACTGACATACGGTTATATAAATTAATTTATAACGATTAGGAAAGTGACGAGTCCTATTCAATAAAAGTTCCACAATCCGTATTGCCACTGATTTTACGAATTAACTAATAAGTTAGTATTTGATTTTTTAATTTTATACCTATATTTGATTATCCAATTTTAAATACTTACAGTTGTTGAAATAGCAGCGTTTCATCCCAAAGCCTCGATAAACGACTCATTTTGTTTTTACCTTTCACGACGAGCATGCTATTTTGTTTAGTATACTAAACACAAAGGGAGGTTATATGAGACAATTTGACTACTTGAAAGAGGCTATTAAACAAGCTGGTTACACGTTACAGCAAGTTGCTGATGCCAGCGGTATGACAAAAGGCTACCTTAGCCAACTCATTAACGACAAAATAAAGAGTCCCAGCGCACAGAAACTGGCTTCTCTTCATCAATATCTAGGATTGGCGTACCCCATGGAAAAGAAAACGATCGGCGTCGTGTTTGGTAAATTTTACCCGTTACATACGGGACACATTTATCTGATTCAAAGAGCATCCAGTCAGGTTGATGAATTACACGTTGTGCTTTGCTATGACGAAGTGCGTGATCGTGAGCTATTCATCAACAGTTCGATGTCCCAGCAACCAACGGTCAGTGACCGTTTGAGATGGTTACTGCAAACATTCAAATACCAAAAGAATATTCATATTCACGCGTTTGATGAACAGGGCATGGAACCCTATCCAAATGGCTGGGAAACCTGGAGTAAGGGCGTGAAAGCATTCATGTCAGCAAAAGGGATCACGCCTGAATACATCTACTCCAGTGAAGCACAGGATGTTTCCCGTTATAAAGAACATTTCGGCATTGAAACCGTGCTGATCGACCCACAGCGCTCTTTTATGAATATCAGCGGCAGCCAAATTCGTCAGGCCCCTTTCCGCTATTGGGAGTACATTCCTACCGAAGTGAAGCCTTTCTTTGTACGTAAAGTTGCTATTCTTGGCGGTGAATCGAGCGGAAAGTCTACGTTGGTGAACAAACTTGCCAATATGTTTAACACCACCAGCGCATGGGAATATGGGCGAGAATATGTCTTTTCCCATCTGGGAGGCGACGAAATGGCCTTGCAATACTCAGATTACGACAAAATCGCTCTGGGCCATGCTCAATATATTGATTTTTCAGTTAAATATGCTAACAAGGCGGCTTTTATTGACACGGATTTCGTGACAACACAGGCATTTTGCAAACGTTATGAAGGAAAAGAACATCCTTTTGTTCAGGCAATGATTGATGAGTATCGTTTTGATTTAGTTATTCTTTTAGAGAACAACACGCCATGGGTAGCTGATGGCTTAAGAAGTTTAGGCAGTGAGCGGGATCGCAAGGAGTTTCAAGATCTACTTGAAAGTTTATTGAAGAAAAATAATATTGATTATGTTTGTGTCAATTCACCAGACTATGATCAACGTTTTCTACACTGTGTTGAGCTCGTTCAACAAATGTTAATGGAGTAACTAACCTTTATATATAAAATAGATTACACTTATATTATTATCACGATTAATTGATAGCCATTTATTATCCATTGTAACTTTTATTGTCTTATGTTTATTCTGTTTAAGCATTTAATTAAATGTTTACTGTAGTTATTTTTACAATGGTAATAAAATAAATTGTGATAATAATATTTTTTGATACTTTAATTTTACTGTTTTGACTTGAATTACAGAGAAATAAGTCATTTAATGAACAGACCTATTGATTTATTTATATAAAATTTATTAGGCAGCAATAATCCCACAAATATTCTGGGTGTTTTAAACAATAATGGAGGTAATACCAAGATAACATTAAAATATTAATGAAATATAAAATGACTTTTTTCCTTATTATCAAAATGGAATAAAGACAGAAGAATTTATGCTATTTTTATTTAGTTTGGTTTTTGTTTTTAGGCATAATTAATTAACATTCTTGATTTTTTATTCTAAGACTAAGAAATATCTCATTTATTAGATAGTCATTGTAAATAATAATTGACATAAGATGAGCATATCCGTAATGAAGATGTTTCACATATAGACTATTTTTATTCGTACAATACCAGATGGACATAGTGTTATTGCGAAGAAACTTAGACAGCATATGTTAAGGAAAAAGCTTTAATCTTTTAACCTAATTGTGTTGAGAATATGAACTTAAATCAATTTAAATCGATTGAGGTTATCAATATTTCATATGGTTTAACTGATACTACAGTTAATCATGAAATGATTTCAGATATCACATTTTCTATTATACCAGGTGAAATTACTTTGATAACAGGGCCGAGAGCATCGACTAACCGTACGATATTGTCGATTACTTCGGGTATGTTACAACCAGATCAAGGAGATGTATTAATTAATAATAACAAGTTGAAACTAATGGATGATATAGAATTAGGCAAATTTCATGCTGAAAATAGTGGTTTCATTTTCCAAGATTTCAATTTATTCAGTGAACTCACGCTGTTAGATAACTTGTTATTATCAACTTCTTATGGATTATCGCTTCCTCGTGAGCAAGCAGAAAACATCGCACAAAAATCGTTGGATATTGTGAAATTAGGCGATAAAAGCCGTTATTACCCAGGGGAACTGTCTGAAAACGAGAAACAACTGGCTGCAATGGCAAAAGCCATAGCCAGAAGACCGGAATATTTATTTGCCGATGATCCGACACGTAATCTAGATCATCAAGCATTTCAGACGTTCATTAACATCTTTAAGTTTATTGCACATGAACAGAAAGGCACGGTTGTAATCGCTTCACAGGATAGCCGCCTGATACGACATGCAGATAGCATTATCACGTTAGCCAGTGGAAAAGCGATTAAAACGTATGAGTCTATGCTGGATCAGCGTGTTCTAGTGCAGTAGTGAAATAGTTATACCCAATGGTTTTCAAAAGCGGCAACTTGAAAGACGACGGGTATATCAAAACGAGTCATGATTAGTAAAAAACGGCCTGATATCAGGCCGTTTTTTCTATCCAGCTTATTTGCTGATTTTCTTGTACTTAATGCGGTGAGGTTCCAGCGCTTCAGATCCCAGAGTCCGCTTCTTGTAATCTTCGTATTCGCTGAAGTTTCCTTCAAAGAAAGACACCTTACCTTCATCCTG
Source organism: Xenorhabdus sp. PB62.4 (assembly GCF_014467285.1). Taxonomy (NCBI): domain Bacteria; kingdom Pseudomonadati; phylum Pseudomonadota; class Gammaproteobacteria; order Enterobacterales; family Morganellaceae; genus Xenorhabdus; species Xenorhabdus sp. PB62.4. The sequence goes on along the minus strand of NZ_NKHR01000001.1, from coordinate 260,362 downwards.
ATAGTCAATGATGTGCGTCGCGATACGGTCAAGGAACCAACGGTCATGGGAAATAACCATTGCGCAGCCCGGGAATTCCAACAAGGCGTTTTCCAATGCACGCAGGGTTTCAATATCCAAATCGTTGGTTGGTTCGTCCAGCAGTAACATGTTGCCGCCAACTTGTAGCAACTTGGATAAATGCAGACGACCACGCTCACCACCAGACAACTCACCGACGCGCTTGCCCTGATCTACCCCTTTGAAGTTAAAGCGCCCAACATACGCACGGCTTGGAATTTCAAAGTTGCCGATACGCATGATGTCCTGACCGCCAGAAACTTCTTCCCAAACGGTTTTGCTGTCATCCATGTTGTCACGGAACTGATCAACAGAAGCCAATTTAACGGTTTCACCCAGTGTAATTGAGCCAGAATCCGGCTGCTCCTGATTGGACAACATACGGAACAACGTTGATTTACCCGCGCCGTTCGGCCCGATAATTCCAACAATCGCCCCTTTTGGCAGGGAGAAACTTAAGTTATCGATCAGAACGCGATCACCATAAGATTTCGTTAGATTGGTGACTTCCAGTACCTTGTCACCCAAACGTGGGCCAGGTGGAATAAACAACTCACTGGTTTCATTACGTTTCTGGTATTCAACGTTATTAAGCTCTTCAAAGCGAGCCAGACGTGCCTTGCCTTTTGCCTGACGTCCTTTCGGATTTTGGCGAACCCACTCAAGTTCTTTCTCAATGGATTTGCGGCGAGCCGCTTCTGAAGCAGCTTCCTGTGCCAGACGCGCATCTTTTTGCTCCAGCCACGAAGAGTAGTTACCTTCCCATGGAATACCTTCACCACGGTCAAGTTCCAAGATCCAGCCCGCAACGTTATCAAGGAAGTAACGGTCATGGGTAATCGCAACCACTGTGCCTTCATAATCATGCAGGAAGCGCTCCAGCCACGCGACAGATTCAGCATCAAGGTGGTTAGTAGGTTCGTCGAGCAGCAGCATGTCTGGTTTTTCCAGCAGCAGGCGGCAGATAGCTACACGACGGCGTTCACCCCCGGACAGATGTTCAATCTTGGCATCCCATGCAGGCAAGCGCAGAGCATCAGCCGCTCGCTCAAGTTGGTTATCCAAGTTGTGTCCGTCATGAGATTGGATAATAGCTTCCAGCTCACCTTGCTCTTTTGCCAGCTTATCGAAATCCGCATCAGGATCAGCATAAGCCGCATAAACTTCATCAAGGCGTGTCAGTGCATTTTTAACTTCGCTAACGGCTTCTTCCACTGCTTCACGCACAGTATGCTCAGGATTGAGCTTAGGTTCCTGCGGCAAATACCCAATTTTAATACCAGGTTGTGGGCGAGCTTCGCCCTCAATATCTTTATCAATACCTGCCATGATGCGCAGCAAGGTTGACTTACCCGCACCATTAAGGCCAAGAACACCAATTTTTGCTCCGGGGAAAAAACTTAGAGAGATATTTTTCAGAATATGCCTTTTCGGGGGAACAATCTTACCAACCCTGTGCATACTATAAACATATTGAGCCAATGTATTTTACCTTTTAATTAACCAGGAAATTTTAAGATTCATTTGCGCTTATGCGGCTTGGAGAGCGTATTTTACCCTAAATTTTACGTATCGTGTTGTTACCTAATTAGGGTTAACCCAACATTCCCTTTCGCATTCATCAGTTGTAATAAATCACACCAATAATATGATTATAATTACACTATATTTTGGCAATGCGTTTAGGCATTGTGCATTTGAGCACTGATAGTAGTCTTCCAGAGGGGTATGTGGCAATGAGTAAGTGGCAGCATTTTACAATCGCTGTAAGTATGGTTTCTGTTGTTGCAGGAGCAGCACATGCTGACTCTCTGGATGCTCAGCGCCAACGCTATCAAGAAATAAAACAGGCATGGGATGACAAAAATATGGCTGAGGTTGCACGCCTGATGCCCACGCTGAAAGATTATCCACTATATCCCTATCTTGAATATCGCCAGTTAACTCAGGATTTGGCAATTGCGACTCCCCAGCAAGTTCAGCACTTTATTAATACCCATCCGACGCTGCCACCTGCACATTCACTGGCATCCAAATTTATTGATGTGCTGGCTAACAATGGTGATTGGGCCGGCATTTTAGCCTTCAGCCCCAATCCTCCAAGTTCGATTGCAGGACGCTGCGATTATTACTTCGCCCAATGGGCTACAGGCCACCAGCAAGTTGCATGGAATGGCGCCCAAAAGATTTGGCTGAATGGCAATTCATTGCCTGACAATTGCAATAAGCTGTTCGATGTTTGGGAGCGCGATGGATATCTCTCTGCAAATCTCATCTTGCAGCGTATTGAATTGGCAATGAAAGCAAATAACACCGCTCTCGTTATCTATCTTGCCAAACGCTTGCCATTAGACTATCAGGAATTAGGTTCCCGTTTGATCAAACTGCAACAAGATCCTGCATTGATTGAACAATTTGTCACAACCGTGGCACCGACAGATTTCACCCGTTCGGTTGTCATGACTGTCTTTTCGCGTTTCGCCCGCAAAGATGCTGAGCTTGCCAGAGTTAATATTCCTGCATTTGTTCGTGCACAGAAAATGAATGATACCGAGCGGCAGCAGTTAAAAGATATCGTAGCCTGGCAATTGATGGGAGATATCACGCCAGAACAGGCAAAATGGCGGGATGAGGTTATTCAGAATTCACAATCTGCTAAATTGCTTGAACGACGTGCCCGTTTGGCATTGCGAGATAATAATTATGCTGAGCTTGAGAAATGGCTTTTGTTGTTGCCAAAAACAAGTTTGCAGCAAGATGAGTGGCAATATTGGAGTGCCATGACCCTGCTCAGCCAAGGGATGAATAAGGAAGGAAATGCGATATTGCACAAACTGACTGAGCACCGTGGTTTTTATCCTATGGTAGCTGCCCAGAAATTACATATCTCCTATCCCTTGATGATCAATAAAGCAGAAAGACCTGATGCTTCCATTGCCAATATGCCTGCAATTAAGCGTATCCATGAATTACTGTATTGGAACATGGATGATTTGGCTCGCTCAGAATGGGTTCGCTTGGTTTCATCCCAAAATCGCTTGAAGCAGGAGCAATTAGCACGTTATGCGTTTGAACGGCATTGGCCAGGATTGAGTGTACAAGCCACCATTACGGGGAAAATGTGGGATCATCTTGAAGAACGTTTCCCGCTGGCATGGCAAAACGAATTTGCGAACTTTACGTCAGACAAAAATATTTCACAAAGTTATGCGATGGCGATTGCCCGTCAGGAAAGTGCCTGGAATCCACAAGCGCGTTCTTCTAAAGGAGCCAGTGGATTAATGCAAATCATGCCAAAAACCGCCGAACATACGGTGAAGAGTCAAAAAATTCAAGGCTATGCCAACAGCCGTCAATTAATGAATCCAGCCATGAATATTAAAATTGGCACCGCTTATTTGGACTCGGTTTACCAGCGTTTTGGCAATAACCGTATTCTTGCCAGTGCCGCCTATAATGCTGGCCCGACGAATGTTGATCGTTGGCTGGCGAATACTTCCGGACGCATTGATCCTATAGCCTTTATTGAGAGCATCCCTTTCTCTGAAACACGCGCTTATGTCAAAAATGTGCTTGCCTACGATCTGTTTTATCATAATTTTATGGGAAAAATGTCGAACGTGCTGACTGATGCTGAATGGCAAAAACGTTATTAATTTATGAAGTAATTTAAATATGATATGCTGCCGTACTAGTTAGATAGTATGGCAGTTAATTATGGCACAAAATCATTTGATTGATCCGGCTATTTCCCCGGAAGATGGCGATGACTGGCTCACTTTTGTGGGGTTGTTACAAACAGCATTTGAACAAAATTTGCAACATTCTATTTTACAACTATTATTGACCCCCGATGAGCGTACAGCTTTATCAACCCGGGTTCGGATTATTCAGGAATTGATGCGTGGGCAAATGAGTCAGCGTGAACTAAAAGACGAGCTCAGTGTTGGCATTGCCACCATTACGCGTGGTTCCAACAGCTTAAAAGCAGCGCCAGCCCATGTTAAAGAGTGGCTGGAAACGCAGTTGTTAAAATAACCACTATTAATTTATCAAAATAGCCAGTGTAAGATAACAGGACAAACGTTATTCGGGGTCATCCAGCCATGACCCCAAACAGCTTATTTCTTGGAAAGGCTATGTTTTTGAAAAAGCGATTTCTTAAAAAACCCTGTTCTTGAAAAAGCTACGTTCCTGAAAAAGCGATATTATTGGAAACAGTACTGTTAAATATAACGTACTGTTAAGATTAGTTATTTAACTCTTTGTAAGTTTCATGATGAATAGGTACAAGAGCCAGTATCAGAGCCTGGTGATACACACTGGTGCGAGTCAGAATACCGTTGGTGAAAAAGCCAATTGCACCACCTTTCTGCTTGATATTATCAATGCCTGCTACGTCAGCCATTTCGTGGCCAAGTTCGCGTCCCTCACGAATGCCTTCCAATACTTTTTCAGGCAGCATCAGACTGGCAGAACGCGATTCTCCCCGAATTTGTTTGTGCTCAACCACCATCCAGGCAAACGTCATGTCATCTTCAATTCCAGCTTCAACCCCAACCCAAAAATCAGCTTCAGGCCGAACCTGACGGGCGGCCATAACTCGATGACGGGCACCTGTGCGGGTTTCAGTATTGCCAATAGGTTGTTGAGGTACACTGCTGTCTACATTGACATCTTCTATACGGTAAGTACCTGGGCCAAAAACATCATCGAATGCAAGGCTAATCGCTTTTATTTTCGCAGGGTTAGTTGTTGCTGCAATAACGTGGTACATAATAAATAAATTATCCTTTGAATTATTTCATGATGCAGTATAACGGAAAATAACTATGTTACAGGTCTATCTTGTTCGTCATGGCGAAACCGAATGGAACGTGGCTCGTCGTATTCAGGGGCAATCCGACAGTCCTTTGACTGAAATGGGTCGGCGTCAGGCTCATCTGGTCGCACAGAGAGTCAAATCAGAAAACATTACTCATGTTATCACCAGTGACCTTGGTCGAACACGACAAACCGCAGAAATCATCGCTAAAGCCTGTGGGTGCGACATTATATTGGAACCGCGTTTGCGCGAGTTACATATGGGCGTTCTGGAAAACCGCGAACTGAGTTCCCTCACACCGGAAGAGGAATTCTGGCGTAAAAGTCTTGTCGATGGTACACCAAACGGGCGAATCCCAGAAGGTGAATCGATGAATGAATTATCTGTACGTATGCGGGCTGCATTGGAAAGTTGCCTCAATCTGCCCGCAGGCAGTCGCCCTTTACTGGTGAGTCATGGCATAGCACTGGTTAGTTTAGTCTGTTCAATTTTGGGACTTCCGGCCAATTCAGAACGTCGTCTGAGGCTAAGAAACTGCTCTATCTCACGGGTAGATTATCAGGATAGCCCATGGCTTGCTTCAGGCTGGATTGTTGAAACGGCGGGCGATATTACACATCTGGATATGCCCGCCTTGGATGAATTACAGGGTTAACGCTCAATTGGGATGAGGTACTCAAATTCCACAACATGGTTTTGAGACTCATTCCCAAGATTTTTCCATTCAAGGTTAGTGAGGTAATATCGCTCGACATCGTATCCCTTTCTGCGAGTGATGTTTAATACAGGCAGACAAATGCCATAAACCGTAAAGAGAAACTCTTGTAATTGATCTTTATCACCAAAATAACTGAACGAAATATAATCTCCGCCGGGCAGGATAACCGGGCTACTGCCCTTGGTATCAAAGGTAGCGTATTCAGGCTCTATTGCAGTGGTATAGAAAACTGTCTGTTCTTCCTCATGCTCCGCACTAGGCGTAGTATGGTATAGCCCATAAAGTCTGGGCGGTAATACTTCAGCGTCCTGTAAATAGTTAATCCAAAAATTATCACGCATATTTTTGCAAGCTTCAGACCACTGTTCAAGCATATAGCTACACGTATGCTCAGTACCAATAAGCAGCTTATCTTCCAATGTAACGAATTTGTGTGCCGGCAACGGTTTATTATCCAACAAAATAGGTGGGCATATCCCCTTGGCATACCACTCATCGCTTCGGCGGTAAGATGCTGGCGTTCGATCGAACTGTTTTTTGAAAGCTCTGGTAAAAGTTTGCTGAGAATCAAAGCGATATTGCAAAGCGATATCCAAAATAGGGCGGCTGGTTAAACGTAATGCAACAGCAGCTCTGGACAATCGTCTTGCGCGGATATAGGAGCCAATTGCCTGACCAGTCACATCCTTGAACATACGCTGTAAATGCCACTTGGAGTAACCCGCTTTTGCTGCAACATTATCAAGGGACAATGGACGATCTAGGTTATTATCTACCCAATGCAGCAAATCCCGAATGATGTTGGTTTGATCCATACATATCCCTAAGTCATTAAGACAAAAAGAAAATCATATAAATGTAAAACAACTTACTTATTAGCCTGAAAACCAAAATATTTTTCCGAATGTATATATTCCGTAGTCTTATTTATAAGCAATATTTATATTTCCCCAATGATAACAACATGTTTTTAGGATACTACTTACCTACCGTTCAGGCAGGGTGGTAGCAGTCGTTCTATCTTAGTAAATCAGTTACGAAATTTATTATTACTCAATAGAACAAATCGCAATCAAAATAATAAGAAACTAAACTATATTCTGTTCGGCACGATCGTTGTTACACTTATGTTTCAAATAAATCACCAACAAAATTAAACAAGTTTAGACTTGGAATAAATTAATGGCAGGCTTGATAATATGTCAAGCACTGTCTTAATGGATTAGGTAACACTATGAACTTAAATAAAAAATAAATCGACAATCAATTGACTGGATGTCCTGTTAGCCTCAGCAACTATGGGGAATTTCTAAAAATTATCTCTATTTTAAGAGTATTTCAGAAAGACACGCAGCCAACAGAAGTGGACTAAAAAACCACAATCTGCTCGTTTTGAGTGCATATTCAGCTATAATGCCATGATTTTTTATTACAAGTGCATTCATGGTGAAAATGATTACATTAGAACTATTGATTTACATTATATGTTAATGGTAGATATTTTCACTGCATTTATTTAATTCAAATGGACTAAATATGGTAACAATGAAGAAAATAGTGATAGCGGCTACCTTACTCTTTTCTCCTGTAGTTCTGCATGCTGAAGAGATCGGCTCTGTCGATACCGTATTCAAACTTTTTGGCCCTGATAACAAAATAGTGATAGAGGCCTTTGATGACCCTGATGTTAAAAATGTTACCTGTTATCTGAGCCGAGCTAAAACAGGGGGGATTAAGGGAGGGCTGGGATTGGCCGAAGATACATCTGATGCAGCTATATCCTGTCAACAGGTTGGCCCGATTGAATTGGCAGATAAGATAAAAAAATCGCCCAAGAAAGGACAAGTTGTCTTCCAGAAACGTACTTCTTTAGTATTTAAAAAACTTCAGGTTGTGCGTTTCTATGATCCTACACGTAATTCTCTGATTTATTTAACTTACTCTGACAAAGTGATCGATGGTTCTCCCAAAAATGCAATCAGCGCCGTGCCGATCATGCCGTGGAAAGAATAAGTACTCCACAAATCAAGCAACAGTCAAAAAGAAAAGCCCTGATGCCATAAGACATCGGGGCTTTTTGACAAATACAGCACAATACCTTGGCGGTATTGATTAGTCTTCTAAATCACCGCAGAAACGGTAACCTTCACCGTGGATGGTCGCAATAATTTCCGGGGTATCCGGGATCGATTCGAAATGTTTACGAATACGACGGATAGTAACATCAACAGTCCGATCGTGAGGTTTCAGTTCACGGCCCGTCATTTTTTTCAGCAATTCTGCACGGGTCTGAATTTTTCCTGGATTTTCACAGAAATGAAGCATCGCACGGAATTCACTGCGGGGCAGCTTGTACTGATCTCCCATTGGGCTAACCAGAGAACGACTATTGATATCCAGCGTCCACCCGTTGAACTTGTAACTTTCAATTTGACGACGCACATCATCTGAATAATGACTCAGATTCATTGTTCGAGAAAGCAAGTTCCGGGCACGAATGGTTAATTCACGTGGGTTAAATGGCTTGGTGATATAATCATCAGCACCGATCTCAAGACCAAGAATTTTATCCACTTCATTGTCACGGCCTGTTAAAAACATCAGCGCGACATTTGCCTGCTCACGTAATTCACGAGCAAGAAGTAACCCATTCTTACCTGGCAGATTGATATCCATAATCACTAAATTGATATCGTTATCTGACAGAATGTTGTGCATTTCTGAGCCGTCAGTGGCTTCATAAACGACATACCCTTCAGCTTCAAAAATGCTTTTGAGGGTATTGCGTGTGACAATTTCGTCTTCAACAATCAAAATGTGCGGGGTTTGCATGGTTGCTACCTAAAATCGCTAAAAAACAGAATCTGTATGACATAAGCTGTTATTATTAAAAGAAAATATGCTGATCTTGTTCTGATTCACAGAAAACCAGCTCATGCCCAAAATAAATGTTTTGATATGTTTTACGCTAAAAGCCAGCGTCGCTTTTTTTGGAGGGTACATACCCGAAAAACCCGATTTAAACAAGGCACTATATTAGTCTATTAACAGCAATATAACAGCTAGTAATGCATTTGCCTTCTAAAAAAACTAACTTTTGTTGATACATATCAAAATCAATTGTAGCACGTTAACATTAATTGTAATTGTTAATTTTAATTTAGATCATTTGTTATTAATTTGAATAAAATATGTTAACAATCATCATGAAAACCTGAATGCCAAAAGGGGTTAGTTCGGCTCCTAAGCGTCTAAACACGCATGTTTTTATCATAAAGATAAAACAATTACAAAATATGTTTTTTGTAAAATTAAATGCTAGAAAATAACCAAACCCGCCAGATAATGGTGTGTCCCTTTTGTCATATTTTGAATAATTACAATACGGAAAATGACGTTTTTTTCTGCTTTCGCCATAAAAAATATTTGACATTGACCACAGTTTAATTTAACCAATAGGGGGTCAGACAAATTAAAAGACAGACAGGAAACTATGCGCCATAACAGCCCGAAAAAAATGGTTACGACAAAAACAACCACTACGATTACCACCGGAACCATGAGTTGCGGTGCGGGCTGACGCATATACATAAAACAATAATAAGCCCGTATCCCACAAGATACGGGCTTTTTTTTGGACAAAAATCAGGAGAGGAATGTTAATGCGAGTACTGAAATTTGGGGGCACCTCAGTTGCAAATCACCAGCGTGTACTGAGCGTTGCAAATATCGCCGAGAATGAGTTACTCCTTGGGCAAGTCGCCCTGGTGCTCTCTGCACCGGCAAAGATTACCAACCACCTCGTGGCGATGATCGAAAAAACGGTCGCAGGGCAAGATATTGTTTCCAATATTAGCGATGCAACCCAAATTTTTGCTGATTTGCTGTCGGGATTGAAAGAACAACAAGCAGGATTTGCTTATGAACGTCTGAAAGGTGTCGTGGAACGTGAACTCGCCTATCTGAAACAAGCCCTGCATGGCATTTCCCTGTTGAGGCAGTGCCCTGATAGCATTAACGCATCTCTGATCTGCTGTGGCGAAAAACTATCGATTGCCATCATGGAAGCGGTATTACAGGCCCGTGGTCATAAAGTGACTGTGATTGATCCCGTCAAAAACCTTCTGGCACATGGGCATTATCTTGAATCTACCGTTGATATTCTTGAGTCTTCCAAGAGGATTGCGGAACTTAACATTCCTTCCGACCATATTATCCTGATGGCAGGTTTCACCGCTGGCAATGAAAACGGTGAATTGGTGGTATTGGGGCGCAACGGCTCTGACTATTCAGCCGCAGTGCTGGCGGCATGTTTACGGGCAGACTGCTGCGAAATTTGGACTGACGTAGATGGCGTTTATACTTGCGACCCAAGAGCGGTTGCTGATGCCCGCTTGCTGAAAAGCATGTCATACCAAGAAGCGATGGAACTCTCTTATTTTGGTGCAAAAGTCCTTCATCCCCGTACCATTGCGCCTATCGCCCAATTTCAAATTCCTTGCCTGATCAAAAATACAGCCAATCCTGATGCGAAGGGTACTTTCATTGGCAATAACATTGGCAATGAACACATCAATGGTGATCAAAAAGACGAAAACATGCCGATTAAGGGCATCACCAATCTTGACCACATGGCAATGTTCAACGTTTCCGGCCCCGGTATGAAGGGCATGGTTGGGATGGCGGCAAGGGTCTTTTCCGTTATGTCTCGAAAAGGTATTTCCGTCGTGTTGATCACGCAATCTTCGTCGGAGTACAGCATCAGTTTTTGTGTACCGCAAAAAGAGCTGGAGAAGGCGCAAAAAGCATTAACGGAAGAGTTTTATCTGGAATTGAAAGATGGTGTGCTTGATCCGATTGACGTGATGGATAATCTTGCCATTATCTCTGTGGTTGGAGATGGCATGCGCACTCAGCGGGGCATTTCTGCCCGTTTCTTCTCTGCATTGACACGCGCTAATATCAACATTATTGCTATTGCACAGGGATCTTCTGAGCGTTCTATTTCTGCTGTTATTGAGAATGATGCGGCAACGACTGCTGTCCGGCTCTGTCACCAAATGCTGTTCAACACCGCACAAGTGGTTGAAGTCTTCGTTGTCGGCGTGGGTGGTGTAGGAAATGCGTTGATAGAACAAATCCGCCGCCAGCAAACATGGCTCAAACAAAAACACATTGAACTACGGGTCTGTGGTATCGCTAATTCCCGTGCCTTGTTAACTGACATGCAAGGAATTTGTCTGGATAATTGGCAACAGGCACTATCAGAGGCAACTGAACCTTTCAGTCTGAGCCGATTGATCCGCCTTGAAAAAGAGTACCATTTGCTGAATCCGGTCATTGTGGACTGTACATCCAATCAAGCTATTGCAGAGCAATATGCCAGCTTCCTCAGCGACGGCTTTAACGTTGTCACACCGAATAAAAAAGCCAATACCCTGTCGATGGACTATTACCGCCAAATCCGTCAGGCCGCAGAAAAATCGAAGCGTAAATTCCTGTATGACACCAACGTAGGTGCTGGATTACCTGTTATTGAAAACTTACAGAATCTGCTCAATGCAGGCGATGAATTAGTCCAATTCAACGGCATTCTGTCCGGTTCTCTTTCCTACATCTTCGGTATGCTGGATGAAGGCATGACACTTTCACAAGCTACCCTGTTGGCGAAAGAGAAAGGCTTTACAGAACCAGATCCACGAGACGATCTCTCCGGCATGGATGTTGCCCGCAAGCTGCTGATTCTGGCCCGGGAGGCAGGTTATGAAATGGAGCTGGAAGATATCCATGTTGAACCTGTATTGCCAGCTTCATTCGATTCCAGTGGCAATGTCGATGAGTTCCTGCAACATTTATCGCAGTTGGATCAGGAATTCAGCCAACGTGCGGCAGACGCAGCAGAACAAGGAAAAGTTTTGCGTTATGTTGGCATCATCGAACAAGACCATTGTAAGGTGAAAATTGTCGCCGTTGACGGCAATGATCCACTCTATAAAGTCAAAAATGGTGAAAACGCACTGGCTTTCTATACCCGTTATTATCAACCCATACCGCTGGTGCTGCGCGGTTATGGTGCAGGGAATGATGTAACGGCAGCAGGGGTTTTTGCTGATATATTACGCACTCTGTCATGGAAATTGGGGGTTTAATGGTTGTCAGGGTTTATGCGCCTGCCTCTATCGGGAACGTTGGCGTCGGATTTGATGTGCTCGGCGCAGCGGTTTCTCCCGTTGATGGCTCGTTGCTTGGAGATTGTGTCTCCGTAAGTAAAGCTGAAAGTTTCAGTCTGAATAATAAGGGACGATTTGTCGGCAAACTACCTGCCGATCCAAAACATAATATTGTCTACCAATGCTGGCAGCTTTTTTGTCAACGGTTGGGAAAAGAACTCCCCGTTGCTATGACATTAGAAAAAAACATGCCGATTGGTTCAGGATTAGGTTCCAGTGCCTGTTCTGTGGTCGCCAGTCTGGTGGCCTTGAATGAATATGAAGGCCATCCATTTAGCCGCAACCAATTGCTGGACATGATGGGAGAATTAGAAGGACGCATTTCTGGTGGCGTTCACTACGATAATGTCGCTCCCTGCTATTTGGGGGGATTACAGTTGATATTGTCTCAGGATGAGCCCCTTTGCCAGACAGTGCCTGCGTTTGATAATTGGTTATGGGTAATGGCTTATCCCGGCATCAAAGTTTCCACGTCAGAAGCCAGGGCGATCCTGCCGCAGCATTACTCCCGCAAGGACATCATTGATCACGGCCGTTATTTTGCCGGTTTCATTCATGCCTGCCATACCCAACAATCAGATCTGGCCGCCAGATTGATGAAAGATGTTGTTGCAGAGCCGTATCGCACTCAACTCTTGCCCGGTTTTGCCAACGCACGTGAAGCAGTCCAAAAATTGGGCGCACTGGCATGCAGTATTTCCGGTTCAGGCCCTACACTCTTTGCGATTTGTCATGAAATGGCAGTAGCAGAAGAAGTCGCACAGTGGCTGCAACAACATTACGTACAGAATGATGAAGGTTTTGTCCATATTTGCCGTCTGGATCTCACAGGCGCACGACAGGTAGAGTAACCATGAAATTATATAACTTAAAAGACAGCAGCGAGCAGGTTAGTTTTTCACAGGCGGTAAAACAGGGATTGGGCAAACAACAAGGACTCTTTTTTCCACAGGACTTACCAGAATTCAGCCGTGATGAGATCAACGAATTATTAAAACTAGATTTTATCAGCCGTAGCCAACGAATTCTGGCCGCATTTATTGGTGATGAGATCCCCGCAGAGCAATTGGCCGCCCGGGTTAAAAATTCATTTGCCTTCCTTGCCCCGGTAACAAATGTTGAAGATGATATCGCTTCACTGGAGCTATATCACGGGCCAACACTGGCCTTCAAAGATTTTGGCGGTCGTTTCATGGCACAAATTCTTGCACAAATTGCAGGAGAACAGCCTGTTACTATTTTAACTGCCACATCCGGTGATACCGGTGCTGCCGTTGCCCATGCTTTCTATGGCTTGAATAATGTACAGGTCGTGATCCTTTATCCTGAAGGCAAGATTAGCCCATTACAGGAAAAACTTTTCTGTACACTAGGCAACAATATTCACACGGTTGCCATAAAAAGCGATTTCGACGCTTGTCAGGCATTAGTCAAACAAGCTTTTGATGATGAAGAACTGAAACAGGCCCTGCATCTCAATTCAGCTAACTCCATTAATATCAGCCGATTGTTGGCACAAATCTGTTATTACTTTGAAGCAGTTGCCCAAATCCCTGCGGAGAAGCGTGAACAATTAGTCATTTCCGTGCCAAGCGGCAATTTCGGTAATTTAACCGCAGGGCTGCTGGCAAAATCGTTGGGGCTTCCGGTAAAACGTTTTATCGCGGCAACCAACGTTAATGACACCGTTCCCCGTTATTTAGCGGAAGGGACATGGCAGCCACATCAAACCATTGCAACGCTTTCCAATGCAATGGATGTCAGCCAGCCTAATAACTGGCCACGTATTGAAGAACTGTTCAAGCGTAAAGGCTGGGCACTGAGTGACTTGGCTAACGGTGTGGTAGATGACAAAACCACCCAGAGCACCATGCGCGAACTCGCGGCAAAAGGCTATATTTCCGAGCCGCATGCTGCGGTTGCTTATCGTGTCCTGCGTGATCAGTTGCAGGAAGGAGAATACGGCTTATTCCTGGGTACTGCACATCCGGCGAAATTCAAAGAAAGCGTTGAAGCGACCCTCGGCCAGACATTACCATTGCCACAAGAATTGGCTGAACGTGCGGATATGGATTTGTTATCCCACTTGATGCCTGCTGATTTTTCAATGTTACGTGAATTTTTGATGGAAAGAGCACCGAAATAACACCATTTTTGTCACTCCGACATTAATTGTTGGAGTGACATTAATAAATTCTATAATTTCTTACGGTGCAAATAGGCATCAAGCAGGATTGGAACAAGAGCAATCATCGCAAGTAGTGCGCCAAGAAAAATACCAACAGCAAAAGCCGAAATCAGCATTCCCGCAGATGGTAAAGAAATTTGCCAATCCTCGGCAATCTTCGGTAACACACCCGAGATTAAAAATTCCGAACTTCCCATCGCGAACAAACTTAAACCCAGAAGATAAACCGCAATGGGGATCTTTGACTGCATGACATTTGAAACAGACATAGAAAACTCCAAAGTTGTTAATTGGAGTCAGGTTACAGAACAATATTAAATTAATAAATTGAATATTGTTGTGATGGCATGTTTATTGAAAGCAAAGGAAAATAAATAACAGCTCAGATACAAATTCAACTAATAAGTTTGATACAACCTGTTTTTGATTAAACAGATTAATTAACTGAATGATACGCTTTTAATATCAATAGAAAATGCAAAATATTAAACAAGGTCAAATTGGATAGTTGAAAATGCTGTTGTGAATCTGGCAACTAAAACCTGAACGTTACATCAATTGTTCAAATAAATTCCAAAAAACAACAGCATAATATAGGAATAATTAATAGGAGTAATTAGTTCTGCTCTGGACGCTTAAATACCAACTCATTCCCTTTAGAAAGGGATTCATCAAACGCGTATCCTTCCAGATTGAACTCCACCAGCCGAGCCGGATCAGTCAATTGATTCTGAATAATAAAGCGGCTCATCAATCCACGGGCTTTTTTGGCATAGAAACTAATAACTTTGTACTTGCCATTTTTTTCATCCAGAAAAACGGGCTTGATAATCCTGGCTGCCAGCTTTTTAGTATTGACCGATTTGAAGTATTCATCTGATGCCAGATTGACCAAAATTTCATCACCTTGCTGTTCCAATGCTGCATTCAAATTGTCAGTAATACGATCACCCCAAAACTGATACAGATCTTTACCACGCGGATTTTCCAATTTAATGCCCATTTCCAAGCGATAAGGCTGCATCAAGTCGAGAGGACGCAAAACACCATACAAACCGGACAAAATTCTCAAATGCGTTTGGGCAAATTCAAAATCATTCGCTGAGAAAGTTTCGGCCTGCATACCGGTATAGACATCACCTTTAAACGCTAAAATTGCCTGACGGGCATTTTCTGGTGTGAAATTTGGCTGCCACTCACCAAAACGGGCAGCATTCAGGCCCGCCAATTTATCACTAATGCTCATCAAACTGCCGATTTGCGCAGGGGTTAAAATGCGGCAAACCTCAATCAATTGCCGAGATTCTCCCAATAATTCCGGCTGACTGTATTTTTCTGTTGTAAGCGGGCTTGCATAATCGAGTGTTTTTGCAGGTGAAATGGTAATAAGCATCATTTTTTTCCTAATAATCCAGACCTTCTCCACTTTAGCAAAAAAGAACGGAAAGAGGAGAATCTCAGCGATAGGATTTTCCTACCTTACAGCCACGCTTGACCATGTTATTATCACGGGATGGCGAGGCAATGTTGCCAACGATTTTACGTATAACGATGAGATATTAAACATGACCGATAAACTGACTTCCCTGCGTGAGCTGACCACAGTAGTAGCAGATACCGGGGATATCGCGGCTATGAAACTGTATCAGCCGCAAGATGCGACCACCAACCCTTCCCTGATTTTGAATGCAGCTCAAATCCCAGAATATCGCCAACTGATTGATGAAGCCGTTGAATGGGCGCGTGGTCAAAGCGATTCCCGTGAACAGCAAATTATCGATGCCGGCGACAAATTGGCAGTTAACATTGGTCTGGAAATTCTGAAACTGATCCCAGGTCGTATTTCTACTGAAGTTGACGCTCGTCTATCTTATGATACCGAAGCAAGCGTAGCGAAAGCAAAACGCCTGATCAAACTGTACAACGAAGCAGGCATCAGTAATGACCGCATCCTGATCAAACTGGCTTCCACATGGCAGGGCATCCGTGCTGCGGAACAATTGGAAAAAGAAGGTATCAACTGTAACCTGACCTTACTGTTCTCCTTTGCCCAAGCGCGTGCTTGTGCAGAAGCCGGTGTCTACCTGATTTCTCCATTCGTTGGCCGTATCCTTGACTGGTACAAAGCAAATGGAGACAAGAAAGAATTCGCACCACACGAAGATCCGGGTGTGATTTCTGTTTCTGAAATTTACCAATACTATAAAGAGCACGGTTATAACACAGTTGTAATGGGTGCAAGTTTCCGTAACTCTGGTGAAATTCTGGAACTGGCTGGCTGCGACCGTCTGACCATCTCCCCTGCATTACTGAAAGAACTGTCTGAAGCAGAAGGTGAAGTTGAGCGCAAGCTAGGTTATGAAGGCGAAATTAAAGCACGCCCGGAACCATTGACTGAAGCTGA
This sequence comes from Xenorhabdus sp. PB62.4, assembly GCF_014467285.1. Classification (NCBI taxonomy): domain Bacteria; kingdom Pseudomonadati; phylum Pseudomonadota; class Gammaproteobacteria; order Enterobacterales; family Morganellaceae; genus Xenorhabdus; species Xenorhabdus sp. PB62.4. Next base: position 243,937 of record NZ_NKHR01000001.1, on the reverse strand, counting down.
GTTCTACTGGAACCACCATCAAGATGCAATGGCAACTGAAAAACTGGCGGAAGGTATCCGTAAGTTTGCCGTAGACCAAGGCAAACTTGAGAGCATGATCGCTGATCTGCTGTAATCTCAAACGAGACGCTATTTTTTCTTATACCAAGGCGACATAATGAGTCGCCTTTTGTTTTTCATTTCATCAACAACATCTTCTCTATTTTTATCGTTAATTGAGGTTCGTATGAACGTATTACGCATTGGTCTCGTGTCCGTTTCCGATCGGGCTTCCAATGGTATTTATCAGGACAAAGGACTGCCCGCACTGGAAACATGGCTGGCAAAGGCGATTACCACACCTTTTAGCGTAGAAACCCGCCTTATTCCTGATGAGCAAATCCTGATTGAGCAAACATTGTGTGAATTGGTCGATGAGCTGGGATGCCATCTGGTACTGACCACCGGGGGAACAGGGCCAGCACGCCGCGATGTCACACCAGATGCAACACTCGCAATTGCTGATCGTGAAATGCCCGGATTTGGTGAACAGATGCGTCAAATCAGTCTTCAATTCGTTCCAACAGCCATTCTGTCCCGTCAGGTAGGCGTAATCCGTAATCAGGCGTTAATTCTTAATCTCCCCGGACAACCCAAAGCCATCGCAGAAACGCTGGAAGGATTGAAAGACGAAAATGGTAAGGTATTAGTAGCAGGAATTTTTGCCAGCGTTCCCTATTGTATCCAACTGCTGGACGGTCCTTATGTGGAAACGGATGAAACCGTTGTGACTGCTTTCAGACCAAAAAGTGCACGCCGTTGATATTTTATTACAAGAGTTTCATCACAAAAATGGAGTATACCTATCCGGTAGATTTCAAATTGTAATGTAATCAGGCCAGTCATCGGCCTGATTACACTGATTTTAAGGTTTAACTTCAATATTCATTCCAGCATCTTTCCAGCCAGAGAATCCTTTATTAAAGCGACGGGCGCGAATACCTTTAGCACGCAATAATTCAAGAGCATTAGCAGAAAGAACACAGTAAGGGCCCCGGCAATATGCAACAAGATCTTGATTGGAAGAAATCTCGTCTAAGCGGTTTTCCAGCTCCTCTACAGGGATATTGATGGCATCCGGCAAATGACCTTGTTCAAATTCCTCTTTTGGCCTGACATCCAGTAATATCGTGCTGTTTTCCTTAATTCTGTCCAGCAACTCATCCCATGAAATTATTTCCTGGTTGTTTGAATCATCAATCAATCTGCGCATTTCTTTGCGGTTAAATTCGGCATATTGCTGGAGTACCGAAATAACTTCCATAATGGGCCCTTCGCTCTGGCGATAAAGCACATGCTTTCCTGATTTACGAGACTGAAGTAATCCTGCACGTTTGAGCTGCTGGAGATGCTGCGAAGTATTAGCAATTGACAAACCGGAAAGCTCTGATAGCTTTTCCACAGGGTGTTCAGTGTTAACCAAACATTCAAGCAGTGTCAACCGATGAAGATTTCCTAGCACCTTGGCAATTTCTGCAATCTCGACAATAAGTTGTTTATCAAACATTGACTTTACACTTCCACCATTATTACACTCAAGGCATTAATTGAATGTAATGGTATCAGAGTTTCTGTGCCATTTCGAGTACCTGCTGATTGATTGACTATTATGGATAACCACAATTCGGAGGAGCGCAACAGATGAATGAAGGACTGGAGTTTATTGTTTATTCTGTATTGATTGGTATTGGTTCAACGGTTGTCATGGATCTTTGGGCTGTTTTCATAAGACGTTGTTTCGGCATTCCCTCATTGAATTATAGCCTGGTAGGACGCTGGATTGGACACATGCCCAAAGGGCAATTTACCCATACAAGCATTCTACAGGCCGAACCTGTGAAAGGGGAAAGCGGGATTGGTTGGTTTGCTCATTATCTTATTGGCATCATTTTTGCGGGCATTCTGTTGCTTATTTTGGGACTGGATTGGGCAAAAAATCCAACGTTCCTTCCTGCATTAATCATGGGAATCGTTACTGTCATTGCACCTTTTTTTATTATGCAGCCGGGTCTGGGAATGGGGATGGCTGCATCCAAGACTCCCGCACCTAATACACTAAGATTGAGAAGCTTAATGGCGCATACTTCTTACGGTGTTGGCCTCTATTTAGCTGCTCTGTTTTTTAGTTATTTGTTGTAACGGTATCGAATCGGGCAAAACTTAATCCGTCGGGGGAGTTGCTGGGAAAATAGCCTAATGGAACGTTTTTGAGGTATCCGAACGTTACTTTGAATTTTTTTAATAAATAGCGCTGGTGTTCACAAATCCAGTGCTATTATCTTGTAAGATGTTTATTTTTGCCTCTCTATTAATTCATTTAAGATGACTTCATTGAAATCCTAACACTAAGTGGTGTGAGTGAAAGCAAGGCAAAGATAGCCAGAATCAGGCCGATCCATAATGGTGATATAAGCCCATATCCTGCACCAATACTTAATCCCCCTGCCCATGCGATAAATGCCAGCCCACTGTTAATAATGGAGACATGGACACTATTAACCAGAGGACCTGCATTTGCCACGCGCATAACACGTGTAATCATCGCTGGACTCATAGGAACCCCCACAAGACCAATCACTAAAAAGGCAATGACACTTATGTAGCGGCTTTCTGGAAAAAGCGCAAATATCAGTAACGATATAGCCAGAATGCTAATCCCGATGGTCAGCACTGCGAAAGTATACTTATCAGCAAAACGGCCGGTAATCGTGTTGCCAATTACATTCGCTGCACCATAAAGACCGAGTATAATAGGCACGACGGCTGGCAATAATCCTGTAATTTCAGTCAAAATTGCTGAGATGTAGCTGAAAGCTGCGTAAGATGCTCCGATGATAAGGGCACTTGACGCATAAGCTGCCCAAAGTTTCCCATTTCGAAACGATGTAAGTTGATCGCCAATACGAATATCCGAAGTATTACGTGAAGCAGGTACCAGCGCCCATATAATCAAAGCACAAATGACAGTGAATATAACAACCAACCAAAAACTCAAACGCCAGCCCATGTTCTGATCAATAACGGTTGCTGCGGGTACGCCTAAAACAGTCGCCAGCATCATGCCACTGAGTACAATTGATGAGGCTCTTCCCCGCATTTCTGTTCTGACGACTTCACCACAGATCGCCAAAGAGATACCGATACAGGCAGAGCCGGCAATGCCAGTGATAACGCGGGCAATAGCCATCGACTGATAACTCCCTGCCGTTGCAGCTATAATGCCGCCAACACTGTAGAGAGCCAGTAGCCAAAGTAATGCCTGCTTGTTGGGAACCCGTAACGTGACAAATAATGCTGTCAGTATCGGTCCACCGATAACCATGCCGATAGCGTAGAGTGAAATCAGGTAGCCAATATCTGCGACAGTGACTCCAAACACGCCGGTTAACGATGGCATCATACCGACAACCATAAACTCAGAGGTAGTGAGTACGAATATAGTCAATCCGAGCAAATAAATGGAGACAGGTATATCACGCTGCTTTTGCATTGGTGGTACTATTCCCGATGAGGCTTTCGGGCTTTTTTCCTCTGATTGAATGTTATTCATGGTGAGGTTTCCCTAATGCAACATGATTACGGTTTGTGAGTAAAATCGCCAGTTGTTGCGGAACATTCATTGTGGAAAGTACCGCAGAGCCTGAAAAAGCCAGTGAAATACCTATTGCGACAAGAACCAGACTAGGCAGTAATCCCACGACGTAAGTTGTGTTTTTGTCAATACCGACCAACAACCCAAGCCCGATAGCAGCGATAAGCAACCCCAGGCTTGTCACCCGTGCCGCCCCCATGCGACCAACTAAAGGTGTTGTTATTTGTCCGGTCACGATGAGCGCGACTGCAAACGGCAGGAATGCGCCGGCTGTCATGAGTGGTGTCCATCCCAGTTCTTGTTGTAAGTAGAGGGATAAAACGAAGTTGACAACTCCTGAGCCTACGGCCGCCAGAAACATGCCAAATAGTCCTGTGATCCGGTTCCGCTCGAAAATAAACCCGGGAGGAAGGAGTGGGTCACGGACGAAACGTTCGAGCACGGCAAAGGCAACTAATGAGCCAAGACCGATCAGTAGTGGGAGCAATACCACTGACGATGTCCACGGATGATCGCCAGTTAATATCAAGCCATAACTACTTAAGGAAATACCGAACGTAGCGAATATTGCACCAATCAGGTCTAATTTCGACCGATGCTGGTGAGATTCATCAATTCCGGCTGGAAGTAGACTGCGGGTGCTGAGCAAACCTATGACTGACACAAGGACAGGTACGGCGAACATCCGTCGTCCCTGAAACCTATCGGCCAGCCTCCCTCCAAACAATAGTAAGCCACTGAATGGGAGTCCGTAAGCAGCAAGAACAAGAAGCAGATCAGCAGATGTGAGGTTGAACTCTATCGCGATTTTTGGAAGTGGAACTGTAACGATTGCAATCGTGAAAATAAGAATACACTGTACGATTGCTAGAACCATAAACGCCAGACGCTGATTTGAATGGGGTTTTATCTGTGATGTATCGTTGCTTGTAGAGGATATGTTGTTAGGCGACATTATAAAAACTCCTGTTCTATAAAAGCGGCATGAGGCACAATGCTTTCATTAAATCATTCAATATAATTATTGATTGATAGATTAGTCTGGCTTGAAATTTTAGTCAACGATAAACAATCTATGCCGCTTTATTCCTTATCCAGTGTGTAATGCCTTATCCTTCAAGGGAGATATAAGGGAAAATGCCAATCCATATGAACAACCATATAATGATAAAAGCCAGTATTTACATACTGGCAGAAATGCGCAGATTAATTGATAAAGAGAGGTACTAATTATTTCATTTGAAAACTGACCATCCAGTCATCTCTGAATGGCCTTAATGAATTAATAATATTATAAGTTATTAAATTGTAGCCATTTTCCTACATCAAGTGCCGCCATGCAGCCTGAACCTGCTGATGTTATTGCCTGACGATATTTGTTATCAGCAACATCCCCTGCCGCAAATACCCCGGGGATTGATGTCATTGTTTCAAAATGGTGAGATCTGCCATTAACAATAATATATCCATCATTCAGCTTTAATTTATTTTGTAAAAAACCTGTATTCGGATCATGGCCTATCGCCATAAAACAGCCACTGATAGGAAGATCAAATAAGATATCATCAAGTGTATTTATTAAAGAGAGTCCTTTAAATTCATTCTGATATTCTATATACCCTTTCACTTCTGTATTCCAGAGTATATCGATCTTACCTTCACTGACTTTAGCCATCAGCCTGTCCTGTAGGATTTTTTCCGCTCTTAGTTCAGCTCGCCTATGAATCAGAAAAACTCGCCTTGCTATATTAGCAAGATATAATGCTTCTTCAACGGCAGTGTTGCCACCCCCGATTACTGCAACATCCTGACCTTTAAAAAAAAAGCCATCACAAGTCGCACAGGAGGAGAGTCCCTTACCATGTAATTTATTTTCATTAGGCAGATTCAAATAACGTGCAGTTGACCCTGTTGCAATAATGATACTTTCTGCTTGGTATTCATTTTTCTCCCCTGAAACCAAGAAGGGTTTAGCATCAAAATTAATAGAAACTATGTGGTCATTAATTATTTCCGGAATAAATTCTTTCGCATGCTTATCCATTCTTAACATAAGTTCAGGGCCTGTTGTCCCTCCCGGCTCTCCCGGCCAATTCTCAACATCAGTGGTATTCATTAATTGCCCGCCCAGTTCCAAACCGGAGACAACAATAGGAGAAAAACCTGCCCTAGCCGCATATATCGCCGCAGTATACCCAGCAGGGCCAGTTCCTATAATTAATACTTTCGTATAAACAGACATTAAATGCTCCTTGTTTTACCAATTAAAAGCAAATGATGATATTGGTTTGGACTGTTAGGTAAGGCAGGCTCCTCAAACCCTCAAATTTAACTCAACCTGAACTACAAATTTTGAGAAACCATATTCTTAAATTGTGTTAATGAAGCGATGCCAACAAGAGAATCTACAGGTTGCCCATCTTTATATACTAATGTCGTTGGTATGCTGCGAATACCATATTTCATAGTGATATTATAGGCTTCATCAATATTGATTTCCCCGAAAGTAGCACTATCTTTCATATCGATTGATAACTGATTAAACGTTGGCGCTACCGCACGACACGGGCCACACCATGGTGCCCAGAATCTGACAACACAGATCCCTTTAGTACCGACTACACTATCAAAATTATCTTCGGTTAATTCAATTAATGTACTCATATTGAATCCTCAACAAAATTTTCAAGTTACTTAAACACAGCTTATAAATAAAATGTGGGGTATGCGAATGTAAATTTGTTAACTTAATATTGGAACATTCGTTTCATGAATCCATGTACAAAATAACCGCTAACTCAGAATACTCGATACCCGTAATTCAATTATTATATTGAATATTATAGTTAGATCAATAGATCTTTTCCTATCAGAAAGATAGGGACAGGCTATCAATTAATAACAATCAGTTATTAAAATCCTTAAAATAAATGATACAAAAATTATCTAAGCAATATCGGATAAATACAATTATTAAAAAAATCAACAAGATAAATTCTGATTGATAACTTTAGCCAGAGAAAAAACAATGGAGATACGATGATTTCATATATTCACTATTCAAAAGACAAAAAATCACGTAATAACAATATAATAATAAGTATTGCTCTTTATGAGTTCGAGTCACGCTCTTCTTCACGCATTTTAGTCTTCAAGGAAAACATGAGTAAGACACAAACAGTGAATAAAAAAATTCATACTTTTTCTGACTCATGCTTCATCTGATATCACATCTGCATTTGAAAAACTTTACACTACAACACTGAATAATGAAAAATCACCCCAAAAATTCAAAGAGTTAATTACTATCACAATCGCAATAGCCTCAGCTTCTGATGAATCACTCAGAAACCACATTCGTTCTGGTATATCTGGTATAGAAAGTGGATTAACACGAGAAGAGTTAATTGAGGGAATTGGCGTAGTAATATTAATGAAAGGTGAAAATGCTTTTATTCACAGTGCAAAAGCATTAACTATATATGATCTTGATAAAAACAGTTATAAGCGCTGACGATTGAGCTGGCTAAAAATCTCAAATTTGTCCACAAAAGATTAGCAAGTTCGTGAGGCGTCAGGAATTATTATGCTATTGCAAACTTAAGTTTGGTCAGTATCCGTATGTTTTATATAACAATAATCATTAATAAAATATTATTATTTGATATTACATTTAGTTATAAAAGTGTTATTTTTGTGTAAAAGCAAACCAACAAATAAAACTAAATACCTTAATAAAATTAATGAGGCATTTAAAAATGTATTGCTTTTCGTTTATTTTCACCAAAATAAATTGGTGAACTGCAAATGGATTCTTTGTTAAGAAATTCAACCATATTCCCAACACTATTTTATTTCAGAGAAAAAAAGCAACTTCAAAAAAACATAAATCAACTTACCAATCAATTACTAAGGGATAATGCATGAAAAATTTTCTCCAGGCATTACAAGAATCCGGATTAGAAGTCTCTACCTCTCCTGAATTATATAAACCAGAAAACAAAAATTTAGAAATAGAGTTACCCCAATTGAAAAAACAGGTTAATGGGATGCTGCAAAATAGATTACCATTAATAAATATTACCATCCCTATAACGCTACAAGAAGATACGATTGAGACAGTAAATTTTCCATTAACAGATATTCAATATGCCTATTTAATTGGGCGTAACCCCGGACTGGAACTAGGAGGGTTAACCAGTTGCCTATATACTGAATTAGATATTCAATCATTAGATATCAATTCATTAAATAACGCATTGAACAAAATCATTGAATATCACCCTATGTTAAGGGCAACTTTATCTTTAGATGGGCAACAGCGGATTTTACCGGCTCCATTAAATTACATCATTCCTATTCAGGATTGTAGAAAATGGCCAGCATCAGAAAAAGATAAAATGCTGGAAAATATTCGTCAGGAAATGGAAACACAATTACTCCCCCTTGATAAAGCGCCAACATTCGATATACGAGCAACAATAATTAATGACAATATTACTCGCCTGCATGTTTATTTCGATATGATGTTTGTGGATCTTCATAGTATTCGTCTGATATTACGTGACTGGTGGAAAATTTATCAAGGTCATGAGTTACCCATATTAGCTGCTAATATGAATTTTCACACTTATATAAACTCAGAGCGTTATCTGCAAGGGCAATTACAAGGGTTACGCGACAAAGCCTACTGGGAACAGCAGTTAGATACTTTACCGCAACCGCCAGAGTTACCATTGAAAACGATTCCTGAGATGATTTCCTCTCCTGCGTTCAAGCGTTACAGTAGAAAAATCGCCGCTGAAACATTGCGGGCTCTCAGGCAGAAAGCGGAAGCACACAAGCTAACTCTGGAAACAGTACTTCTCGGCATTTATACAGAAGTCCTTCGTCAGTGGTCGAAACACCAAACTTTTACGCTGACTATCACTCAATTCGGGCGGCGTCCCTATTTTGATGGCATAGAAAATGTTGTCGGTAATTTTCTTCAACCCATGTTACTGGGAATACGGGGAACAAAAGAAGAAAGCTTCCATGATCGTTTAGTGCAAATCCAGACTGATTTGATGATGAATCGCTGGCATTGTTCCTACAATGGTGTTCAGGTTTTGAGAGAGCTGACCCGCCGGGGTCATAACAACCGGGCAGCAACAGCTCCCGTAGTATTCAGCAATACCCTGACGGCCAATTTGGACGATGTGGTAACAGATATCGGCTGGACGGACGCTACCCAAATTTATAACAGCAATCAAACCCCACAAGTCTGGTTAGAGAACCAAATTGTGCGGGTTGATGGTCTTGTTCAGATTAACTGGAACGCTGTCAGTGAATTGTTCCCTGATGGCATGGTAGAAGCCATGCTGGATACCTATCTGACGCTGATTGCAACTTGTGCTGAAGATGATTCCGTATGGGATACAAGTGCATCATTGGTGAAGTTGCCCGCATCAGATCTGGCAGAGCGGGCAAAATCCAATGCAACAGATATCGCGTTCGATCTTAAACTGCTGCATGAAATGATTTTGCAGGCCGCAGCCAAATTCCCCCATGAAATCGCGCTTATTCAGGGAGAAAAACAAATTACCTATGCGGAAATGGTCAACAAAGCCATCGTAATCGCGCAACAACTTCGCACTTCAGCCCAAATTCGTCCCAATGATATTGTCGCTGTATCCTTGCCACAAGGCCCAGAATTGGTAATCGGGCTACTGGGTGTCCTTATGTCAGGAGCTGCTTACGTGGCTATCGATCCCCAACTTCCTGCCGAACGCCGGATGAATTTGCTCAATCGTTGTTCAGCCAAAGGGATTATCACTGGCAGCACGGTTTTTGAACATGATGAATTGACGGATTTGCTTCGGATAAACCTGGATGAGTGCCCTATGCACAGCGCCATGGAGACAACACGCTGGTCTTCCATGCCTTCAGTGCAGGGATTAGATGATCTGGCATATGTCATCTTTACCTCCGGTTCAACCGGAGAGCCGAAAGGTGTCATGGCTTCTCACCGTAATGCGGCAAATACGGTGTTTGATATCAACCATAAATTCCACATCACAGAAAAAGACGCTGTATTATCCGTCGCACCGGCTGGATTTGATTTGTCCGTCTATGACTATTTCGGGCTGTTGGGAGTAGGAGGAAAAGTTATTTTTTCCATGCCTGAAACGGCCAATGACCCAAAAATCTGGTTAGACATACTAATCAAACATCAAATTACTATCTGGGATAGTGTTCCGGCTCCCGTGAAAATACTGGTAGACAGAAATGGTTCTGCTCTGTCCAAGACCAAATTAAGGTTAATCCTAATGAGCGGAGACTGGATACCTGTCGATCTGCCAGAACGTATCCGGGAAAGCCTGCCAGATACTGCGATCATCAGTCTCGGAGGAGCGACTGAAGGCTCTATCTGGTCGATACACTATCCAATCAAGGAAATTGATAAAAACTGGAAAAGCATTCCTTATGGCAAGCCGTTGGCAAATCAAACTTTCCATGTTCTGAATAATTGGCTGCTACCCTGCCCCAAATGGGTAACGGGGGAACTCTATATTGGCGGAGACGGAGTGACCCAAGGTTATTTGGGCGATGCAGAAAAAACTGCACTGCGCTTTATTACTCATCCCGTCACAGGTGAGCGGCTGTACAGAACCGGAGATTTGGGACGATATATTGCCGATGGCTTGATAGAAATTTTAGGACGTGAAGATAATCAGGTAAAAATCAATGGATACCGCATTGAATTAGGTGAAATTGAAGCCTGCCTCCTGAGCCATGAAAACGCCAGCCATGTCGTTATTGATGCTCCCGTGCATCCCAAAACCGGGCAACGGCATATCGTTTCCTATGTTGTACCTGAAACTGTAGAAATTTTGGATGCCCCAAGCCATTTTCAAGACCAGTTGAGGGAGATTACCCGCAAGACACTGCCTTCTTATATGGTGCCCAGTTATTACGTTTTATTGTCCCATATGCCATTAACCAGTAATGGAAAAATTGACCGTAAAGCGCTGCCTATCCCCTGGTCTGATACCGAAGAACACTCTGATGCTCCGGTTAAACCCGCTAATGAGATAGAAGCAAAGATCCTGAAACTCTGGCAAGCACAACTTCAGCATGATGATTTTGATGTCACCGATGGCTTTTTTGATATTGGCGGTGATTCACTGCATGCCGTTGGTTTACTTAGTGCACTGCGACAGGAATTTAACATTACACCTGTTGGCGAACAGGACATCATCGAAGGATTGTTCATGAATTCCAACATTCAGTCTTTCTCTCGCATCATCGAAACAATCGTTCAATCTCAAGCGGTAAATGAACTATGACCAAAGCATACGATTATATCGTGGTAGGTGGCGGTTCAGCAGGATGCGTGGCAGCATCGCGCCTGTCTGAAAACAGCATGAAATCCGTACTGCTGATTGAAGCAGGCCACGAATCTGATGTACATGACCCCGCCAGTCCACTCAGAGATGCGTCAAGACTGGTATTGGAAGGATATAACTGGGATTACGAAGCCAATGTGCGCAATGATGATCGGTTCGCCGCTCTCATTGCCCCTCACGTTCATCAGGATGACACACAACAGGCTCGCAAGCACAAGGAACGTAAGCCGTTCAATTATCGGGTAGGAAAAGTACTCGGTGGTTCCTCCGCAGTCAACGGTGCCATTGCCCTGAGAGGATTTCCGAGCGATTTCGATAAATGGGCCCAAATGGGTTGCCCTGATTGGTCTTGGGAACAGGTTCTGCCGTGGTTTAAGCATCTGGAAAATGACACCGATCGTATTGGTGATGATAACCACGGTTCACAGGGGCCAATGTGCCTGCGCAGACCTCCGAATGGCGAGATCCATCCCCTTGATATGGCTTTTGCCCGTGCCTGCGAACAGTTTGGTGTGCCATACGTTGATGATCTCAATATCGGTGAAGATCCGGCCGTCGGCCCTGTGCCCGCCAATGTTATTAATGGCGCAGAAAGAGTGGATGTTTATCGTTCATACCTTGAACCGATTCTGAACAGAGAAAATCTGCACGTGATAACTGATGCACTGGTCACGCAGGTCATTTTTAATGGCACAGTCGCTTCGGGGGTAAAAATCATTCAGGCGGGAGAAGAGCGGGTTTATCAGGCCGGACAGATTGTTCTCTGCGCTGGTGCAATTGGCTCAGCCACGTTATTACAGCGCTCAGGTGTGGGGGATCCAGCACACCTGAGCAGATTAGGTATCCCTATTGTTGCACAAGTGCCCGCCGTTGGCAGAAACCTAACTGACCATGCTTCAGTGGTACTCTGGGCGCTACCTAAAGCAGGTGTCTGTACAACAGGCCTGCCGTGGCGGCAAATTGCTGCCCGCATTTGCAGCGGTTATGACGAAAAAGTCGATGTGCAAATTGGCTTGCTGAACAATGTTGCCAGTGACACTGTGCCAGGGTTCAGAGATCGTGTTGCTTATCCAATGTTGGTTGGCGCTTCTGTCATGTTGATGCGTCCGGAGATTCAAGGACAGGTCTTTATCAGTTCCGTCACGCCTACGGTATTGCCCCAAATTGATCTGCCATTGACCCGTACCCCATCAGATATTACTCGCCTTGTAGGGGGAGTACGTAAAATTTGGGAGGTTTTACACCATGCAGAAGTAGATGCCTTCCTTGATGGCATACAATTTTGGTCACACTCCATGATTTATAACGACGAAATCATGAACAGTGCAATCAAGAACCTTGTCAATCCTGGCTGGCATGCCTCCGGAACGCTCAGAATGGGTAGCAGTAGTGATCCTGATAGTGCCACACAGCAAGACGGTCGGGTGCATGGTATTACTGGCGTGACAGTCGCTGATGCCTCCCTGTTTCCCACCATTCCCTCCATGCCAACCAATCTGACAACCATTATGGTTGCTGAGCGCATTGTCAGTTTCTTAATAGAAAGAGAAGCAGAGAGAGAAACCACCAGCGATCGGAGAACAAATGGACACTAATTGCAGGCGGGTGATTTATGCCTTTCCACATGCCGGGGCAACAACAGCCATTTATCGCCCCTGGCTAAATGATCTTATGACAACCAAATCCGCAATTTTACAACCTGTTGCGATCCCAGGTCGTGGTCATCTGGCTAAAGAGCCTGAAATTCACGATCTCGATTCACTGGTTGAACGGCTGGCATCAGATATTTGGGCCGACTTCCAACAAAAACAGGCACAAGGCATGACAGAGTGGATTACCTTTGGCCATAGTTTTGGTGGTGTGCTGAGTCTCGCGGTGGGTCAGGCATTAATGAAAAACCATGGCATTTCTCCCCTATTTGGCGTGGTATCCAGCTCTGTCCCTCCTCATCGTCAACCAGAAGATGAACGGCATGAATGGACAGATGAGCAATTGATTCAAAAAACCAAAGAGGATCAAGGGACGCCTGAAGCCATTTTGAACGAGCCTGCGCTAATAAAACCCATCATCCGCCAACTGCGCAGTGATTACCGGATACGCAGCCAATTTCCCCAGTTTGGCAACATACAGGTGAATTACCCACTGGTGCTGATTTCTGCTACTCACGATATTCATGTCACTTTGGCGGACATGGAAGCCTGGAAAAATTACACCTCTGGCAATACCTCACTCATCCACATTGGGGGGGATCACTTTGCTATGTACCAACATTGGGATGTCATCAAAAAAATACTACTGAGTAAGGCGATTTGAGTAAAACCATGAGCTGACAAAGAATCAGGAGTGAATATGCGTGTTGAGATTGATAATTTTGATAATTACCGGAAATCCTGCCGTGAATTTCTTGAAAGTGAAATCGTCCCTGAACATCAAAGGTGGGAAGAAAATGGGCTGGTTGAACGCTCTTTTTGGGAGAAGTTAGGTCAGTCTGGTTTATTAGGCATGAGTGTTACTCCCGAATTTGGGGGACTGGGAAAAAGCGATTACCGGTTCGCAGTAATTCTGACAGAAGAACTCATCAAATCAGGTGTGACTGTACCGGGGATCGTTGCTCATAACGATGTTGTTGCCAGCTATATTTTTGCCCTTGGTAATGAGGAACAGAAAAAAAGGTGGTTGCCGGAATTGTGTAGCGGAAAACGAGTGGCGGCTATTGCCATGACGGAACCCAGTGGGGGTTCCAATACCGCCGACATCAAAACGGTGGCTACACGTCAGGGTGATTACTATCTGGTCAATGGCGGCAAAACTTATATCACCAATGGCATCAACGCGGATCTGATTGTTGTCGCCGTAAAAACAGAACAAGGGCAACAAGGTCAGGGCATCAGCTTGTTGGCAATAGAACGGGATATGCCCGGCTTCTCCAGAGGGGAGCCATTGAAGAAAATTGGCTGGAATGGCAGCGACACGGCTGAACTCTTTTTCCATGACTGCAAAGTCCCTATTACCAACCTGCTTGGCCGTGAAAACCTTGGTAACTATTACTTTATGTCAGCGATGCCCCGCGAACGCCTCAGTATTTCAACCGTGGCGGTTGCCAGTGCAGAACATATATTGCAGAGCACGCTGGAATATGTGAAAGAAAGAACGGCCTTCAATCAACCAATTGGCTCCTTTCAATACAACCGTTTTATGCTCGCGCAATTAGATACTGAAGTAAAAATTGCCCGAATCTACCTTGATAACGCCGTTGATCTCTTTAACCAAGGTCTTTTCAGCCTGGTGGATGCCGCCCGCATCAAGTGGTGGACGACTGAACTTCAAATGAAAGTGGCAGATCGTTGCCTGCAATTGCACGGAGGGCTAGGTTACCTGCGTGATTCCACTGTGGGCAAGAATTGGCTGAATAGCCGTGCCCAGACCATTTACGGTGGAACCAGCGAAGTGTTGCAAGAAATTATCAGTAAATCACTTGGACTTTAAGACCACACCATACTGGTACTCAACCCTATTCGAGAGGATATATTGATTATGAATGAAAGGAGCACTCAAACGTGTCTCATCCGTTCGGTGAATCTGAGTCAATGGAATTCTATCGTTCTCAATTGGGCAAATAATGAAAACTGGGATATTAGTTCGGGCGATACAGCTTGTTTCTTTAATGTAGACCCAGATGCTTTCTTTATCGCCCATCATAATATGCAGCCTATCGCATCAATATCGATGGTCAGTTATTCAGATCATTACTCATTCGGTGGTAACTTCCTCATACCATCAGAATTCCGCAATAGTATTTGTGCAGGGAAAATATGGAAATGGTCTATGGATTATGCAGAACATCGCACAATTGGCTGTGATGGTAACTGGGATAAAACGTCACTCTACGAAAAAAGGGGGTTTGTTAAACATTATCGTAATGTCCGGCTTTCTGGAACCATCCAGAAAAAAATCATACCCCCATCAGGTGCCATTCTGATCACGCCAGCCAATATTGATGAAGTCATCAAATATGATGCGGAATGCATCGGCGTTTATCGAGGTGCATTACTTGCCAATTGGTTCTGGGGAAAAGGGCGTTATGGATTCTGTACTTATTCCAGAACAGGAATTTCCGGGATCATAGGCATAAGGCGATCCCAAAATGGCTACCGAATAGGCCCTTTCCATGCCGACAATGCCGAAGTTGTTGAAACGTTGGCTCTTACCGCATTCGCACAAATCTCTGATGGCTTACCTATATCGGCGGATGTTCCCGAAACCGATAACAACGACTTTCTTCAACTGGCTAACGAGTATGGGCTAAAGGGACTCTTTAACACATACCGAATGTACAAAGGCAATCTCATTCCAAAGGGGCAGATAGATAAGGTCAAGGCCATTACGTCTTTGGAGTTGGGGTAACGGATATCAACAAATAGCCGTTGCCTGTATCGCAACATCATTAATAAATATATTCATATGAGAGGTTACATTATGGCAAATGAAGCACCGACCTTATTTGAATGGATGGGAGGTCGTGAGGCCCTCATGAAACTCATGACTATCTTTTATGCCAAAGTTGAAAAAGATGAGCTACTCGCTCCGCTGTTCCAAAACATGAAATCCGATCACCCTGGTCATGTAGCCATGTGGTTGGAAGAAGTACTCGGTGGCGAAAAGCGCTATACCAATGAGCGCGGTGGCTTCAAAGTCATGTTAAGCCGCCACAGAGGCAGAAGCATTCAGCCAGAACAAAGGAAAAGATGGGTAGACTTGCTGATGCAGTCTGCTGATGAAATCGGCCTGCCATCTGATCCTGAATTTCGTGCCGCCTTTGCAGGTTATATCGAATGGGGTTCACGTAGAGCTGAAGCTAATTCTCAACCTAATGCCGCTCCTTCTCGTCGCGAAACCGTGCCCAACTGGGGATGGGGAGAAGCCCCTCCGGGAACACCCTGATTTTTCTGGAAAATTAGGATGTTAGGAAAATAGGATGTTAGGAAAATAAGAAACAAAGAGGTGGGCTCATGCTGCTGGCTATCAGTGATTTACATGTATCTCATGCAACAAATAGAGCTATAGTCGAATCATTCAGGCCATCAACACCTGATGATTGGCTTCTGCTGGCAGGTGATATTGCAGAGCAGGAATCAGACTTTACATGGGCCATCAGTATGCTTTCCCAACGGCTTGCCCAAGTCGTCTGGACGCCGGGGAATCATGAACTCTGGTGTACACCAAGAGATCAATTAAAGTTACCTGGCGTACTGCGTTATGAACATCTGGTCAATATTTGCCGACAGCATAACGTGCTCACCCCTGAAGATGAGTTTCGCCATTACCGCATGGGCAATGGTAAAACCGTTACCATTGCCCCTATTTTTACTTTATATGATTATTCATTCAGAAATATTGATGACTATACGGCGGAGCAGGCCATAGAACGCGCCCGTCGTTGTGGTGTCATCAGCTCTGACGAATTTTTTCTGAAAACCTACCCCCATAAAAATATTATCGACTGGTGTCGGGAACGTCTCCAATATACTGAAAAACGTTTAAACGCTATTCCAGACGGTGAAGATATCGTGCTTATAAGCCATTTTCCCCTTCTCCGAAAACCGATTGAATCTTTACGCAATACCGAATTTTCCATTTGGTGTGGCAGTGAAAAAACTCATCAGTGGGCATCCAGAAAAGGAGTTCGCATGGTGGTATACGGACATTTACACATCCCTAATCTCGAATATATTCAAGATGTTGCTCATTTGGAAGTTTCTTTGGGATATCCGCGGGAATGGCAAGAACATGGTAGAGATTCTTACTTGGTGCAGCTAGATAGGTTGCTGAAACACACTCATGCAATCTCTAATCATCCATTTTTATAATAATAAGAGGCTAATTTACCGATGAAAAATGCTGAAATAATTCCACAGATAAAACCTCGGATCTTAATTGGTGCAACCGGGTCAGTGGATATTACCCTCCTTCCAAAATATCTTTCAGCAATTAAGGCAACAATCGACTGTACCTTGACGGTATTGATGACAAACAGTGCCACCACCTTTTTACCCGCATCAACTGTTGCGCTCTATGCAGACCGGGTCATCAGCGGAGAGTCGCCACACGATTGGCCAACAGACAAACCTTCACGCATTGTAGCGGATCATGACATTATGGCCGTTTTACCTGCCACTGCTAACACACTGGCGACCACTGCCCACGGTGGCGCGACCAACCGATTAACGACTGTCATTCTGGCCTCCACATTTCCTGTACTGTTTTTTCCGGTTATGGGTAACGTAATGTGGGAAAAGAACGCGACACGTCGCAACATTTCTCAGTTACGTGATGATGGCTATCACGTTATTGAACCCGTGTGGCACGAAAATTTTGATGCTTCACTGCAACGAATCGTTGGACATCCCTCATCACCGGATATTGAAACGGTTATGTCACTGCTGAAACAACATCTGGCAAAATAATCCCTGATATTAATATCGCTGTGGAAGAGCACTCCGCACCTTAATTGATAAAAGGTTATTCAACGTGTGGGCTGAGTATTCTTCCATTTTAAATTTTCCTGATATACAAACTGATAGACAGACGTAAGTTCTCCTTCTGCCCAAACCTAAGCGACATATCACCAGAGTCGTTTCATTTAAAAAATTGCAGAATAAACACCTTTTAATATAGGATAAGTTTTATTTTCATTCGTCACAATAAAAATCGACTCATTGAAAATAATAATAAAAAACCTCATTTTATAACTATAAATCGGTAATTTATGTCACAACATCAAAATCGTTCATTAAACAGGCGGGACTATAAAACTCTGTCTTTGGCCGCCTTGGGTGGTGCACTGGAATTTTACGACTTTATTATCTTTGTCTTCTTTGCCGTTGCGCTTGGAGAACTGTTTTTCCCTGCGGATATACCTGAATGGCTCAGGCAACTACAAACATTTGGTATTTTTGCTGCCGGCTATTTAGCTCGGCCGTTAGGTGGGATCATCATGGCTCATTTTGGTGATCTTATTGGGCGCAAAAAGATGTTTTCACTCAGTATATTCCTGATGGCCGTACCAACACTGATCATTGGAATGCTGCCCACCTATGATGCGATTGGCATTGCCGCTCCCGTACTGCTCTTGCTGATGCGAATCATGCAGGGCGCTGCGATTGGGGGAGAAGTACCCGGAGCATGGGTCTTTGTGGCAGAGCATGTCCCTCATAAGCGCATAGGCTTTGCCTGTGGCGTTTTGACAGCAGGATTGACCATGGGTATTTTGTTTGGCTCTTTAGTGGCAACCATGATTACTTCCATTTATACCAAGCAGGAAGTCTTGGATTGGGCATGGCGTCTCCCATTCTTTTTGGGTGGTGTTTTCGGTCTGTGTGCCGTGTACCTGCGCCGCTGGCTGCATGAAACCCCTATCTTCAAGGAAATGCAGGAACGTAAGGCGCTGGCGGAAGAGCTGCCACTAAAATCCGTTATCTTTAATCACAAACGCGCCATCACGATCTCTATGCTATTAACCTGGCTGCTTTCCGCTGGCATCGTGGTCATTATCCTGATGGCACCAACCTATATGCAGACGGTATTTCATCTGGAGCAATCAATTACCCTGAAAGCAAACAGCTTTGCGATCATCTCGTTGGCGGCGAGTTGTATATTTGTAGGGTATTTATGTGATAAATGTGGTGCGGGTATCGTGTTGATCGTCGGCTGTATTCTGTTAGCTGCCGCGACATGGTTTTTCTATCATAATATCAGCGATGAACCGCTCAAATTATTTAGTGTTTATGCCATTACCGGATTAGCTGTTGGTGTGATTAGCTCAGCACCATTCGTTATGGTTAAAAGTTATCCGGCAGAAGTACGTTTCAGTGGCATTTCATTTTCATATAATTTGGCCTATGCCATTTTTGGCGGGATGACTCCGATCCTCGTTACCCTGCTGTTGAAATATACTTCACTGGCACCCGCCTACTATATGATGACATTATCGGCTGTCGGCATCTTATTAGGATTCTATTTGCGAAAAAAAGTAATGTAAGAAAAAGCAGGCAAAGCGGGCTAAATGATATAAAACAGGATGAGCACAAATACTCATCCTGTCTGAAAACGGTTAAGCGTGTTTCACTTCACCAATTGGCAAAATAGTACGACCATATTGTTCATTCAGAACCTCAGCCATTGCCAGATAGAAAGCACTCGCACCACAGATAACGCCTTCAAAACCCGCAAAAGTCAAGATACTGGCATTGCCTGTGATATTACCAATCGCCAATAATGCGAACAGCAGAGTCAGGCTGCCAAACACAAATTGCAGGACACGGTTGGCCTTCAACGTACCAAAGAACATAAACAAAGTGAAAATTCCCCACAAGGCGAGGTAAACGCCGAGGAATTCATGGCTGGTTGCTTCTGCCAGTCCCATTGTTGGCAGGAAAAGCAAACCAATCAGACTCAACCAAAACATACCGTAAGAAGTAAATGCGGTCGCAGCAAAAGTATTTCCTTTTTTGTACTCAAAAATGCCTGCCAGCACCTGAGCCAACCCACCGTAAAAAATACCCATGCTCAAAATAACCGACGTCAATGGGAAAAAACCTGCATTATGCAGATTCAACAAAATGGTTGTCATACCAAAACCCATTAAGCCCAACGGGCCTGGGTTCGCCAACTTACTAGAATTCATAATTCCCCTGAAAAATACTGATAAAACAAAATATTAAAAAAGTTATCAAGGCGCTTTATTTCGCCAAGAAACTATAAAAGGCGGCGAATCATAATGTGATGGCATCAACTACACAATGGCCTTGGGGAAAAAATTTTTAATTAAACTTCAATTTTTTTTCAATCGACCCCTTGATGATGAGACGAATGGCCCCATCTAAGAATCAACTACAGTTACTACTGGTATTTCAGCACTAACTGAAAACATAACTAATGAGGAATTTCTGGCAATCAGTGCCATTGAAAAGCAAACATTCGTCCTCATATAGCTTAGTAACTTGACCGAATATATGAATTCTTTGTGGAGGCGTTTAGATGGGTAAAATCATTGGTATCGACTTGGGAACTACCAACTCTTGTGTAGCAATTATGGACGGCACAACCACTCGTGTGCTTGAAAACAGTGAGGGTGACCGTACCACACCTTCAATCATCGCGTATACTCAGGATGGTGAAACTCTGGTTGGTCAACCAGCTAAACGTCAGGCTGTTACTAACCCGCAGAATACCCTGTTCGCCATCAAGCGTTTGATCGGCCGTCGTTTTCAGGACGAAGAAGTTCAGCGTGACGTCGCTATCATGCCATACAAAATCATGGCAGCCGATAACGGTGACGCATGGCTGGAAGTGAAAGGCCAGAAAATGGCACCACCTCAGATTTCTGCTGAAGTTCTGAAAAAGATGAAGAAAACAGCAGAAGATTATCTGGGCGAACCAATTACTGAAGCGGTTATTACTGTTCCTGCATACTTCAACGATGCACAGCGTCAGGCAACCAAAGATGCCGGCCGTATCGCAGGTCTGGAAGTTAAGCGTATCATCAACGAACCTACTGCTGCTGCTCTGGCTTATGGTCTGGACAAAGAAGTGGGCAACCGCACTATCGCTGTTTATGACTTGGGTGGCGGTACTTTCGATATCTCTATCATCGAAATCGACGAAGTTGATGGCGAAAAAACGTATGAAGTTCTGGCAACCAACGGTGATACTCACTTGGGCGGTGAAGACTTTGACAGCCGTATGATCAACTATCTGGTTGACGAATTCAAAAAAGAACAAGGCATCGACCTGCGTAACGACCCGCTGGCAATGCAGCGCCTGAAAGAAGCCGCAGAAAAAGCGAAAATCGAGCTTTCTTCTGCACAGCAGACTGACGTGAACCTGCCATACATCACCGCAGATGCAACAGGTCCTAAGCACATGAACGTTAAAGTGACTCGTGCGAAACTGGAATCACTGGTTGAAGATCTGGTGAAACGTTCTATCGAGCCACTGAGAGTTGCTCTGAATGACGCGGGTCTGTCTGTCTCTGACGTTCACGACGTTATTCTGGTTGGCGGTCAGACTCGTATGCCAATGGTTCAGAAAGCCGTTGCAGACTTCTTCGGCAAAGAACCACGTAAAGACGTGAACCCGGACGAAGCAGTTGCGATGGGTGCGGCAGTTCAAGGCGGCGTATTGGCAGGTGACGTGAAAGACGTTCTGCTGTTGGACGTTACGCCACTGTCTCTGGGTATTGAAACCATGGGCGGCGTGATGACTTCCCTGATTTCTAAGAACACCACTATCCCAACCAAGCATAGCCAAGTGTTCTCTACAGCAGAAGACAACCAATCTGCGGTAACTATTCACGTACTGCAAGGTGAGCGTAAGCGTGCCAGCGATAACAAATCTCTGGGCCAGTTCAACCTGGATGGCATTCAGCCAGCAATGCGCGGCACTCCGCAGATCGAAGTGACTTTCGACATCGATGCTGACGGTATCCTGCATGTTTCTGCGAAGGACAAAAATTCAGGTCGTGAGCAAAACATCACCATCAAGGCGTCTTCTGGTCTGAACGAAGAAGAAATCCAACAGATGGTACGCGATGCAGAAGCAAACGCAGAAGCTGACCGTAAGTTTGAAGAGCTGGTTCAGGTTCGTAACCAAGCTGACCAACTGGTTCACGGCACTCGTAAACAAGTTGAAGAAGCGGGTGACAAACTGACTGCGGACGATAAAGCAGCAATCGAGAAAGCAACTTCTGAGCTGGAAACTGCGGCGAAAGGCGAAGACAAAGCTGACATCGAAGCGAAGATCCAAGCTCTGGTTGAAGCGTCTAAGAAACTGCTGGAAATCGCACAGCAACAAGCTCAGGCTGGTGCTGCTGACGCTGGCGCAAGCAACGCGAAAAAAGAAGACGACGTTGTAGACGCTGAATTCGAAGAAGTTAAAGACAAAAAATAATAGCCCTTAGCGGGCAAAAGTAACAGGGCGCCTGTTACTTGTTAACTGACACGGGCGTTGAGGTAACTCTACGCCCGTGCGTGCGTGTTAAGGGTAAACAATACGATGGCAAAAAAAGATTATTACGAAGTTTTGGGAGTTTCCAAAACCGCAGACGAAAAAGAGATCAAAAAAGCCTATAAACGTCTGGCAATGAAATATCACCCTGACCGTAATCAGGGTGATAAAGATGCAGAAAGTAAATTCAAAGAAATTAAAGAAGCGTATGAAATCCTGACGGACTCTCAGAAACGCGCTGCTTATGACCAATATGGTCATGCTGCCTTTGAACATGGTGGCATGGGTGGTGGCGCAGGTGGCGGAGCTGACTTTAGCGATATCTTTGGTGACGTTTTCGGAGATATTTTCGGTGGTAGTCGCCGTCAACAGCGCCCTAGCCGTGGCTCAGACCTGCGTTACAACATGGAATTAACCCTGGAAGAAGCTGTCCGTGGTGTGACCAAAGAGATCCGTATTCCAACATTGGAAACTTGTGATACTTGTCATGGCAGCGGAGCAAAAGCCGGCACCAGCCCGGAAACGTGTTCAACCTGTCACGGTGCAGGCCAAGTACAAATGCGCCAAGGGTTCTTCGCAGTTCAGCAGCCTTGTCCTCAGTGTCATGGCCGTGGAAAAATCATCAAGCATCCTTGCGGTAAATGTCATGGACATGGGCGCGTTGAAAAATACAAGACCCTGTCTGTTAAGATCCCTGCCGGCGTCGATACTGGTGACCGCATTCGCTTAAGTGGTGAAGGTGAAGCAGGTGAACACGGCGCACCATCCGGTGATTTGTACGTTCAGGTTCAAGTCAAAGCTCACCATATCTTTGAACGTGATGGCAGCAACCTCTATTGTGAGGTTCCGATCAACTTCGCAACCGCAGCACTGGGTGGCGAAATAGAAGTCCCTACCCTTGATGGCCGTGTCAGCCTGAAAATTCCAGCGGAAACTCAAACGGGTAAATTGTTCCGCATGAAGAGTAAAGGGGTTAAATCTGTCCGTGGTGGCGTTCAAGGTGATTTGCTCTGCCGTGTGGTAGTAGAAACACCGGTTAAATTGAATGAAGAACAAAAAGAGCTGATGCGCAAACTGGGAGAATCTTTTGGCGGAAAAAGTGGTGAAACCAATAGCCCTCGCTCCAAGAGCTTCCTTGATGGCGTGAAAAAATTTTTTGATGATTTGACAAAGTAATTTAATACTTTGCAAAATATCTAATAATAATTCCTCCTGATTATTTTTGTAATTTCTTGATATTCAGGGGGATTTTTTTATTTAACTATTTTTTTGTTTTCAATCAATTAAATTGCTTCATTTATTAATTTTTTTTAAATATATTGTTATGTTATTAACATTGCATTTTATTTAAAAAGAGTAGAAAGTATCATTTTAAAATACTCATACACAAATAATATGATTTAAATATAATACAATAATAATGAGGATATCAAAATGATTCATTTTATATTAAAACAAGCCATCAAATATTCTCACAGTGTTTTTCTAGGTAAAACTACAAATATCTCTTATTTTAATGTTGAGTTCCAATCAGAAGATCGGAAAAACAGATATTCTAGAACAAATAGTCTTAAAAGAGAGCACAAGCTCATGGAATTACAAGGAAAATTACGTCTGCTTGGGAAGCCAGAAGAAAAATATGATTGTATAATGGAAGAAAAAAAACGTGATGATTCACTGGTTGGAAATTGTAATGAATTATCTATTACTGCATTTATGTATTTAGCAAGAAACAGGGCGAAGGATATATATAACTTATATAAAAATTCTTTTACTACAGAGACATCAGGAGAAATACAACCTATTTACATTGAGATTATTTCTCCCTCCCCTCTATCACGCTATGATCACTGTTTTATCATGTTTTATTATCCTCCGCATACCTATGATCATAAATTTCAAGATAAAGAAATAGCCCCAAGGAACAAAAAGTACAAGCCTATCCCGAACGGAGCATGGATATGCGATCCATGGGCGAATATAGTTTGTTTATCTGAACATTATCATGCCAATTGGCAAAATAAAATGATTAACTGGGCAATCGATGGCAAATATTTGGCTTTAAATAATGCCCCTCCCCCCTCAGTATATAAATCACAATATCCGTTACAGGAAGATTTTGGTCATCCTTTATATAACGATACATGGAATATGATGAAAGATAGTGAAAAGCAGGTGAACTATCAGGCTATTATTAAACCTGATGGTTCGGTTGTAATCAATGATTCAATATTTGAATAAGTCAACCAGTGAAAAGACTCAAAACGAATTGGATTCTCCAAGTTCCTATTTATTACTTGGAGATCCATTACCCTAATTTAAGTGCTCAAGAAAAATTAATTGCAAATTGATCACCATAACCTTCCAATAACGTATTTAGCTCATACTCCATGGTATCTTGAGTCCAGGTGATAAAACGTCGCCAGTGATATTTGGCTTGTTTCC